>JAFZQP010000028.1 GCA_017620345.1 Lachnospiraceae bacterium
CTGTTGCCTGCCCGTATTCAGTGGGTATGGCTCCTAATATCAAGCCTGGTTTTTTATTATACACAGATGTCTTACTCGATGATCGGATTGGGGTTCTTTTTCGGGATCATTCTGATAAGCTGGCTCGGATCACAGTTCATGGGGGAGGACAGCCCGAAACGTAAGGCGGTATATAAAGCAGTTCTGATATTTGATGTAACAGCTCTTATCTTATTTAAATACTCAAAATTCCTATATCTTATTATCCTTGGAGCGGGCAATCTTTTTAACGCAGATCTGACCAATTCTGTCTGTAATAATATCGTTTATTTTACTTCAGAAAACTGTCCTGAGAGGATCTCTTATTTCGCACTTATCATAATCGCATATATCACGGATGTTTACTGGGGTAAGAGCAAGGCGCCCAAAAACCCCGGCAAAACGCTGCTCTTTGCATCGTATTTTCCTCTTATGACATCAGGGCCGATAGTGACATTTGAGCAGATGGAAAACAGTCTGTGGGGCGAGAAGCACCGATTTTCTTATGACAGATGCGTACGCGGAATGGAAAGAGTCCTGTGGGGACTGTTCAAGAAGATGGTCATTTCCGAACGCCTCGCGGTCATTGTAACAAGGATATATGATCACTATGAGGTTTATAACGGACTCTATATCTTTGCGGCTGCTGCAATGTTTGCGATGCAGCTGTATACTGATTTTTCGGGTCTTATGGATATAGTATTGGGCTGTTCTGAGGTTCTGGGGATAACGCTTCCGGAGAACTTTGACACACCGTTCTATTCGGTCAATCTGTCGGAGTTCTGGAGAAGATGGCATATCACGCTCGGTGCGTTCCTGAGAGACTACGTGCTCTATCCCGTGCAGAGGAGTAAGGGCTTCAAGAACATGCGTAAATGGTGTAAAAGTCATTTGGGCAAAGGATATGAGAAAAAGTTCAATCTTCCGCTGTATTTAAGCCTTCTGATATCATGGTTCCTTATCGGTCTGTGGCATGGCGGCGGATGGAATTACATATTCGGTGTCGGGCTGTATATGTGGCTCGTCATCGTTCTCGGCGAGATTCTTTCGCCGGTTTTTGCGTGGCTCGTAAGAGTGCTCCACATCAATACGGAGTGTGCGAGTTATACGCTGTTCCTGCGGATACGGACGTTCTGTCTGTTCATATTCGGCCTGTCATTCTTCCGCGCGGAAACGCTGGCAGACGGTTTTAAGATGTGGAAGATGGCGTTTTTCAGATTCAATCCATGGATATTCTTTAACGAGAGTTTTTTCAATATGGGGCTTGACCGCAGGGAATGGGGAATACTCGTATTCGGCCTGATACTGCTGTTCATCGTATCCTATATATCTCAAAAGAGAGATGTCAGGGATTTCATAAAAGAACAGAATTTTGTTGTAAGGCTGCTCATGTTTGCGGTCCTGTTTACAATGATAATCGTGTACGGATATTACGGCACGGAGTTTAATGCCGCTGATTTTATATACGGAAAATTCTGATATGGATAAGAAAACCGGGATCATCAATTTCATAAAAGGACTTATCATAGCAGCGACGGCAGCTGGTATCCTTTTTATGCTGTCAAAGATACTTGTGCTCAAAAGTGAGGACGGGATCAACCAGTTTGATGCTTTTTATAAACAGCCCGAGAATTCGATAGATGTGCTGTTTGTCGGAAGCTCGAAGGTATATTGTGATATCGCCACAGGTGTATTATGGGAAAATCACGGGATCGCATCTTTCGATCTCGGCGGCGCTGAAGCACCGGCATGGGTGTCGTATTATCAGCTGAAAGAGGCACTTAAGACACAGAGGCCGAAAGTCATATGCTATGAGGCTTCGGTTGCTGCGATGTATCCTTCTATTTTGTGCCAAAGTGATGAATGGGCATCGGATAATTCATACGGAATGAAGTGGAACAGTAACAGAACAGAGCAGCTTCGCGCGAATTCCGAGACGGAAGAATCTTATCGCACAAGGCTCAATCCGTTTAATGTGATGCATGGAAGGTACAACGATCTTAACGAAAATGATTTTACGAACATAAGGAATACGGCCAGATATAAGGGATTTGATCCGAGAAGTAAGATCGTGGAAATGGAGACTCCCGATATAAGCGGAGTTACCGATACAGAGCCTGTTTCGGAAAAAGCGGAGGAATATATCCGTAAGATAATACAACTTGCAAAGAGCGAGGATATACCGATCATTCTGTTTGCATCTCCATGTGATGCAGTTGAAGAAGAACAGCAGATAATCAATTCCATATGGCAGATAGCAGACTCAGAGGGAGTGGAGCATATTGATTTTAATCTGAAATATGATGAGTTCGATATGGATTATTCCAAGGATATGTCAGTAGGAAACCATTTGGGTTATACCGGGAATTATAAGTTTTCGGATTACTTCGGTAAGATACTGAAGGAAAAGTATGATATACCGGACAGACGCGGAGACAGCCGATATGTTTCATGGGATTGGGATGCAACATATCAGAATTATGAAAGGCAGGACCTTCTTATCAGCCGGTCTGAAAATGCCGCAGAGGTCATGAATCTTGCTTCACAGGGATATATTATATTCGGGATCAATGAAGACAAGGGTGTTATCATAGAAAACGGAGAACCGGTTGCGGGAGATCCGGACCAGAGCGAGATCCGGCTGGTATATAAGTCGGGGGATAATGCGTTCCTTATGAAGGACTGGTATAATAAAAACGATCATATGGTGTCACTGTTCATCAATGACAAGGAATATACAGAATTCTACGGAAATATCCTGTTTATATATGATAATGTAAATCATCAATATGTAAGATCCATATATTTCTGAACATGAATACTTCAAAACGACTTGATCATCTTGATATGGTAAAGGGCATAGGTATCTTTCTGGTTGTCCTTGGGCACATGGAGGATATCTCTACGGGAACGCGTGTGTGGATATCTTCTTTTCATATGCCGCTTTTCTTTATAGTGTCGGGAATACTGATGGCGGTAAAAAATGAACCTTCGCGGGATCTTCGCGAGTCGGTTGCAAAGAGGGTCCGTGGGATCATCATACCGTATCTGTGGTTTTCACTTTCATATTTCATAATAGACATAGGGAATCTTAAGGTTGTTCACAATATCGATTTCAGAACGTTCATCGTTGACATCATCGATTCGGCAACATTTTACGGGATGAGTGTTCTGTGGTTCCTGCCGGCGCTGTTCCTTGCATCGGTGGGATTCCTGTTCCTTAAAAAAAAGCTGCCCGACAGGATACTGTCATGGCTCCTTATCGTGATCGCCGTGGCAGCATACCTGATAAGAGTGCAACTGGCAGTGCCGTATATGGCAAATGAAGATTCAATCCCGATCACTTCATTGTTCAAGATAATATATATATTCCTGCGAGCTGCCATTGCCCAGTGCTTCGTCGGATACGGATACTATGCGAAGGTCCTGTTTGACAGGATGCATCTGTCTTCGCGGCCTGCTTTGTTTGCGGCAGGATGTATCCTTCTTGTGATCAATGTACTTCTTTCAAATATGAACGGCTGCGTGGATCTTCGAAACATTATCTGCAACAGCCTTTTGCTGTATTTTGCCGGTGCTTTTACGGGATGTTTCGGAATGATACTGATAATGAAGGCAGTCCCTCCGGTAAAACTGATCACGTACTTCGGGAAAAATTCTCTCATTGTCATGGCCTGCCATATCAATTATTATTTCTTATATGCAGGGTTAAGACTTGCGTGGGTCGTGGATACGTTCGTTAAACACGCCAAACATTATGTGTTCATTGCGGTCGTGGTGATCACGGTGTTTGTGCTGTCATTCGTCGTGATCGAAGTTATAAACAGGTGGTTTCCGTTTGTGATCGGAAAAAAGCGCGCCGGGAGTTAAGTATGTCGGATAAAACAAAAAGGCTTGATTATCTTGATATGACCAAGGGCCTTGGTATGATACTCGTTCTGATCGGGCATCTGCAGGGAGACTCGATATTTACGTTTTCTCCGTATATCCAGCCGCTGTGCGTTTATATTTTTTCATTTCATATGCCCATGTTCTTTATCGTGTCGGGTATTATCCAGGCAATGAAAAATGATGATACCAGGCCGTTTAAGGATATCGCAAAGAACAGGTTCAGAGGGATAATGATCCCGTATTTCTGGTTTTCATTTTTCTATCTGCTCGTTGTTGTCGTATCTCTCATAAAAGGCGAGATCGCGCCACAGACTCTGTATCTTAACATATGGTATGTTCTGTCATGCTATGGGATGAACGTGCTGTGGTTCCTGCCTGCACTGTATTTCGGGGAATTGCTGTTCATATATCTTAGAAGAAGGATAAGGGAGCATATCCCGTTTATTGTAGTTGTCGTTTTGTCTAATGCGATAGTATATGTTCTTGCATATTTACTTGGAACTATGGAGTACAATACGCCGTTTGCCATGAGAATGCATGATCTTTTAACGGTCATTCTCCGCCCGGTCCTTGTGTGCGGTTTTATCTCGATCGGATACTATGTTCACAAGCTGCTTGGCAGAAAATCAAAGCTCGGGGATTTCTTCAACCGGCCTGAGCTTAATGAAAAGGGAAAGATCAGCATACGATACCGTCTGGCATATATAGTCCTCGGACTGATGCTGTTCGGTGTGTGTTTTGCGTTCTTTCGGATCAACAACGGGATTGATTTTCGTTCTCTGGCGTTTCGGAATGTGTTCTTCTTCTTAGTTTGCGCTTTGTCGGGAAGTTACTGTATGATATCATTATGTAAGGGCCTGCCGAGAGTACCGCTCTTCTGCTTCTGGGGAGTCGGATCGCTCATATTCATGGTCACGCATAATTCGCAGACGGTCCTGCAGTTTGCGCTCAGGACTGCTATGTACGCAAACCAGTATCTGACAAGGGCAAGAGGATATATATGTTATGCGATCGTGATAGCGATAATAACGGCATATTCGACGCTGATGATCTATATCATACGCAGATTCTTCCCGTTCATGTTGGGAAAACCGGCAGGGTATCTCAGAAAAAAGGGTGAATGATATGGGAAATATTATTTCGACAAATGATCTTATATATCTGTTCAGGATATTCCTTGCGATGTGCGCGGGGGCGGTGATAGGGTATGAGCGGCAGCAGCGCGTAAAAGTCGCGGGACTGCGCACGCACATACTCATATCCATGGCATCGGCGCTTATGATGATAATAAGCAAGCATGCTTTCGATGATGTGCTGCTGGCAGCGGATGTACCGGGTCTCGGCCTTGATGTATCCCGTGTGGCTGCAGGTATAATAGCCGGCATGGGTATCTTCTCCGGCGGGATCGTCTTCATCGGAAAGCGCGGTAACGTCCAGGGACTGACCACAGCTGCGGGTATATGGGCCACCATCGGTATAGGCATGGTGATCGGCGCGGGGATGTATGTACTCGGTATCGGATCGGTCATATTCGTGGAGCTGGTTCAGTTTATCCTTCATCACGATCTGTCGATTTACAGACACGCTGTTTCGGCCTCCGTTACGTTTACCCTGAAGGATCCCGACGAAGACTATACGAAGCTGAAGGAGCGGCTGAAGGAATACGGAGCAAAGATGTATTCCATCAAGTGGAAGAAAGCCGCGAACGGAACGTCTCAGATAGGCGCAACCGTTGTCTTCCGGGCCGGCTACGAACGTGATGAGATCGTGAAGATTCTCAATGGATTTGACGAAGTTACCGGATTCGAGATGTAGGGGAATACGGTTGACGAAGGGGGGATATTTCGTTATACTCTGTAAGGGTGTAGACAGACCTCTTCCCAATTCACTACGTGAATCGGGCCCCTTCTATCTACAAATAACAAGGAGTGTCGCTAAGGACGCTCGCCAATTAGGATTCTGCTTCGCAGGATAGGGGCTCGCGGTGTAGACAGACCTCTTCCCAATTCACTGCGTGAATCGGGCCCCTTCTATCTACATATGCAGACGTATCGAAGTGGTCATAACGGGGCGCACTCGAAATGCGTTTGCCCTCCGGGGCACGAGGGTTCGAATCCCTCCGTCTGCGTACTCATTAAGGTCGGAAGCCCTGTATTCAGGGCTTCCGTTTATTATTTGTTTATAATGAACGAGGAGATTCTGTCATGATCGTGTTGAGCAAGCAGATGAGTATAAATGAGATAATTCAGGCGGACGGAAAAGAATACTTTGCTGAAGACCAAATGATCAAAGCGGTAGCGGATGTTGATCAGGGTGTTTTGGCTGTAAATGCTTCGCTTCATGCTGATCTGGAAGAGTTGCTACTTAATCAAGGCTCACGACAGGAATCATTATATGGATTCAATATCTATTATGATGATAA
>JAFZQP010000029.1 GCA_017620345.1 Lachnospiraceae bacterium
AACAGCTGCACCTGCACAGTCTGTTACATCACAAGGTGCGGTGATGGCCACAAGACCTGCGAGAGAAGCATTGAGACACATGGATACATCAGGCTTACCGTACTTGATCCATGTGAAGATCATACATACGACTGTTGCTACTGCCGGAGCAACCGTTGTTGTAAGGAATACAGAACCGAGTGTCGGAACATCCGTTGCAGCTGCGCCGTTGAATCCGTACCAGCCAAGCCAGAGAATGAACACACCGAGTGCGGCAATTACAAGGTTATGACCGGGGAATGCATTTACTTTTGTGACTTTTCCGTCTTTATCTTTTACGAATTTTCCGATACGGGGACCGAGCATCCATGCACCGATAAGTGCGCATATACCGCCGACCATATGGATACAGTTTGAACCTGCGTAATCATGGAATCCCCACTGTGCCAGGAATCCGCCGCCCCATGTCCAGTGTGCTTCTATCGGATATATGATGGCTGAGATAACTGCCGAATAAATGCAGTATGAACTGAACTTGGTCCTCTCTGCCATCGATCCGGACACGATCGTTGCGGTCGTCGCGCAGAACACAAGGTTGAACACGAATCCCGAATAATCAAATCCGTTGTAGTTTGTCAGTACATCGAACGAGAACTTACCGGCAAAACCGCCGAGCATATTCTCACCGAGCATCAGGGAAGCACCGCATATGAACCACATAACGGTACCTATACAGAAGTCCATAAGGTTCTTCATTATGATGTTTCCCGAGTTCTTTGCTCTGGTAAAACCCGCTTCGCACATCGCGAATCCGGCCTGCATCCAGAACACGAGTGCTGCGCCGATCAGAAACCAGACGCCGTACACTTCACTGTTGATCGCTTCCAGAATTTCTTTTGTCATAATATTCTCTCCTCTTTTTCAAAAAATAAAGGCACCCTTCCCTTGGGAAGAGCGCCTTTGCTCTAACTTAAATATTTATACGTAAAACAATATCTGCTCGTAAGTCGGATACGGAAGATATCCTTCGGGGATCAGAGGCTCCGCCTCATCTGCAAACTCTCTGATCTTTGTCATATCCTCAACTATGACATCATGATAGTACTTAGCCTGATCGATATCAGGATCCATTGCCTCCGCCTTATCTGTATCCGCCGCGAGTTTCTCTGTTGCCTTAACAACTTCCTCATACAATCCGGCAAGTTTTTCAATAAGCTCCTTCTGTGATGATACAGCCTTTTCAATGCCGAGTTCCTTCTTGGACATTACCGATGCCGTAAGATCATCGATGTAATCCATAAGGGCCGGAGCGAACTGCTTCTGGATCATGTCCTTAAGCGTGAGTGCTTCGATATGGATCGTCTTGGTGTAATTCTCTATCCTTATCTCATACCTTGATTCAAGCTCCGTCTCCGTATAGATATGATGCTTTATGAACATCTTCTTGTTCTTTTCGGCGATAAGCGCCGGCATCGCATCAGGTGTTGACTTAAGATTGTAAAGTCCTCTCTTTTCTGCCTCTTTGACCCATTCATCGGTATATCCGTTACCGTTGAAAATAACTCTCTTATGCTTAACGATCGTTTCCTTAACGAGTGCATGAACTGCATCATCCATCTTGTCCTTCGGAACATCCTTGAGTTTTTCATAAAAAAGACTTAAGGACTCCGCAACCGCCGTATTGAGCATTATGTTCGGTCCGGCTATAGAAAGTGATGATCCGAGCGATCTGAACTCAAACTTGTTTCCCGTGAACGCAAACGGTGATGTACGGTTACGATCCGTTGTATCCTTCGCGAAATGCGGAAGTACCTTTGCGCCTGTCTCGATCGTTACATTTTCTGCATTGCTGAAATACTTATCTTTTTCGATCGCATCGATGACTGCTTCGAGCTCATCACCGAGGAACATCGATATGATCGCGGGAGGCGCTTCATTGGCTCCGAGTCTGTGATCGTTTCCTGCACTTGCAACAGACAATCTCAGAAGATCCGCATAATCATCAACCGCCTGGATGACTGCCGAGAGGAACAGCAGGAACTGTGTGTTCTCTCCGGGAGTCTTGCCGGGATTTAAAAGATTTTCTCCCGTGTTGGTCGTAAGCGACCAGTTATTATGCTTACCGGATCCGTTGATACCTGCGAACGGTTTTTCATGAAGCAGGCACGCATATCCGTGCTTCTTGGCAACCCTCTTCATGATCTCCATCGTCAGCTGGTTGTGATCGACGGCAACGTTTGTCGTATCAAATACCGGAGCGAGTTCGTGCTGGCACGGTGCCACTTCATTATGCTTTGTCTTGGCGGGGATACCGAGTTTCCAAAGTTCCTCATCAAGTTCATGCATAAAGGATGCAACTCTTGTGCGCAGATTTCCGAAATAATGATCGTCCATCTCCTGTCCCTTGGGAGCCGGCGCACCAAGAAGTGTCCTTCCGGTAAAGATAAGATCTTTTCTCTTCTTGTAATCCTCAATGTCTATAAGGAAGTATTCCTGCTCCGGTCCGACCGTAGTCAGGACGGTTGTAACATCTTCCTTGCCGAGAAGCTTTAATACCTTAACCGCTTCCTTGCTGATCGCATCCATCGATCTAAGGAGCGGTGTCTTCTTGTCAAGCGCTTCTCCGCTGTATGAACAGAACGCTGTGGGAATGTAAAGTGTTCCATCCTTTATGAATGCAGGGCTCGTGGGATCCCATGCCGTGTATCCTCTTGCTTCAAATGTAGCTCTGATACCGCCTGAGGGAAAACTCGAAGCATCAGGTTCGCCCTTTACAAGTTCCTTTCCGGAAAAATCCATGAGCACTTCACCTTTACCTGTCGGGCAGATGAAACTGTCATGCTTTTCCGCCGTGTATCCGGTCATGGGCTGAAACCAGTGTGTAAAATGAGTTGCTCCGTTTTCTACCGCCCACTCCTTCATCGCTACGGCTACCGCGTTGGCGACATCAAGCTCTAAGTGCGTATTATTATCGATCGTTTTCCTCAGAGCCTTGTAAATGTCTTTCGGAAGTTTTTCCCGCATGATCTTGTCGCCGAACACCAGGCTTCCGAACAGTTCAGGGATGTTTTTTTCCATTGCTTCGTCCTCCTCTTCCTAACCGTAAAAAGAAGGCGCCTCGGACATTGTCCGAAGCGCCTTTGATATTTATGGTTTGTTACTATAAACTTATTTGTTTCAGTTGTCAATCACTTTTTTTCAGATCCATTTCTCCGCATGAGAAAACTCTTCATAATACTCTTCCATAAACTCGATAAATTTCTTCAACATGATAACCGCCTCCTTTATTATGTTGCTTCCCTTGCTCCAAAGAGATTTCTCTCTCTTTCTGACATCATAATAGCTCTTTACAAGCATATGGTAAAATACATATAATGATGGTATGTCAATACCTTTTGGGTATCATCATCACAAAGGAGAAATGTTCATGGAATTACGGCATCTACGGTATTTTCTGACAGTCTGCGAAGAGATGAATTTTACAAAAGCAGCTGATAAACTGATGATCGCGCAGCCGCCACTCAGCCGTCAGATAAAGGATCTTGAGGACGAGCTTGGGACACCTCTGTTCATCCGCGGGCATCACAGTCTCAGACTGACCGATGAAGGCATCCGTTTCAGAACATATGCGAACCGTATAATAACTCTTGCCGACCGTTCGGTTGAAGATATTCGCGAGATGAGCAGCGGACTGCAGGGCACGGTCTACATCGCCGAGGTTGAAGGCAAAGCCCCTCGTCTGACATCATCGTTCATCGCTTCTTTCTCTGAAGAATTTCCCGAAGTGCAGTATAATATATGGAACGGGAATTCCGATGAAGTAACACAGCGTGTCAGAAACGGTCTTGCCGATCTTGCGATCATAATGGAACCATACGACCCGCAGGGACTCCACAGCGCTCCTGTTTTCAGAGAGCATTGGGTTGCGATGTTCTCCTCCGAACATCCGCTTGCCAAAACAAGATCCGCTACGGTACCGCTCAAATCCCTCGCGGAGCACGATCTTATAATCCCTTCCCGCGGTTCACGACTGCAGGAGATAAGCGACTGGTTTGCACCGCTCGGGATAACGCCAAAGGTTAGAGCACGCATCTCGAATGCAACAACAGCATATGAACTTTGCGTTCAAAATGTCGGAGTAGCCATATATCCGGCTGCCGCCGGTGATCTGATCAACGGTGATAACGTAATGATACGAAAGATCACGAATCCGGAATTCATGACCACATACGTTCTGATCTATTCGGATTCTCACCCGCTTTCACCGGTAGCGGACAAATTCATCGAACATATAATGAAACTGATAAATGCCTCAGAGCAGGGAGATGCGCAATGATATCCAACTATACGATCCCGCCGAAAACATACTTTGAGATCGCTTCTCTCGGGTTCCTCTCAGTATTGTACCTGATCTCTTTTCATGACCCGAACCGTAACAAGATGCGTTCATATAAGCTCTTCCGTCATCTTGAAGTCAACATGCTGCTGGCGCTTGTTGTGAGCATACTCACCTATACATTTGCTTATCCCGAACTTGGTACCCCGCTGCCGGTATGTACCCTGCTTCGAACAATGGATTCCATCATGTGTGTTATGGCTTCACGTGTCTTTGCATTATATGTGATGGCATATGTCGATACAGAGGGAAAAATGAAAAAGGTATCACTTATAGGTAATATAGTGTTTGGCCTGTATCTGATACTGATGGTACTGAATCTGTTTTTCAAATTTGTACTCTGGTATACGCCGGAGGGAGAATACATGCATGGGACTCTCTTTGTTCCCATCGTATTTTCCGCACCGGTCTATTATCTGTCCAGCGGCATAATCATGCTGATATCCCGGATGAAGGCTCTCGGATCAAGAGAACGTGTTGCGCTTACCATCGCCTCATTTGTGACTCTCTTCGGAACGATAATACAGGCGGCGACAAACGGCGTCATCCTTCTGTCTCTTCCGTTTGGTTCAGTCGGTATCTTTGTCCTGTATTATTCCATTGAGACGGCTGATTATCACCAGCTTCTCAAAAGCAACGAAAGACTGATGCTCGCCGAGCAGGATGCGATCAAAGCCAATCGAGCAAAAAGTGATTTTCTGGCAAGCATGTCTCACGAGATACGTACCCCGCTTAACGCCGTTCTGGGAATGGATGAACTTATCATTCTTGAGACCGGATCCAAGAAAGATATTGACCCCGCGTTTACGGGAAAGATCATGGAGTATGCCGAAAACATCCGCGACGCCGGCCAGGTACTTCTGTCCGTTATCAACGATATACTTGATCTTACAAAGATAGAATCGGGGATGATGGAGTTAAAACCCGCGCCATACAAACTTGGCGCACTTGCAAATGACGTCGGAACGATGGTCCGTATCAGAGCGGAACAAAAAGGGCTGTCTTACATACAAAAGGTCGATCAGGACATTACTGATGATCTTGTCGGCGATGAACTCCGTATCCGCCAGATAATGATCAATCTTCTGAACAATGCCGTGAAATATACGGATTCCGGCAAGGTCGTTATGGAGATATCCGCCAAAGAGCGCACAGATGATTCATTATCCCTGTGCATCTGTGTAAAAGATACAGGCATCGGTATACGCGAAGAAGACCTTCCGCGTATCTTCGGTGATTTTCAAAGACTTGACGAAGAGCGGAACAATAAGATTGAAGGCACCGGGCTCGGGCTTTCGATAGTAAAACGTATGGTCGGCCTTATGAACGGCGACATAACCGTAACAAGTGAATATGGAAAAGGCTCGGAATTCTGTGTTACGATCCCGCAGCAGATCAGCCGGCAGATCCAAAAAGAAAACGAAGATGTCAAAAAGCCAAACAGGATCGCAGACGTGATCACATATCATACGCCTGACTGCACATATCTTATAGTCGATGATAACAGGATGAATCTTCTTGTAGCAAAGCGTTTTCTTGATGGTCTCTGCGGTGTTATCGAAACCGCACAAAGCGGCGCAGAAGCCCTTCAGAAAATGAAGCAGACAAAATACGACCTGATCTTTATGGATCATATGATGCCGGATCTCAACGGTATAGAAACCTATGAACTGTCTCTTAAAGATCCGGATAACCTTAACCTTAAAACTCCTGTCATCATGATGACTGCCAACGCATTAAACGGCGTTCGCGAAGAATATCTCAGCAAAGGCTTTGCGGATTATGTCAGCAAACCCGTGGAGATCAGAGAACTCCTCAGGATCGTAAAACTGCATCTTCCACAGGATAAGATTAATAATATCACAAACTGAAAAGAGCCTGAAACGCTTTCAGCATTTCAAGCCCTTTAAAACCACCGTGTGTGAAAGGATTCGAACCCTCGACCTTCTGGTCCGTAGCCAGACGCTCTATCCAGCTGAGCTACACACACTTACTGTAGATAGGAGGAACCCTATCCGACACTTCGATAATACTATCACACGCCCCCTTATTCGTCAACAGTCGAATAGTCCCGCATTTTTCTCCTCTATTGCCTTGATCGCGTGATATGTGTATTCGATATAAGGTACGGATATGTTGTTTTGCGAAGCCATGTCAAGCAGATAGCCGCACAGGCTTTCTATTTCCGTTGTGCGCTTTGCGTCAAGATCCTGAAGGGTGGAATAGCGCGAACTGTCTGCACACTCATATATCCCCACTTCTTCAGGAAGCACCACTCCACGGATGTGTGCGAGCGTTCTTACCTCAGCCCACAGTTTCTTTGCAAGGAACAGTCCATGCTCACTTCTTGTGTAAAGTGCCGCAGGAACACCGAGAACAGCCTGCGGGAGGTTATTGCTGATGTTCTTGGCATATTTTGTCCAGATATCGAACATGATATCGTTACTCTTTACAAAATGAAGCTGCGTATCGGAAACAGCATCCTCTACCATCTTAAGCTTCTTTCCGGCATCCGGGATATCTACAGCCCCATAATAAACGGTAGTATTATATGTGCTGTCGAAAACGATCTCATCATCGAATCTTCTTGATGCAATCATTATTATGCTGTGGAGCACATGCTCACGTCCTATGACATCTGCGATGATCTCTTCAGAATCTGCGCCGTTGAGCATCGATAAAACCACCGTATCATCCCCGATAAGAGGCGGCAGCATATTTGCCGCAGTCTGCGTCGAATTACCCTTTACTGCAAAAATAATGACATCCTGCACTCCGGCTTCTTCTGGCGTAGCAACGCTCGGATGATATAGCTTTCCGTTGACCTTTATCCCTTTTTCGGTAAGTCTGCCAAGCCTGCTGCCGTCAGCAACGACCGTAAACTGCCTGCCATCTTTGGGAGCGTTCTCCATTCCCCATATAAAATATCCGCCGACTGCTCCGGCTCCGATCAAAGCTACTTTCATATATTCTCCTGTCTAATAAAAGTAGGCAACCTCATCTTCA
>JAFZQP010000030.1 GCA_017620345.1 Lachnospiraceae bacterium
AATTTTATACTGAAAGAGAAGTTTTATGAGTAAGCCGATCGTTGCCATTGTGGGGCGTCCGAACGTCGGTAAATCTTCACTGTTCAACGTGCTTGCCGGGCAGCGTATTTCGATCGTAAAAGATACGCCCGGGATAACAAGGGACAGGATATATGCCGAAGGATCGTGGCTTGACCGCGATTTTACAATAATAGATACGGGTGGTATAGAACCGGACAGCAGTGATGTGATCCTTTCGCAGATGAGGGAACAGGCTCAGACAGCGATAGATACCGCTGATGTCATTGTTTTTATGGTAGATGTTAAACAGGGACTTGTCGATTCAGACTCCAAAGTATGCGATATGCTGAGGAGAAGTCGCAAACCTGTTGTTTTGTGTGTTAATAAGGTTGATGATTTCCGTAAATACGGAAATGACGTATATGAGTTCTATAACCTCGGAATAGGCGAACCGATATCCGTTTCGGCTGCAAACCGTCTCGGTATCGGAGAACTTCTGGATGCAGTCGTGCAGCATTTTCCGCCGGCGGGTGAGGCTGAAGATGAGGATGACTGCCCGAAGGTTGCCATCGTAGGAAAGCCCAATGTCGGAAAGTCTTCGATAATCAACAGGCTGCTCGGTAATGACAGAGTCATTGTTTCCGATATAGCAGGAACTACGAGAGATGCCGTTGATACACGCATCCGGCATGATGGCAGGGAGTATGTGTTTATCGATACCGCCGGACTTCGCCGTAAGAACAAGGTCAAGGAAGATCTTGAACACTATATGGTCATAAGGACCGTTGCGGCGATCGAAAGATCGGATGTCGTTGTTCTTGTTGTCGATGCCGAAGAAGGTATATCCGAGCAGGATGCCAAGATAGCCGGTATCGCTCATGAGGCCGGTAAAGGTATAGTGATCGCGGTAAATAAGTGGGATGCGATCGAGAAAGATAACAAGACTGTCAAGAAATACGAAAAAGACATCAGAAATGTCCTTTCATTCATTCCGTATGCCGAGATCACATTCATTTCAGCCGTAACGGGACAGAGGCTTCCGAAGCTGTTTGATATTGTTGATGCGGTATGCGCCAACGCTTCCATGCGGATAGCAACAGGCGTCCTTAACGAGATCATGACGGAAGCGGTTGCACTTCAGCAGCCACCGAGTGATAAAGGCAAAAGACTGAAACTGTTTTATATTACGCAGGTGGCTGTAAAGCCTCCTACGTTTGTTATATTTGTCAATGATAAAGAACTGATGCATTTCTCGTATACAAGGTATATCGAGAACCAGATAAGGTCGGCATTCGGATTTGCCGGGACACCGCTCAAGTTCATTATCAGGGAAAGAGGAGAGAATTGACTGAGCGTATAATCTGCATCTGTATCGGATATGTATGTGGACTGTTTCAGACAGGATACATCGTCGGCAGGATAAAAGGAATCGATATCAGAGAGCATGGAAGCGGAAACGCCGGAACGACAAACATCTTAAGAACAATGGGCGCCAGATATGCGGCGATAGTTCTTCTCGGGGATGCTTTAAAGTGCGGACTGGCTATACTTATTACGAGCCTTGTGTTTTCAAATAGCCACGCGGATATGCTGCCGCTTCTTGAACTGTATGCATCCGCAGGAGTTATTCTCGGACATAATTTCCCGTTCTATATGGGATTTAAGGGAGGAAAAGGGATCGCGGCAACGGCAGGTTTCATTTTATTCGGACTTCATCCCGTTATGACGCTTGTCGGCGTTGTTGTTTTCTTTTCAACATTCTTTATCACTCACTACGTTTCACTTGGCTCCATTCTGTTGTACGCCTCTCTTGTCATCTGTTCAGTCGTCTTCAGACAGACAGACTTCTATGACTGGACAGTAAACGGAACAGGGAGCCATTATACGGAATACATTGTTGTAATTGTTTTACTGACGATCCTGATGCTGATAAGGCATAAGGATAATATCAAAAGACTTGTTTCCGGATGCGAACGCAAGACTTATCTCAAGTCGGATCCGGAGATCAATGTAAATAAATAATCCGGGAGGTTTCGTTACAATGGCTGATGTCAGCGTGATCGGTGCCGGAAGCTGGGGCACCGCATTATCTCTTGTTCTTAGTGAAAACGGGCATAATGTTACTATCTGGTCCATTTCACAGGAAGAGATAGATATGCTCAACCAATATCATGAGCATAAGGATAAGCTGCCGGGAGTAAAACTTCCGGAGAACATGATCTTTACGACGGATCTTAAGATGGCATGCCACAAGAAAGATCTTCTTGTGCTTGCGGTCCCGAGCGTTTATACGAGAAGCACCTCACAGCTTATGAGTCCGCATGTCGAAAAAGACCAGATCATAGTAAATGTTGCAAAGGGTATTGAGGAAGATTCACTCATGACTCTTTCGGAAATAATAGAGCAGGAGATTCCCCAGGCCAGGGTTGCCGTGATGTCAGGTCCGTCACACACGGAAGAGGTCGGGGAAGAGAGACCAACCACATGTGTGGTAGGTGCCAAGAGGAAAGAAACAGCAGAGTTTGTTCAGAATATTTTCATGAACAAAGTGTTCAGGGTTTATATAAGCCCTGACGTGCTGGGGATAGAACTCGGGGGTGCACTAAAAAACGTGGTGGCTCTTGCAGCGGGGATGGCCGACGGACTGGGGTATGGTGACAATACC
>JAFZQP010000031.1 GCA_017620345.1 Lachnospiraceae bacterium
ATTAATCTGCCTGTGACTGACGAACCGGTTGATATAGCCGAATCCGAAACCGCCCCGGAAGTTATCGACGAACCTGAGAACGAAGGATCACAGGATGTTCCCGAAGAAGTACCTGAAGCAGATGATATCTCCACCAACACAAGCAGGACAATAGTATGGCTTGGTGATTCACTCACTCAGGGGTCTCTTGGCGATGATAACGATAACCTTGCGAACGCACCATATGTAAAACTCCAGTCTCTTGTTCCGGACAAGGTTGAGGGTTACGGACTGTACGGATACAATACTCATGATATTTTCTGGGTATACCGGGATGAAAACCATTATCACCAGTCTGTGGATCCAAACAAGATATACATATTCTGGGTAGGATCAAATGACTGGTGCCCTATAGATGGCGAAAACACCAACACGGCTCCGGTCATAGCCGAGATCGATTCATTTCTTCAGTCGGGCGGCGTCAAAGACTATATCGTTATGGGGACAACACAGAGGTGGCGACTCGGACTCGAGCGCGCACAGATAATAAATGCGGCACTTGCCTCTCACTACGGATCCCACTATATGGATGTGATCGATATCATTGCAAGAAACGGTTTTTCGGAAGACAATACACACTTAAGCCAGGCATCGTACGATGCGATCGCGGAAGCGGTGTATGACAAACTGAAAGAATTGGGATATATATAAAAAAAGATCACCGTTTTTCAGCAAAACGGTGATCTTTTCCTTGCGATCAAGTCATTAATTCGTATAATTATCGAAATACCCCTGCACGAGCACGACCGGCGTACCCTTATCGCCCGATCCCGATGTCAGATCGCACAGCGACCCGATCAGATCTGTGAGCTGTCTCGGAGTAGTTCCCTCGCTTACCATCTTACCGACAAGGTTCGCATCCTTTTCCTTGATGCTCTTCGATATCGCTTCCTTGAGTTCGTCGCCCGAAAGCTTCGCAAAATCATTATCTGCAAGATACTTGATCTTGACCTCATTCGGTGTTCCGATAAGGCCCTTTGTAAATGCCGGAGATACGACCGGATCGGCAAGTTCCCATATCTTTCCCTTGGGATCCTTGAATGCGCCGTCACCGTATACCATGACTTCTACATGCTTACCGGTTCTCTCGAGCATTATCTTCTGTACCTGCTCAACAAGATCCTGGCAGTCTCTCGGGAACAGTTTAACCTGTCCTTCGGTTGCCTTGTTGGAACCGAGAAGCCCGTACTTCTCATTGTATCCGCTTCCGTTCACACTGGCGTTCATGATCTCATCAAGGCCGAATACCTTCTCGGCACCTGCCGCAAGGAGCAGTCTCTTTGTCCTTGCCCGTGTATGGATATCGCAGTTGATAACATTCTTAGTATAGTCAAGGATCGCCTTTGCCTGATTGGCAAATATGATCTCTACGTCACAGCCCTCTTCCGTGATTATATCGCTGTAATACTCAACATAATCGACTCCGGTGAACTCATGCTTTGTGTATCCGAACAGTTCACGGTACTTTGCAAGCGTCAGAACATCGCTGTACGGATTCACACCGGCCTCATCAACCTTATCGATGTTTACGAGTTCATTTCCCACTTCATCCGAAGGGTATGACAACATAAGGACGATCTTCTTGCATCCCATTGCAATACCCTTTAAACAAATGGCAAAACGGTTTCTTGAAAGGATCGGGAATATGACACCTACCGTACCGCCGCCGAGCTTACTTTTTACATCGTCCGCGATATCATCAACAGTACAGTAGTTTCCCTGGCTTCTTGCAACTATGGACTCGGTCATTGAGATGACATCTCTGTCATGAAACTCAAAGCCCTCTATCTGAGCCGCTTCTATAACACTGTCCGTAACTATCTGTGAAAGGTCATCACCCTCACGGATGATCGGACATCTGATACCTCTTGATACGGTTCCGACTCTCCTGTCAGCCATTATTAACCCTCCGTTGTATGCTTATGAATTCATCTGTGCAGCAACTTCGGCAGCAAAGTCTTCGTTCTTCTTCTCCATTCCTTCGCCGACCTCAAAACGTACAAACTTGTCTATAACAAGATCCTTGTCTACTGATTCAAGATACTTAGCAACAGACTGCTTGCCGTCTTCTGCCTTTACATAAACCTGGTCAAGAAGACAGAACTCTTTCATCTCCTTATTGATACGTCCCATTACCATGCCTTCCTTAACCTTGTCAGGCTTGGAAGCTTCCTTGGGATCGTTCTCGATCTGTGCCATGATGATCTCTTTTTCCTTTGCAAGGAATTCCTGATCAACATCCTTCTGTGAAATGAACTTCGGTGAAAGTGCAGCAACCTGCATTGCGATATTCTGAAGAGCTTCCTTAACGGCATCTGTTACATTACCGCACTTTGCGGAAACAAGAACACCGATCCTTCCGCCGCCATGCAGATAAGATACAACACAGTCACCTTCCACTCTCTCAAATCTTCTTACAGAAAGCTTCTCACCGATGGTAGCTGTCTTCTCAACAACAACCTCACGAAGTCCGTCCTTGTCAAGAAGTGTCTCAACATCCTCGCCGTCCTTACCGCCTGCAAGACCCGTTACAAGAGCGGTATCTGCAACCGACTGTACGAACTCCTGGAAGATCTCATTCTTGGCAACAAAGTCTGTCTCGGAATTGACCTCAACGACAACTGCCTTTTTATTCTCTACCATCGCAACGCGGCAGATACCCTCTGCTGCGATACGGCTGGCCTTCTTCTCTGCCTTTGCTGCTCCTGATTTTCTTAAAAATTCTACGGCAGCATCCATATCTCCGTCTGTCTCGCCGAGTGCCTTCTTACAATCCATCATGCCGGCACCGGTCATCTCACGTAACTCTTTTACCATTGCTGCTGTTATATTTGCCATTGTTATATCCTCCTGATCGTTAATGATGATTATTATGCTTCAGCTGCTTCCTCGTCCTGTGATGCATCAGCAGTATCTGTTCCTTCTGCGCTCTGTTCTGCAGTCTCACCCTGCTTAGCCTCTATAACGGCATCTGCCATCTTGGACACTATGAGTTTAACGGCTCTGATCGCATCATCATTACCGGGAATAACATAATCAAGCTCTTCGGGATCACAGTTCGTATCAGCGATACCGATAAGAGTGATACCGAGTGAATGAGCTTCCTGTACACAGATATGCTCCTTCTTGGGATCAACTACGAATATCGCATCGGGGATCTTTCTCATATCCTTGATACCGCCGAGGTTCTTCTCAAGCTTATCCCACTCCTTCTGCAGCTTTGCAACTTCCTTCTTGGGAAGTACGTCAAAAGTGCCGTCGGTGGACATGGTCTCGATTGCTTTCAGTCTGCCGATACGGGACTGGATGGTCTTGAAGTTGG
>JAFZQP010000032.1 GCA_017620345.1 Lachnospiraceae bacterium
CATGCCCTGTGCCCGCCTACCTGTTCGTTTCTCTGTCTTGCCGTTGCGCCTTCAAGGAAGTCCGTTCCCTTGAGTATCGCATTTTTCCCATACTTATCCTTGATATCAAGTGTTGCCTGCATCAGTGCCTTTTCCCTGGCAAGACGCTTTGATTCCGCAATCTCCTCCTGCTTTTTTGCTTCGTAATCGGTAAAAAGATCAAGCTGTTCGTATACCGGCTCTTCCGGTATATCGTTTTCCGGGATTATGTTGTTTGCACATACGTTGACACGTCTTACGAGAAGATCCCGGTCGATTATCTGTTCATAGAGTCCCATTACTGCATCGGTGATGATACGCAGGGAGGATGTCTTCCTGCCGAGATTAACGGTGCCGTGCGCGTGCTTGGGAACGGATCTGCCGTACCTGTCTGTATGCAGTTCACCTGAATAGTTAGATCCTGCGGGGTCTTTGATGCCCTCGTATCCGATCGTGAGCACCATCTGGTCCGTCACAAAGCTGTGTCGGACAAGATCAAGAGTCAGTCCCTCAGTCATCTCCCGTACTATTATCGCGGTTTCATCATAAGTGTACGGACGCATGAGTACCTGTCCGGAGCTCCGGCTGTTCGATGAAGGCTTGTAGCTTCTGACGTCTGCGATCGTACACGGCTCCCAGCCCCAGGCATGATCTATTAAAAGCTCCGCATTTACGCCGAACATTTTGTAAAGCGCATCTTCAAACTTTTCGGAAAATGCGGCGATATCACCCATTGTGGAAAGCCCCATCTTTTCAAGCCTGCGGGCCGTTCCGGGTCCGACCCTCCAGAAGTCGGTGATCGGTGTGTGAGACCACAGTTTTCTGCGAAAATCCATTTCATCAAGTTCAGCGATACGGACGCCGTCTTCGTCAGCCGGCATATGCTTGGCAACGATATCCATTGCGACTTTGGCAAGGAACATATTGGTACCGATCCCTGCGGTGGCCGTGATGCCGGTGGATGAGAGCACATCCCTTATCATTGTGATCGCAAGTTCATGTGCAGTCATCCGGTATGTATCAAGATATGACGTAGCATCGATAAAAACCTCATCACACGAATAAACGAGTATGTCCTCGGCTGCTATATACTTAAGGTATATCCTGTATATGTCCGTGCTGTATTTCATGTAAAGAGCCATGCGCGGTATCGCCACTATATAATCAAGTTCCAGAGACGGATCCTGATCGAGCTCATAAGTTACCCACGACTTGCCTGTAAAACGGCGCCCGGGAGCAAGGCTTTTTCGCTCGGCGTTGATCAAACGGGCTGCCTGAACGACCTCAAACAGTCTCGGACGCCCGGGGATACCGTGCCGTTTCAATCCGGGGGATACAGCAAGACATATGGTCTTGTCGGTACGGCTGCTGTCGGCAACGACGAGATTAGTCGTAAGCGGATCACAGCCGCGGTCGACGCATTCCACGGAGGCATAGAAACTCTTAAGATCTATCGCTATGTACTGCCTGTCCATTTCATGCCTCCTTCCTTAAATATCATTATCGAACAGATGTTCCAAAATGTCAACATCGATCGATTGTATATTGACCTTGAAAGTGTTATCATTGGGACGATGAGCGGTCCTGAAAGGAGAAGATTATGACGGATAAACAACATGCGGATGTGGCAGCAGATTTACTTCCTGTAGGTCTCCCCGGCGGATTTTTTGTGTATGAAGCCGAAGATGATGAAAAGATCGTATTTGCGGAACAGAACGTTTGTAAGCTGTACGGGTGTGACACGTTTGAGGAGTTTCGTGAATTTGTCGGCGGATCGTTTCAGGGCATGGTATTTCCCGATGATCTTATAAAGATCCAGAACCAGATCCAGGCGCAGACACTTTTCGGCGAAAAACGTCACGATTACGTACGCTACCGTATAAAGACAAAACAGGGAGATATCCGTTATATAGAGGACTTCGGACACCTTTTGCACAACGCTGACGGGAAGAGTTATTTTTACGTGTTCATAGTTGACGTTGATCAGAACGAGTTCTTAAACAGGAACCGCAATTCCCTGGCGGAAGCGGAGATACTGTCGGCAAGTCATGAGACCGATGAACTGACAGGGCTCTTTAACATGTCGTTCTTCTACCACAGGGTACAAATGCTCCTTGCGTCGCCGCAGGAGCGAAGACAGGATTTTTCATTCATCCATTTTGATATACCGAACTTCAAACTGTACAACGAACGCCACGGATTCAAGCTCGGTGACGAGCTTCTGTGCGATCTTGCCAAAGTGATACGCGATACTTTTTCCGATGCGACAGTGGCTCGATTTTCGGACGATCATTTTGTTGTATGTGCCCAGGGGGCGAAGGAAACGATCATTGAAAAAGTCGAGTCGGTCTATAAAAAGATGTTGCTTGCTGATGATGTTAACAAGAAGGTCAGGATCAAAGCCGGGATATATTTCCTTGATGACAGAAGAGCGGAGATCGGCCTTGCATGCGACCACGCAAGGCTTGCCTGTAACAGCATAAAGGGACGGCATGACATCAACTACTGTATTTATGATGAGATGCTGCGCGAGACGCTCCGCAAACAGCAGTATGTTGTGGATCATGTTGATGAAGCGATCGAGAAAGAGTATATCAAGGTTTTCTATCAGCCGGTAATACGGGTTAAGACAGGCGAAATATGCGGCTACGAAGCGCTCGTTCGCTGGATCGATCCTCACATGGGAATGCTGTCGCCGGGAGATTTCATAGATACTCTTGAACAGTTCCATCTGATACATCTCGTTGATAAGTATGTGGTACGAAAAGTATGTGAAGATTACAAAAGACTTCTTGAGGCAAAGGAGCCGATAGTACCTGTCTCCATCAACATATCAAGACTTGATTTCGAACTGTGCGACATATGCGGGATAATCGAAGAGACGAGAGAGGCCAGCGGTATGCCCAGGCAGATGCTCGATCTTGAGATCACCGAGAGTGCACTTAATGACAATGTAGGACATATAAGAAAAGAATGCGACAGGATGAGAGAGCTTGGATACCATATCTGGCTCGATGATTTCGGAAGCGGGTATTCGTCTCTCAATACTCTAGCGGAGTATTCGTTTGACGTGTTAAAACTCGATCTTATATTCCTTCGCAATTACGATCATAATCCCAAAACGGGAAAGCTCATGGCATATATAATCAACGGTTCAAAGGGCATGGGGCTCTCGCCGCTGTGTGAAGGCGTTGAGAGCCAGAAGCATTATGATTTTCTGAAAGAGTGCGGATGTGAACGTGCCCAGGGCTATTTCTTCGGAAAGCCGATGCCCATGGATGAGGGCAGGAAGTTCACATCCGAAAAAGGACTGAAGTGGGAGAGGGCATGAATTAAAGCATATGTGCCCTCAGTTCATCGCCGGAAAGGGGTGACAGATATGCAGGCGGAACATCGAGAACCGTTTTGCAGCCGGTCGCACCTTCCGAGCGCATCCTCATGGCTGCTCTTGCATAGGCTATCAGTACCGATGCCGTGAACTCGGGATTGGAATCGAGATTGAGCGAATACTCGATAATGTGGCTGTTTTCGCAGTCCCAACCGGTCCTGCCTGATCTTATGACCATTCCGCCGTGAGGGATTCCTTTGTGATCCCTGTCCAGTTCTTCCTGTGTTATGAAAGTTACTGTCGTATCATAGTCCGCAAAGTAATTCGGCATTTCCTTTATCTCTTTTTCGATCCGCGCCTTGTCGGCCCCTTCCTTAGCTACGACAAAACATTCTCTCGTATGTTTCTGCCTTGTTGTAAGTACGGGCTGTTTTCCGGATCTTACCGCTTCTATGGCTCCCGCAACAGGGCATGTATACTGTCTTGCATCCGCAACACCGTCGATCCGTCTTATCGCATCCGAATGTCCCTGGCTGACTCCGCGTCCCCAGAATGTATAGTCTTCTCCGTCGGGAAGTATGGAGGACGCATAAACTCTGTTAAGTGAGAACATGCCCGGATCCCACCCGACGCTGATGAGAGCGATATGACCGCTGTCCTTTGCACTTTTGTCAACGTTTGCAAAGTGCTCCGGGATCTTCGCATGTGTATCGAAGCTGTCTATAACGTTGAAATACTTTGCATATTCCGGAGTCTGTTTCGGAAGATCCGTTGCGGATCCGCCGCAGATGATCAGCACATCGATATCATCCTTATGGTCCGTGATATCTGATGCCGACAGGACCTTCGCACTGTCCGTAAGTATGTGTACCGCTTGGGGATCGCGGCGTGTGAACACATATTTCAATTCCATGTCATCATTCTGTTTGATCGCGCATTCAACGCCTCTTCCGAGATTGCCGTAGCCTATTATTCCTATCCTTGTCATTTTGCTCCTCCCTGGATATTTATTCTGAAATTTAAACTCAAAGGGTATTTTCTCACTTTATGTCAAAAAATGGAATAGAAGATGAAATATTTCCTTAAAAATGTTATAAATTCGTCAACTGTAGAGTTTTTCAGGGAGAAGAGAAGATCATGAAATTAATCATACAGATCCCGTGCCTCAATGAAGCCGAGACGCTGGAGATAGCACTTAACGCATTACCAAAACACATCGACGGAATCGATGAGATCGAGTATCTGATCATCAACGACGGAAGTACCGACAATACGGTTGAAGTTGCAAGAAAATGGGGCGTGAACTATGTTGTCAGCTTTACGAGGAACAAAGGACTTGCCAAGGGATTCATGGCAGGAATAGATGCCTGCCTTCGTAACGGTGCCGATATCATAGTCAACACGGATGCTGATAACCAGTACTGCGGAGACGATATAGAAAAACTTGTGCGCCCGATACTTGAGGGCAAGTCGGATATCGTGATAGGTGAGCGCCCGATCGATGAGACGGAACATTTTTCACCGCTCAAGAAGAAGCTTCAGCACTTCGGAAGTTATGTGGTAAGGGTTGCGAGTAAAACAGACATACCCGATGCACCGAGCGGATTCAGGGCCTTTTCAAGAGACGCTGCGATGCATTTAAACGTCATGAACAATTATACGTATACACTTGAGACGATAGTCCAGGCGGGAAGGACAAGTGTTGCGATCGATTCCGTTCCGATAAGGACAAACGGGGAACTTCGAAAATCAAGACTGTTTCACAGCATGGGAGGATATGTTAAGCGTTCCATGCTGACGATAATAAGAGCGTTCCTCATGTACAGGCCACTCACATTCTTTTCGGCGCTCGGTCTTATTCCGTTTACGATCGGACTTCTGATGGGGATCAGATTCCTCGTGTTCTTCTTCAGGGGTAACGGCGGAGGTCATGTTCAGTCACTCGTGCTTGCCAGCACGCTCCTGCTCCTCGGGTTTATGACGTTCATATTGGGACTTCAGGCGGATATCATCGCGAACAACCGCAAGATCCTCGAGGATATACAGTACCGTGTAAGGCGTCTTGATTACCACGAAGATGAAAAAGAAGCAGAAGATGAGCATTAAAGTATCCGTCATCATACCCGTGTACCGGGTCGATCCTGCTTATCTGAAGGAGTGCATCAACAGCGTTCTCGCCCAGTCCCTTAAGGAGATCGAGATAATACTTGTTGATGACGGAGCACCGCAGGAAAATGCGGATCTGCTTGACGGATATGCACAGTCAGACGGGCGCGTAAGTGTGATCCGTCAGGAGAACAAAGGCGCATCGGCTGCGAGAAATGCCGGACTGTCAGTCTGCAGCGGAGAATATGTAACGTTCGTTGATTCGGATGACTGGATCGACGAAAGCTGTCTTGAGACCGTTTATGATCATGCGGTAAAAAACGATCTGAATCTGCTGCTGTGGGGGACATACAAGGTCTATCCGAACAGGAACGTGGAGTACAGTCCGTTTGTTGATGACATTCCGCTTCTTGATGATAAGCAGAAAGAGTTTCTGGAACTCAAGACTCTTGCGGGGTCTCTTCCCATATATGAATATCCGTGCAGCATATACGGTTCCGGATCATGCTGTTCGAAACTGTATAAGAGAAGTCTTCTTTGCGATAACGATCTTAAATACCCGGAGGGTATAGAACGGTCGGAGGATGTGAACTTCAACATCCGTGTATTTGATAAGGCGGACAGGATCGGGTATATAAACCGTCACATGTACTATTACAGACAGGTGTCGGATTCGGCAACATATATGTACAGAGACGGCGGTATAAAAGTGTTTACGGACGCTCTCATGAAGCTGTATGAGTTTCTGAAAGAGTCCGGGAGATCGGAATATTTCATGCAGGTCTTCTATATGAGATGCATGTTCCTGTATCTTGAGAGTATGGAAATGGATTACTGCAATCCGAGTAATCCGAAGCCTTTTGGAGTAAGGATGAAACAGATGCGCTCTGTCCTTTCCGATATGCCGTACAGTCTTGCTTTTGAAAAACTTGAGTACAGATATCTTACATTTGCGAAGAAGATCCCGTTGTTTCTCATAAGACGAAGATGGATAGAACTGCTTGTGCTGTTCTTTAAGATATACAGGAAGATCTCTTCTCCTGCATGATGATCTGCAAAGTGGAGTGTGAATGAAGAAAAAGATCGCGGTCATAGGACCGGTTTATCCATATAAGAGCGGGATAGCCCATTACACGGGGCTTCTTGTTGCCGCGCTTAAGGAAAGATATACGGTATATACGATCTCTTACAAGATGCAGTATCCGCGCATATTATTTCACGGTGAGCAGAAGGATTATGAGAATGACGGGTTCAAAGTTGATGACGCAGAGTTTCTGATCAACACCGTTAACCCGTTTAATATAGACGCATGCGCGAGGTACATAAACAGCCTTGATGTTGATCTTGTTCTCATAGAGTGGTGGCATCCGTATTTTTCACCGTGCTACCAAATACTTATGAAGAGGCTTCGGTCAAAGATACTGTTCCTGTGTCATAACGTGTTCCCACATGAGAGATTTCCGATGGACAGGGCGCTTACGAGAGCGGTACTGAAAAAGGGGGATTATTTTATCCTGCACTCTCAAAAGGAAGCGGCTGATCTTAAGAGTATCGTCGCCGATGCAAAATATGCCATAAACATGCATCCTACATACAGTGCATATAAGATGAGTGATCATTCTGCAGACGAAGGCGATACATCTTCGAAACTCAGGATGCTGTTCTTCGGATTCGTGCGCCCATACAAAGGACTTGACGTGCTCCTTCGTGCAATGAAGTCATTGCCGGATGATGTGGTATTAAATATTGTGGGGGATTTCGGAGACAGCCGCGGTGAATATGATGCCCTGATAGAAGAGGGTGATCTTGCAAACAGGGTGATGATACGTGAAGGTTTTGTTCCGGATAAAGAGGTCGAGAAGTATTTTAACGATTGCGATGTTGTAGTGCTTCCATACAGGGAGGCTACACAGAGCGGTATCGCGCAGATCGCACTCGGTCTTGAAAAACCGGTCATCGTCACAGATGCGGGAGGTCTTCCCGAGGTCGTGATCGACGGTGTTACCGGGGTGCTGTGCAAGGCGGGCGATGAGGAGTCCTTGGCCCATGCTGTACAGAGGTTCATGGAACTTCGCGGTAAGATCGATTTTGCAAAGAACATCAGAGAGGATTCCGAAAGGTTCTCATGGCCGCACATGGTGAATACGATAAGTACACTGTGCAGCAGCGAATTGGAGGAGGATTAAGATGGCCGGTGACATGAAAAAACTTCGCGAGCAGATCGATAAGATAGACTCGCAGATACTGAAACTGTATGAAGAGAGAATGGATGTTGTCAGGGAAATCGGACAGTACAAGATGGACAACGATCTTCCGGTATATGATGCATCGCGTGAGGATGAAAAACTTGAGAAGGTGTTCGAGTCGGTAAAGAATGAAGAGTATGCCGACGGCGCCGCACAGCTGTTCATCACGCTCATGCAGGTAAGTCGCGAACTGCAGGAAGACATGATGGGAATAGATTCGGATGATTTTGACTGGTCAGGTGAACCTGTAGAGATAAACCTTGAAAGCCTCGGAGGGTTTGGGTCGGATGCGCAGTAACGAGCTGATACTGTATAGGGATTTCAAACATAAGAATATACTTGATCTTGCATCGCTCATAATGTCCGGAAACGATGCCGAAGCGAAGGAGCATATGACGGCATTTACGGGTGATCTTGTGGAACTTGCGGCAAGTCACGGATACACGGGAAACCTGTGGCAGGCTTATCTTACTTATCTGATAGCCAATAATGAAAATGCTTTTTCAAGATCATGCGAGATGACCGGTATGCCAAAGGGGACGATCGGCAAAGCCGCGCTCCATGATCTTTCGATATTCAGACAGATGTTCGGCACGGACATCAGGGAATTTGACCGTATTAGCGGTACTGATCTTGCGGCTCTTCTTACGGACTATACCGGCGAACATGACAGAACGAGGATATTTAACAAACGTATAAGAGACAGCATACTCGGACTTCGCGATGAACTTGCGGGTGCTTTGTCGGATGAGGAGTTTGCTGAAAAAGTCGCATCATTTTATGCGCATTTCGGAGTCGGCAAATTCGGACTTCATAAAGCATTCCGGGTTGAACATGGTGATGCCGGAGTACAGATAGTTCCGATCACAAACATACTTCATGTATATCTTGAAGATCTTGTCGGATATGAGAGCGCCAAGAAAAGGCTTGTTGATAACACGGAGGCTTTTCTTGCCGGAAGACCGTGCAACAACTGTCTTCTTTTCGGGGATGCCGGGACGGGAAAATCAAGCAGTATCTAAGGCATACTGAACAGATATTATGACCGCGGTCTTCGGATGATTGAGATATACA
>JAFZQP010000033.1 GCA_017620345.1 Lachnospiraceae bacterium
GTAGGGAAGTTGAAGGAACAGTTAGAATAAAATCATGGCAAGAAAGCTGGCAAATGAAATCCTGTCATATCTGGCGATCGTTATAGGCGCCCTGATGGCAAGTTTTTCGGTCATCTGTATTCTGATACCGAATGATGCCATCGACTATGGCACGGCCGGGATAGCGATCATAATAAACAAGCTCACGGGATTCAATCTTTCACTGTGCGTATTGATCCTGTTCATTCCGTTCTGGATCATCGGAACGTGGAAGCTCGGAAAGGTCTTCGGGATCAAGGCGATACTCGGGACTGTCGTATATACGGTCGGACTCAGTGTTTTCGAGCATATAGATATCGAACTTAACACGGAGCACTTCCTGGCGGTCGCATTTGGCGGGGCTATTCTCGGAACGGGTCTTGCGCTGATACTCCGTTTCGGTGGGTGTATTGACGGATCCGAGATATTTGCCAATGTCGTTATTGAGGCCATCGAAGCCAAGACGGGAAGGAACGTCAGCATGTCGTATATCCTGGTCTTCTTCAACGCATGCGTCTACCTGGCCGTGTTCTTCCTGATCAATAAAGATGCCGCACTGCTAAGCCTCCTTGTCTATATAGTGGCTACGGTGATCATCACCAACTTCACGGATCACTTTGAAGCGATCAAGCAGGTTACGATCATAACAAAGGATCCCGAGGAGATCATAAAACAGATCAAGAAGGAACTGAACAAAACCTGTACGGTTATCGACTCATACGGAGTTATCGCCGGAGAAAACAAAACCCTGATATGCTATGTGAGTTACTTTGAACTCCAGAAGATGCGCGAGATAATCTCGGCAAACAAAGGAACCTTCAGCACAGTCTCAACAGTCGACGAGATCCTGAGATAATAATTTATGACAAAGAAGATCAGATTAATCCTTTCGATCATACTTATCATAGTATTCGGATACATCATAACAGGCCAGATCGCTTTTCCGGCCAATGTTCCGGTAAACGGTATCATCTGCGATATCCTTCCCGGGGACAACTGGGTCCGTGTAAATGATGACGGGACGAAAGAGCCCTTTACCGTACCCGGAAAAACAGATTCCGATATCGTTCTGGAGACCACCCTTCCCGATCCGCTGAACAGAGATTATTCCGTGTTGTGTTTTCGCGGCATGGACATGGATATCTATATAAACGGTGAGCTTCGCGAGAGCTATCATACGACCGATTATAAGCTCCTCGGTGACAGATCCGCGGAGTGCTACGTTGTCGCTTCACTTTACCCTGAGGATGCGGGAGGCGACCTGCGTGTCTCTTATAAATACAACTTTGGAATGGTATACGAGGTATACATAGGTACAAGGATAGGTATCCTGACCTACCTGTTCCGACAGTTCGGATTGGAGCTGTTCGTGGGCTTTGCTCTATTGCTGCTCGGTCTGATATGCCTGATCGCCTCGGTCGTATACAAATATATCCACAACAAATATCTTGAGATGGAACACCTGTCGATAGGCGTTATCATCGGCGCATGCTGGGTGCTGTCCAACTCCATATTCAGACAGTTGTATGCAAGGAATATCTCCGTGATGTCGGATACCCCGTTTCTGATGGTGATGGTGATGCCGCTTCCGTTCCTTGTGTTCATCGACTCGCTCCAAAACGGACGCTACCGTAAGATCATAGGGGCAGCAGGCATCGTAACCGCCGTCAATCTTGTCATATGTTCTGTTTTGTTTGTTCTTGGAAAAGTCCCTCTTACCGACAGTTTCATAAGCTCTGCGATCTGTGTCATGATCTCCATCGTGGCGATGATAATAACGATAGCGCTTGATATACGGCGGCATCTGATAAGGTCATACATTTTCGTGGCCGTTGGATTTGCCGTGCTTGCAGTCGCTGCCATAATCCAGATAACCGTGTATCAGTTTGCGCACAACGGAGTATTTTCCGGACTGTTCATGGCACTGGGTCTGTTCGGTTTCATGATCTGCTCGATAATTCACACGATCAAACAGCTTATCGGGATAAGGCTTGAGGCAAACGAGCTCGCACATATCAACAAGGCAAAGGATGATTTTCTCGCCAACATGTCCCATGAGATACGAACACCTCTTAACGGAATTCTCGGTATGGACGAGATGATACTCCGGGATGCGAAGGAGAGCAGGGTCAGGGATTATGCGCTCGAGATAAAAAGTGCGGGAAATACGCTCCTGTCGATCATCAATGATATCCTTGATCTGTCCAAGATCGAGTCCGGAAACTTCGAGATAATCCCGGTGGAATATGACGTAGCATCGGTACTTAACGATGTGCTGAACATGACAAGGATCCGTGCGAAAAAGAAAGGCCTTAAGTATGATCTTAACGTATCTTGCGATATCCCCTCGGGGCTCTATGGAGATGAGATAAGGATACGCCAGGTTCTCCTCAACGTGATCAATAATGCGATAAAGTATACAAATGAGGGAAGCGTTGAAGTGAATGTATCGTCGGAGCCTGTCATGATGGGAAACTACATCAACCTTATTGTAAAGGTCGCGGACACGGGGATCGGCATTAAGGAAGAGGACAAGGACAAGCTGTTCCAGAGCTTCCGTCGTCTTGATGAGAGGAAAAATCACAGCATCGAGGGCACCGGCCTCGGCCTGCACATCACCAGCCTGCTGTTGCAGATGATGGAAGGCAGTATCGCATTTGAGAGTGAGTACGGTAAGGGAAGTACTTTTACGATCAATGTTCCGCAAAAGGTAGTAAGGGCTGCAGCCATAGGCGATTTTTCCAAGGCGGTCAGGAGTCACTTAAACAGCATGGACGTAGACGAAGTGGGACTTTATGCACCGAATGCGAGGGTGCTTGTTGTTGACGACAATGACATGAACCTTGACGTGATGGAAGGACTCCTCCGGGATACGAAGATCCGTGCCGATTATGTTGATTCGGGTGCACAATGTATTGAAAATGTTCAGAACGTGAAATACGACTGCATACTTCTTGACCAGATGATGCCGCAGATGAGCGGTGAAGAAACGCTTGCAGAGATGAACAGACTTGATATCCTGAAAGGAACGCCGGTCATCGCGCTTACCGCGGATGCGATAATGGGTGCACGCGAGAGTTATATCGAAAAAGGTTTTGCCGACTATATCTCCAAGCCCGTCAAATACGAAGTGCTGGAAAATGTGCTCAGGGAGTATATTCCGAAAGAGAAGCAGCTGGCACCGAGCGGAGCCGACGAACTTCCCGTCATGCTCATCTGGAGTGACGACTCGGAAA
>JAFZQP010000034.1 GCA_017620345.1 Lachnospiraceae bacterium
AACCTGTCACGAATGTATTTCCGCAGTTGCAGGTTACGGTAGCCTGATGATATGCGGGATGTATTCCTTCCTTCATAATTAATTCACCTCACTAGTATTACGATTACAAACAGTATGAAGATTATAACTCAAGCTGTTTATGTACGCAAGTATTTTTTTATCAGTGGCGCCTGTCATTTTCAATGAAGACTTCGCCGCTGTTTATCATATCTATCATAATCTGTGCTATTGCCGGATCAAACTGCGTACCCTTATTCTTTTCAAGTTCCGACAGGATCACGTCTCTTGACAGATGATTCCTGTAACATCTGTCCGAATTCATGGCGTCCATGGCATCCGCAACTCCGATTATCCTGGCCACAAGCGGGATGTCATTGCCGGCAAGTCCCTTCATATAGCCGGTGCCGTCATACCTTTCGTGATGATACAGAGCTCCATCCCTTATTGTATCTATTGCGGTAAAATCCTTTAAGATGGTGTCACCGTTTATCGTATGAGTCTTCATGACCTCAAATTCCTCACCGGACAGTTTCCCAGGCTTGTTAAGTATAGCCTCGGGTATGGCAAGCTTCCCACAGTCATGCATCAGCCCTATATAACCGATATCCCTGATCTCCTCCTTGCTCATACCGAGCTTCTCGGCTATCTTCTGCGAATAATAGGAGACTCTGGCACTATGGCCTTTTGTGTATTTATCCTTTGTATCGATAAAGTTCGCAAAAGTGCTCATCGTCTGAGATATCACGTTATCCATTTTTTCTTCATTCCTTATGTAATTATCTTCACGTACCGAATAGATGGCAAAGGCGATGACCGATGTGACCCATGCCACGAGAAGTACCATTATCACCCAGAACAGAAAATACTTTGTGATCGGTTTATATCTGCATCCGACAAATACCACATCCGTAAAATCCATGAGTTCCCGGGAGATCATGACCGCGCCGAACGTTGCGGAATCCCCGGCAAGGATCCTTTCTATCCTGTTATCGGGAGTAAAGAAAATGGAATCACTTTTTTTATCGTATTCCCATTCACCGTTCCAGTAACTGTCAATGGTGATATTCCGCTCCGGAACAGTGATCAGAAGGCTCCAGTTCACTATGTCGTATGTGGACAGATTGGTGATCGTGTTATCATACTGCGCCCCGTATGTCTGAAGAGGTACTCCCGGATCGTTGACCCAGTGTTTGGATATCTCTACGGAATACACATAATCCTCTTCAGCACCGACCGATCCGTCATTTGTACCCTGAGTGCTCGGGGTGCCGTCATCGGTAAGTTCCCTTGCCTGAAGATGATACTGAAACGGAGTATTAAGGTCATGTACTACTTTCAAATGCAGTGCAGTCAGACCTGCCAGCAGGATGACAAGCGATATAACTATGATCAATACGCCGATCTTACGGCTTTTTCGCCATTTGCGCATGTTTTTCTCCATTCGTTGATCTGCAGTCACATTGCGACTGCCCATACATTATAAGAGTTTTCATACTGTAAAATCAATATAAAATATTGTATAATCTGCCATGGCTGTTGCCGTGAAAGGAGTTAACCATGGAAAAATTCAAATTTATAATAAAGAAAGCCTTTTCTTATCCGGCGATGCTTCGCAGCACTCACCCCGTCACTGCCGTATCGATCATGACCGCTACGATACTCATCGCATTTTATTCATTGATCGAGAGCATAAACGGTTTCGATATCAGTGACAATGACATGATAAATATCATCCTTTATCTCGGAGAGTCAGTCGCCTTTTTTTCAACGTTCGCTTTATGTCTGGAAAGCATACGACCGAAGTGGTCAACTGCTGTAAGATCCGCCATATATGCGTTATTCGGCATTCTTTCACTTATAATGGGCTTTATAGGAAAGTTCGACAGAAGCCATACAGATAATCCGTTCTTAGTGGTCCTTCGCAGGATCGAGGATCTTCTCGGGCAATACACAGTAACAGCATTTACTGTAGGGCTTGTAGCGGTCGCGCTCATACTCGCTCTTTATTTTTCGTACAGCCACGACATCGATCAGAGATTCAACGATCATGTACTTAACGCAAGCTCAAGCCTGTTCTTTACATCAATAATCTACGGCGTCATCCAGATCGGTGTACTGTTTCTGACGGCAATAGTATCGGCTCTTCTCTATGATGGTGCGTTTGAGTATCTTCTTCCGATAATCGTTCTGATCAACGGTCTGTTCTATGTTCCCGCTGCGATCATCGCCATGATCCGCAGTAACGAACGTGCAAACATGTTCATACAGGTGCTTGTAAGATATATACTTCTCATTCTTGTATCCATTGCATATATCATAATATACATCTATATGTTAAAGCTCGTGTTCACGCTGTCAGTCCCATCAAATTCCGTATATGCGATACTGACCTCGCTGTTTGTGATCTCGATGCTCGTAGCATATATGTGTACATCATTTGAGCAGGACGGGTTCCTTCAGAAGATAGCATATAACATGCCTCTTATCTTTTCTCCGTTCATTTTAATGCAGTGCTACACAGTCATTGTCCGTATCGGTCAATACGGAGTCACTCCGAAAAGATACTTCGGCATCGTTTTCATTGTATTTGAGGCGGTCTATATCATTCTCTATACCCTGTCCCTTAAAAAAGATCATGAGATCGCAGGCAGGAATCTCCTGCTCGTGATCTGCGGTTTTGTCATATTTGCAGTATTCCTTCCGGGCATAAACGCAAGAGCACTTTCCGCAACGCTTGCGAAACATACCGTATCTTCATATATTGCCAAAACAAACAATGGCGATGCCTTATCAGACAGTGAATATATGAGGACGAATGCGGCATATGATTTTCTGAATAACAGTTATTTCAGGAACAGCCGGACCGCCGGATACCTTGCCGACATGACCGACGACATGGTAAGCGAGCTTAGGAACAAAGCCGGCGAAGCTGCCGCAAATGAACGTGAAAAAACAAAAGAACCGACAGAGCCTTCAAACATATGGTTCTCGTGTTCCCTTGAAGAGGTCATGGGAAGCGGCTACGTGGACATAAGCATGTATAAGGGAATGCAGCATGTATCAATAGGTGATACGAGCCTTGGCGATGATGGCCATGCGGATCTTACGAATATGATGGTCCTTGATCAGACTGTGGATCTTTCCGGTTACTGCAGCTCCATGATCGAACCGTTCATGCAGTATGAAAACGATATCATATCCTGGGATGACTACATTAAGGCCGCAACACCGCTCGGATGCATCGATATAAACGAAAATGCCCGCCTCTATATAACAGATGCGGACATTACGCTTGAAAATTCCGTTCCGGTGAACGCGTCGATCGAGGGGTATGTGTTTACAAGGTGACTCGCCCATTTGGATCGACTTCGTCGATAGGGGCTCGTCGTGCAGTAAGGAATCTTCCCACTTCGTGGGCCCCTCCTTACAGCCTTATCTTTTTAATCATCTCGACGAACTCAACGTTGTTTCTCGTGTGAACGAATATATCGAGACACTTCTCAACAGCTTCCTCGGGCTTGAGACCGTTAAATGCCTTACGAAGGACATTGATGGCTTCAAGCTCGTAGGGCTCGAGGAGCAGATCGTCACGTCTTGTTCCCGATTTCGGGATATCTATGGCAGGGAATACCCTCTTCTCCGAAAGCTTTCTGTCAAGAACCATTTCCATGTTACCGGTTCCCTTGAATTCCTCGTATACAACATCGTCCATCTTGGATCCCGTATCGATGAGGGCTGTTGCAAGTATCGTAAGACTGCCGCCTTCACGCATGTTCCTTGCTGCTCCGAAGAACCGCTTCGGCATATGAAGGGCTGCCGGATCAAGACCACCCGAAAGTGTACGTCCGCTCGGCTGGACAGTAAGGTTATATGCTCTTGTCAGTCTTGTTATGGAATCGAGAAGTATCGTAACATCCTCGCCGTGCTCTACAAGTCTCTTTGCACGCTCGATGACCATTTCCGATACTCTCTTATGATGTTCGGGAAGTTCATCGAATGTCGAATAGATGACTTCGACCTGTTCTCCTTCGATCGATTCCTTGATATCGGTAACTTCCTCGGGACGCTCATCGATAAGAAGTATCAGAAGATGCATCTCGGGATTATTCCTGGTTATCGATTTGGCAACATCTTTAAGAAGCGTAGTCTTTCCTGCCTTGGGCGGAGAAACGATCATACCTCTCTGACCTTTTCCGACAGGGCACATCATATCCATTATGCGCATCGCTATGCTGCCCCCGGGTGTTTCAAGCACAAGCTTTTCATCCGGGAATATCGGTGTCAGGTCCTCGAAATTCTTGCGTTTGGTAGCATCCGACGGTGCCAGACCGTTAATGGACTTAACAAAAAGAAGTGCTCCGAACTTGTCATTCGGATTCTTGACCCTCATGTTACCGACTATGATATCTCCCGTCTTGAGCCCGAATCTTCTGATCTGGCTGGGAGCAACATATACATCATCATCGCCCGGAAGATAATTCTCGCTTCGTATGAAGCCGTATCCGTCTGCCATAACCTCGAGGATACCTCTTGCTTCCTCCCCGGAATCAAGCATCTTCTTCTCCTCGGACAGTTCGGACTCCTCTCCGACAGCTGTTCTCCTGTCATCATCTGAAAGAGCCTTCTTCGGCTTTTCCTCTCCTTCTGCCGCCTTCTCGCTTTTAGCACTGCCTGCTGAAGCCTCCTTGGCATCAAGCGCAAGCATGGCATCAACAAGTTCACTCTTTTTCATGAGTGAGATACCTTTGATATTGCGTGCCTTGGCAATATCTTTTAAAGCGGAAAGTGATAATGATTCATATTTTTCGCGTGTCATACAGCCTCCTTTGACTTTTTGAATCTTAATCATTATTATATAGCCATGACCGAACCACAGACATTAACAAAATTAATAGTACTGTATATGCTCGACAAGGTTGATTTTCCGATAACCAAAACGCTGATATATGATTTTATCCTTGAAAAGGAATATTCCAACTATTTCACGCTCACACAGGCAACTTTTGAACTTGCCGATGATGGTTTTATCGAATCGAGCTCAACCCACAGCTCAACATTCCTGTCTCTGACCGATAAAGGACGGGACACTCTTAAGTTCTTCCAAAATCGTATATCGGACGGTATCAAGAATGATATAAACGCTTATTTTGAGGAACATCGTATGGAGATAACAAACGAAGTCTCCGTGATCACCAACTACTATCGCACATCATCCGGCGACTATGTGGCGGATCTTCTGGCCCGCGACAAATCTTCGGATCTGGTCGACATCAAACTCAACCTCCCTACCGAGGAGAGCGCCCGTAATGTGTGCGAACACTGGCGGGCTCAGTCATCTGATATATACTCCATACTTCTTGAAAAACTTTTGTAGATCACACGAACCTGTTAAGTCCTTCGTCGTATTCATAATCGATCGACGCCAGTTTCTTTATGATCTCATCTTTATCTATGTTAAGATCCCTGCACATATCGTCAAGATCATCATAGAAATCCCTGAGTTTCAGATTAACATAGCTTAGCAGCATAGCTGCATCTTCCGGTATCTTTTCCATCAGTACGTATCCTTAAGACTCCTTATGACAAGCTGCTGTTCAAGCTCATATCTGTTCTGTATTTCCGAAACGGTAGGATCAAGGTAACGTATATCGCTCTTTTTGAGCCTTATCGTCTTCTCTCTCTTACTTGTCAGGTGGAAATAGTTATCCGAGAATATCGCATCCGCCTGCAAGAGATCCAATTCAACAAATGCTGCAAATCCACCCGCCATCATACGTATGACATATTCGTCAGCAAGTTCTATAACCGAATAAGATATCGAAGATCCCTGCAGATCAAGGTATTTGTACTTAACAAATACATCTATCTCCGTCGACTGGATGTTACCGTCCTCATCAAAGAACTCCGCCTCAACGAACACGCTGTTTTCCATCCCGTATATGAGTGCAGAATAGTCGATCTCACATACCTGCATGGCTGAAAAAGGCGCTATATCAACTTCATGCTCCTCCTCATGAAGGAGTCTGAAATCCATTGTCTGCAGCGATATCCTGACACGTCTTGTCTCAAAATCACGCGTCTCGTTGACGATATACGGTCTGACGATACTTCCGTCGCGCTCTATCGATCCGGCGATCTGTGCATAGAAATATTTGGAAAAATACTGGAGCGGTTTCCATCTTCCGAAATAATCTATACTCGACCATGAGCTTACAGGCCAGCTGTCATTGAGCTGCCAGTACAGCGTACCCATCGTACATCCCCTGATCCTTCTCCAGTGCTCGACGCCGCGCTTTACCGCTATGGCCTGAAGTATCTGCGTCAGGTATAAAAGACTCTCAAAATCCTTGGGGAACAGGAAGTTATGCGACAGATAGAATATGAGCTTTCCGTTCGCATCCTTGTTCTTCTGATGGCTCTCCATGACCCTCGAGAAAACATTGCGGTCCTCTTCGTTCGTAAATGTCTTGACCGTCTTGATCGACGGGAAGGACTGGAATCCGAACTCCGAAACGAACCTCATGCTGTGTTCGTCGTATTTTTCAAAATCTTCAAGATCGTGCCATACATCCCAGCAATGGGCATCGCCACGTGTCTCGTCGGACGGTTTGTCAAATCTTCCTCCAGATGACGGAGATGACGGCCAGAAGAATGTCTGCGGAGCGCATGTCCTGACAATACCGGGGATCATATCCTCAAACATCCTGATGTAATCCTTACGGAGTTCATCCGAATGCTCGCGAAACTCCGGCCAGTCCACCCACGCCTCTTCGATCTCATTGTTCCCGCATATAAGTCCGAGACAGGCGTGATGCCTGATCCTTCTGACATTATCCTCGACCTCTGCGGATATATCCGCGGAAAAATCATCTGTCAGGTCATATATGTTGCACGCGAACATAAGATCCTGCCACACTATGAGCCCGTATTCATCACAAAGATCATAGAACGTATCGGACGGATAATATCCTCCGCCCCACACCCTGATCGTATTGAAGTTACAGTTTACCGCCGAACGGAGCAGATAATCGATCTTCTCTTTGGTGATGAACGAATAAATCGTATCTTCCGGAACATAGTTGGCACCCATCGCAAATATGCGGACGCCGTTTACCGTAAAGCAGAACTCTCTTCCAAACTCATCTTTTTCCTGACTGACGGTCATCGTTCGAAGTCCTATCCTGTAGGACTTGGAATCCCACTGGTTACCGTTCATGTCAAGTGCGAACACGCTGACCGTATACAGCGGCTGGTCTCCGAATCCTCTCGGCCACCACAGTTTGGGATTATCGATCTCCATCGAAAGGGATACTTCGTTGTCGGTCAATGTCTCGGTTATCGCCGAAACTTTTCCGTCGGGAGTCACAAGTTCGGCCTGGATAATATAATGATCTTTCCTTATCAGCTCCGCTTTAACGTTTATATCGAGTGTGACTTTTTTCTTATCATGCTTCTGGAAGATCTGCACATCATCGATCCTGATCAGACTGTATCCTATAAGATCGATGCTCCTCCATATACCGCAGTCCGGTATATTCGCACCCCAGTCCCATCCGAACATGCAGTGTGCTTTTCTGAGATACTGGTTACCGTGAGCGCATCCTGCCGGAGCATAGTTTATCACCTTACCGCTTGTCGGCTGCCTGTTTTCTATATAATTGAGCGGTGACAGAAGTTCAACCATCACCATATTGATACCGGGATTAAGGTATCTCTTGACGTCAAAGTTGTATGTCCTGTGCATGTTGGATACGGTCCCGACAAGCGAATTATTGACATACACACGTGCCAGTGTATCTATACCCTTACAGCAGAGCACGATCTTCTCCTGTTCATACAGTTCGGGCATCAGTTCAAACTCAGTTGAAAAGAAGTAATCCCTTCTGAACAGTTCTCTTGTCTCTTCTTCGTTTACCCCGAAAAACGGATCGCTTATCCTGTGATCAACAAGAAGTGCCGACAGTACCGAACCCGGAACCTGCGCCTGCGCAAACGCCTCCGAGCCTCTCTCGTTCATTACCCACTTGCCGTTTAGTGTCTGAAATATCATCCAATGTTACCTCAAATAGGGGATTTACAAACAAAGATACGAAGTATAGAAACACAAACTGTACTTGATCATTCGCATCGATTATATATAAATGAATTGAAGTTGTCAATTAAGGATATGCGGTTTTTTATATAAAAACAGTATGGCTTCCGTCTCATTACGAAACGAAAGCCATTTGTAAGTCAACCCGGGTATGCTGTAACTTCCTATTCTCCATCCTGTTCCGGAGCATTCTTAAGGATAAGATTAGCCAGTATACCGAGGATAATAGCGCATGCAACACTTGTGATCGTAACGGAGCCGAAGTTGAGTGTCAGTCCGCCTATACCTGCGATAAGGATCACCGATACGACAAACAGATTCTTGTTCTTGTTAAGATCGACAGACTGTACCATCTTAAGACCCGAAACAGCAATGAATCCGTAAAGTGCCATACATACACCGCCCATAACGCACGACGGTATGGAATTAACAAAAGCTATGAACGGAGATACAAACGAGATCACTATAGCTCCTATGGCTGCCGTGATGATCGTATAAACGGATGCATTCTTCGTTATGGCAACACAGCCGATAGACTCGCCGTATGTTGTGTTCGGACATCCACCGAAGAAAGCTCCGATCATGGATCCGACTCCGTCGCCGAGCAATGTCCTGTGAAGTCCGGGATCTTCAAGAAGATCTTTTTCGATTATCGAGGAGATGTTCTTGTGGTCAGCTATATGCTCTGCAAATACAACGAATGCCACAGGAACGTACGCCGCAAAGATCGTTCCGATATATGTACCGCTTATCTCGGAAAATCCCCCGAGCGCGGTCACGAACGTAAATGAGGGCACAGCGATGAAGGTTGACAGACCGACACCGTTTTCTGTAAGTGCGGAAAATGAGTCAAAGGAAAGAAGCCTTATCGCATCATTTCCGGTAGCATTTCCGATAAGCGTTAAGATAAGACAGAATGCATATCCGGCAAGTATCCCGTATATGAAAGGAATAAGTCTTCCGCTCTTTTTGCCGTATGCACTGCATATCATCGTAACACCGAGTGTGACAAGACCGCCGAGAAGAGCTGCTATCGGACTTGCGATGCTCACTCCGTCTACCTTGATCCCGCCGGAAGTGATATCTCCGACTGCATTTCCGGCAAGGGACAGTCCTATGATGGCAACCGTGGGACCTATGACTACAGCCGGCATGAGCTTATTGATCCAGCCTACTCCTACCGCTCTTACGACAAGTGCGATGACAACATATACAAGGCCCGCAAAGATCGCACCGATGATCATTCCGAGATATCCGAGTGACATCGATACTCCGCCGGCAAAAGCAGCACACATACTGCCTATGAACGCAAATGACGAGCCCAGGAATACCGGACTCTTCTTCTTAGTGAACAGAACGTAGATGAGTGTTCCGCAACCGGCACCGAACAGTGCAGCCGCCGGACTCATGTCATTTCCTACGATGATCGGAACAACGAGTGTTGCCGTCATGATGGCCAGGAGCTGCTGGAGCGCAAATACCAGAAGCGGTCCGCCCTTGACCTTGTCATCAACCTGATAGATCAGTTTCATAATACCCTCCTTAGTTTACACAAGATGTTGTGCCTTGAGTTGCGAAAATATATCCCGAACCCCAAGTTCTTGATTGATAATATCATAGCAGCAGATACGTGTAAACTGTTATTTAAAATATTTTACAAATAATGCTCCGATGATATAATTCTTTGCATGATGAACGACTTGCCGTTTGATTTTACAGAGAGGATGAAGAAACAGCTCGGGGATGAGTATGACGCCTTTATCGGAAGTTACGATGACCTTCCGACAAGGGCTTTTCGTTTGAGCAGACAAAAGATCGATCCTGCTGACCGCAAACGCTTTGCACGGATCGCGTCCTGCAGCGAAAACCCCGAAGAAGTACCGTTTGCGGACGGTGCATACTATTACGACGTGCACGCCCGGCCCGGATCTTCGCCTCTTCATGATGCGGGAGCATACTACATTCAGGAGCCTTCCGCGATGATCCCGGTTTCACTTCTTGATATAACAAACACCGGCCAGAAGGTCCTCGACCTGTGCGCTGCCCCCGGCGGAAAGACCACACAGATAGCCGATCTGATGGAAGGTGTAGGACTTCTAGTTGCAAACGAGCCTGTAGAAAAACGTGCCCGTATACTGTCCGAAAACACAGAGCGCATGGGAGTAAAAAACGCTCTTGTCGTAAGCCATGACCCCTCATATCTTGCAGACAGATTCCCGTCTTTCTTCGACAGGATACTTGTCGATGCACCGTGCTCCGGTGAAGGGATGTTCCGTAAAAACCCTGAGGCCGTAAACGAGTGGAGCCTTGAGAATGTCAAAATGTGCGCGCGGCGCCAGCAGGACATATTAAACCATGCTGCCACCATGCTTGCCCCCGGCGGCAGGATCGTGTACAGCACATGCACGTTCTCATATGATGAAGACGAGGGCTTGGCAGAGCGTTTCCTTGCGTCCCATCCTGAGTTTGAAATATGTGACAAACCCGTCAAAATCTACCCGCATATGCACAGGTGTGAAGGTCATTTTGCGGTATCATTCTGCCGGAAAGAAGACAGTTTATCCGTCCCGGATCACAGGAAAAATAAGATCGGCAGACCCGTCCTGTCGCATATCGAAAATACACTCCTGTGTGATTTTCTGGACGCCTGCCTGACCGATGAATGTGCCGTAAAACGCGCTGTTTACAGTACTCCGGAAAGGATCCTGCGATTCGGAGACAGCATTTACCTTGCTCCGGAATATCTGCCGGATATCTCCGGCCTTGTGGTCTATCGCACCGGTCTGAAACTCGGGACTTTTAAGAAGAACAGATTTGAGCCTGACCATGCTTTATCGCATGTATTGAATGTACGTGATGTGCTGTCATGTGTTGATCTTGAGGCAGACGATCCGAGGTCCGCACAGTATATCTCGGGAATGACGATATCGTGTCCTCCCGGTATCAAAGGATGGTGTCTTGTTTCAATCTGTGGTCTGGGGCTTGGATGGGGCAAAGCCGATCGAGGGATCGTCAAGAATCACTATCCCCGCGGGCTGAGAAATGTCTAGGGTTTGTACGGCGGGTCTGCGGGATATCCGCCGACCAGTTTCTGGATCGTTCTCGGGATCGCATCCTTCGATTCCTTCCAGTCTTTATCCTTGTTCTCATACTTGAACTTTTCAACGAACCAGGTGATATCCTCTTCTATCCTGTCAAGATTGTCGGATTGTACCGCAAAGAGCGTCTTTGTAAAATCCTCGAGCATGTCCCCCTTAAGATGATCTCCGGCTGCGGCGAGCAGTTCCTTCATGTGTGGGATACAAAATCCCTTACCGTCTTTTATCTTTTGGCGGAAAGCCTCATCATTTTCATACAGATAGAAGAATGTCGCGATATATCTGCTGTATGTTTCCCTGAAATAGTCACATACAAAACATTTACCTTCAAGATCGCTTATGTATCTCTCAACATTTGACTGACTGCTCTTCGAAAACAGCCCTGTTTTCTGCGATCTGTATCCCGACATCTCCTTTTTCAGGGCTTCTTTTACCTTGTGCACATGAGTTGACAATATGAGCGCGTTTCCGAGTGAATTCCCGTATTCAAACATCATTTGAAAATGACGGGCGCAAAATCCTGTCGCGTCCGTCTTTTCCCTTATATCGGATTCCATATATGATGCCCCGCTGCCTATGGCATAATCGATCGCATCCTGTTCGAGCGACCGCCACATATTGCAGATCGGGCATTCATCATTTGCGGATACCGCATCATTTACGGGTATCGTGTATAGCTTCTCTTTCATCCGGATATATTCTTTTCAGCCTCCCTGATGATATCGTCTATCGATTCGTTCTCCTTGTCTGCCGGAGCCGTTTCTTCTTCGGGCTTCTCCTCTTCGCCGGAAGCCTCTTCTTCGCCTGCTTCTTCGTCCTCCTCGGACTCAACCAAAGGCTTCTTTCCGGCCATAAGCCTTTCTTCGAATGTCATGTCCATTCTCATCTCTTTCATGACAGTCTCATTACGCTCATTGAACTCTTCTCTTGCCAGCGAGACCTTTCCGTCCGTTTCGCGTGCATAGAAATGGGTCCGCAACAGAGTCAGATATTCCGAATACTCCTCATACATCTCGTCCGGATCCGGGGCATCCTTTTTAAATTTGCCTTCCAGGAATCCGTCAGACACCCATTCGATAATGTTTATGATATGAGGGAGCTGGTCCGGCACTATCAGTTTGCTGCTGTCGATCTTGTCATATATGTTCCTGTATGTTCTCTCCATCTCTGCGATGTTCGAACCGATTACCTCAAGTGCCTCCGGATCATCCTCGTTCCTGATACTTCTGAGGAACCTGTGCATGAACGGGTAATTCCTCATCACCCTGACCCTTGCCTGTGAGATCTGCGCCATTATCTCAAAACAGTCTTTTTCACTCTTTTTAACCGCACGGGTCAATTCCAGTATCATGTACTTTGTACTGTAATCGCATATAAAATCATACAGTCCCTGTTTACTTGTGAAATAGTGGAACAAAAGCCCCTTTGAGATGCCCGCTTCCTTAACGATCACGTCCGTACTCGCATCCTTATACCCCTTAATGGAAAAAGTACGCAGTGCCGCATTTATTATGGCATCCTGTTTGTCCTTCCTGACATCAAAAAACTTGGAATTCATCTGCTCTCCCCTGCTTTCCGTTTTTATAACAGTTCCCATATAAAAGAAAAGGTTTGACTTCATCAGTCAAACCAATGTTATCATAAGTTATGTAAACAGTCAAATCATTTTTCCGCTTTCTTTTCTGCTTTCTTTTCTGCTTTCCTGCGCTTCCTCTTTTTCACAAGTGCAACTGTCATGACCACGACAACGACCAGAATGAACGCAAAAGACGCACAGATTATCACAAACCTTTTATCGTTATCCTCAGACTCCATAGTGATCTTTACCTTGAATTGATCACCCTTTACAGGGAATCTTATATACCTTCCGAATGTATCACACTCTACTTCCTCGTAAGCCGGAGATTCTTCGGTGCTTACAAATATCCTTACCCTTTCGGCCTCTTCGGGCATCTGATACCTTACATAATGTATACTCTCCCTGCCGCCGGTAAACGACAGAAGATAACATTCTTCATTCTGCCCGGACGCGGGTTCGCGTGTAACGGACAGTTTATCCTTCTCAGTAAACCTTCCTTCAACAAGGAATATCGACTGTTTGTTATCCCTGACCGGCTCACCGGCAAGGACCGACGCATATCTGGCGATCTTGCCGTCTATCTCCATATCTTCATATACGGGGATCTCTTCATCGCATTCCCACTCGATATACTGATCATCCTCAAGTTCTACTTTATCTTCATCCTGCTTATCGTCGCGGCCTGCTGCCGTGATCTCGGTCTCGATCGGCGTTTCTTCAGGCATGACGACCTCTCCGATCCTCTTATTTATACTGGCCACTTCCTTGCCGTCAACGACAAAACTGACCTTCATAAGCGAATACTCGCCGGGTATGTTCTCCATGGCAAGGAGCTGTCCGTATGATATCGGTTCAGCCTGCCCCTGCTTGCTGATCCTGTCTATCCCCGCAAGACTGTCGCTTACAAATACGTTCCTCTTGAGCTTTCCGTCACTGTCTGCATATCCGGTCACGGCGCCGGCAAACTTTTCCTGCTTTGTTATCGCAGGCATGGCAACACAGTCAAATATATCGACACATTCTCCGGCGATGCCTCCTATATAGGAATCCCCCGCAAGAACGCCTTTCTCGTAACAGTTCCTGATCGTGGAATATGACCTTCCCGCTATGCCTCCGACATAATCGGAAGAATCCGAACTGGCTTTGGCAAAGTTGGAATTTCTCAGTATCGTTCCGATCTCATGAAGTCCGCATGCGCCACCGACATAACTCTTCTTGCCCCTTACATCTCCGTAGTTCTTATTGTCTCGCAGCACACACTTGGTCCTGTACGTTGACTTCTTGGCTGCATTCTTGACTCCCGTGATATCTCCTTCAAGGTCAAAATCATATTCCTGCGCCATCGTTCCCGCGATACCGCCCGTATTGATATCGGCATATATCCTGCCGCGGTTCTCGCAGTTTGCTATCGTGGCATCAACACTGTCTTCACATACATCGTTACTCTCATCCTCAAAGACCTCCGAATAGTCCATGTCAAGAGCACCGTCCATCGCATCGGTAAACAGCAGCATAAGAGACGAGAACTCATCATTGACGCCTTCAAGATCCGCACAAACCGCGTCGGTGGAACCCTTCATCTCGGAATTGAGAAGTCCCATATTATCAATCATTCCCAGTATGTTCATGACGAGGCTGTTCGTATGAAGCCTGTATTCATCCGACAACTGCGGGAAATTAACGCTTCCTTTGTCAGCAACAGATTTAATGATGCTTCTCATGGAACTTCCGGCATCTTTAAGATCACCTGCCATTTTTTTCAGATTCTTCGCCGCATCCTTGCCGTCATCCTTGACATCTTTTTCCATCTCGTCTGCATGGGCGTATATTATATCCGCAATGATCTTCGTATTCTTGGCAAGTGTCTCTGCGTAAGGCTCTCCCGAATGCTTACTCTCGTACTCCGAATTGGCCTCATCCAGCGCCCACAGATTTACGGCATCCTTTGCATCCCCGTCAGCGACCGAATCCGCTTCTGCCTTCTGGGCATCGGTCAGGTCCTCATACTTATCCGTCGGCCATTCTCCGGATTGATATTTCTTCTCGATATATATCTGCCTTGTGGCATAGAATGCCGTGTTATATACATCTTCGCGTTTCTTCTTTATCTCCTCGTCTTCCGAATCGGTGTATTTGTCATAATAGCCTTCGAATTCATCCGTGGCATCCTTTATCGCCTTCTTGGCATTATCGTATCTTACCGTTTCTCCTTCATCGAGGTAGTTATATATATCAAGATCCTCCGCCAGTTCGGAAACATCCTGCGCAGCTTTTCGAAGATCTTCACCGGCATCCGCCACATCATCCATCGGACCGCCGCTTTTTGATGACTCTTCAAGCACGTACTGTATCCTGTTTGCAACTTCATTCGTCGTTCCTACAACCTGATTGACATAGTCCTGGGTGCTGTTTGCAAGATATCCCGTATCTGAAAGAGCCCTGTTTGCAAAATCCCTTATGACATTCAGCCTTGCAGATACAACACCGGAAGAAGCATCGGTATCTCTTATCGTCTTATCCACCGAATCATGGAGCTTTCCTATCGCCGTACTGATCTGTGTGATCACATCGGAGCTCAGATCCAGCCTTACATAAGGTTCGGCCTGTCCGACAATGCCGCCGACATCCTTACGTCCGTGAAGTCGTCCCGTATTGGTGCAGTCATGGATATAACCCGACTGCCTGCCGGCTATACCGCCGATGTTGTAGCCCACATGCTCGTATCCTACAGTCGATCCGTTCATACATGAACTGATCTCGCCGATATTATGTCCTACAACTCCTCCTATATCGACAGGATTGTTGGACGACTGTATCGACATCTTGTTTCCCTCTTCCTTGCCCTTGTTGAGCAGTGAAGTGAAAACTTCTTCAACTTTGATATCTGCCAGTCCGGTCTGTGTATCGACCGTTACGGTATTGATGTCCGCCAAAGTCTCACAGCCGGTAACAAGCCCTTCATTGGCACCGCATATGCCGCCCACATAATGCAGACCCGTGATCTTGCCTTTTACAAAACACCCTGATATAACTCCGTATCCCTCGTTATACCCTGCGATACCGCCAACGTATTCGTTCCCTTCAACATATCCGTCATATTTACAGTCGGCGATCATTCCGTAGTTATCACCGACGATACCGCCAACATCATTTGATTTTCCGGCAGGCTTCATCACTCCGATGACGTTTACGCTCCTGATCACGGCTGTCGGTGCAGTCTTGGAGAAGATCCCGATGTAATTCTGTTCATCGGTAAACGCCGCGCGGTTGAGCGTATGCCCTTCTCCGTCGAACACGCCCGCAAAATACGGTACCGGCATGAATTCCTTCATGTTGAAATCTATGTTGTCGGTAAGTCTTACATATTTATCTGCTGACCACGTATCATATGAGCACTTACGTGCAAAATCACACCACTGGTCATAATCATTGATGGTGATCTCCGTCATTTCGGTCACATCCATGCGCTGTATCACAGGCGTACCGGTGCTCTCTGTATCTTCCGCCTCTTCCGTGTTTTCCATATCTTCTGCGTTTTCGGTATCTTCCTCTTCGGCTTCTTCCCCGGTACTGATCCTGACGGTCTTCGATGCGGTCTGTGCGGTGCCGGTCTCGGCCATGATACATACCGGATTCGGGATAACGAGTGAGAGTATGAGCAATATTGAAGGGAGTATCTTATTCTTCTTTATCATCTTTGTCCCCCTTCTGCTCATCCTCCTCGATCACATGCATGTTTCCCGCCTCAATGAATGCCGATACTTCACCTCTTACAAGTGCCGACATCGTACCGGTGACCGTACCGTTTATATGACCTCTTATCGCACCGTCGATACGGACCAGACCAGATGCTCCAAGGTTTTTGAGCGGCATGTTCATGACAAATGCGGTCTTGGAGATGACCGTATCACCCACGAGCAGTATCTGCGGCAGGACAAAGAGTGTGATAAATATCGAGATGATGGTTCCGACACCGAGACACTGTCCGATGTTGTAGATCGCGGCATCGGATGTAAGACGGCCTATCGTTATCCCGGCAAGCGCCAGCATAGGGCCGGATGTAACGATAGTCGGGAACGATAAGTTCATCGTATCG
>JAFZQP010000035.1 GCA_017620345.1 Lachnospiraceae bacterium
GACCTTCTTGCTGATGTAATCGGATATCTTCTTTACAAATCCGTCATTCTGAAGCGCTGAACGCGACACATTGAGCGGAAGGTCAGGACAGTCGATCACGCCTTTTAAGAGCATAAGGAATTCGGGAATGACTTCCTTGATATTGTCGGCTATGAAAACCTGGTTGTTGTACAGTTTGATAACGCCCTCGATGGATTCGTATTCCATGTTGATCTTCGGGAAGTACAGTATTCCCTTGAGGTTGAACGGATAATCCATGTTCAGGTGTATCCAGAACAGGGGCTCCTTGTAGTCCATGAATACCTTGCGGTAGAACTCGAGATACTCCTCTTTTGTACAGTCGCTCGGATGCTTAGCCCAAAGCGGGTTCGGATCGTTGATAGGAACTTCGCGCTTTACGATCTTGGCCATTTCCTTTGCAGGGCTGATCTCGACTTTTTCCTTCTTGCCGTCCTTCTCCTGCTCTTCATACTTTGCTTCTTCGGTGTACTTCTCGATAACGGTATCCTTGTCCGTTACTTCGTCCGCAGGAACATTTTCATACTGCGTCTCTGCGCCTTCCTTGACCATGAAGATCGGCACCGGCATGAATGAACAGTACTTCTTCAGTACTTCTCTCATTCTGTATTCGTTACAGAACTCAAGGCTGTCCTCATTAAGGAAAAGCGTGATCGTCGTGCCGACCGTATCCCTGTCGCCGTCTTCCATCGTGTATTCCGTACCGCCGTCGCACTCCCAGTGAACGGCCTTGGCGCCGTCCTTGTATGAAAGCGTATCGATATGGACCTCATCGGCTACCATGAACGCAGAGTAAAATCCGAGTCCAAAGTGCCCTATGATCTGGTCATCGTTCGTCTTGTCCTTGTATTTCTCAAGGAACGCGGTCGCTCCGGAAAAAGCGATCTGCGTGATGTATTCCTCAACCTCATCGGCATCCATACCAAGACCGGTATCCGTAAAGGAAACCTTCTTGTTCTCCGGATCTACGACTATCCTGATCTCCATGTCGCGTCCTTCGGGTATGCTGTACTGGCCTATCATATCAAGCTTCTTGAGCTTTGTTATCGCATCACAGCCGTTACTTACGAGCTCTCTTGCAAAGATATCGTGGTCGCTGTACATCCATTTCTTGATTATCGGAAAGATATTCTCACTGTTGATCGTTAAACTGCCTTTTTTTGCCATGTAAATCACCTCATTTGAAAAAAATATCCGGAGGCATTAAACCCCCGATACATAGATAGTAACGCTTGCAAAACCCAAAGTCAAGAAAAAATTAGCACTCAATCAGGTTGAGTGCTAACAATCGTAAAATATTTATCGTAGATATCAAAAAATCCTGTTGTTTTGACAACGGCCCCCGCATCAAAATGCAGGCTGTCATAAAGCGGTTTGTTGAGATTACTCGTAATGTGCGTCAGGAATTCGTTGTACACATCGTTGAACGCTTCCTGCTTACGCTTCTCCACGATCTTCGCCTTGTTGGCATCGGTCTCCTCGGGATTGAACGTGGATACGCAGTATATCAGGTGGTACCCGTATTCGGTCTCGACAATGTCGCTCATCTCCCCGACACCGAGATTGAACGCCGCCTCTTCAAATTCCGGAGGCATGACTCCGCGTCCGAAGCTGTACTCGCTCTGTGTATCCTCGTTATTGTCGACCGCCACGACTTCAAACGGCTCTCCGTCCTCGATACGCTGACGCAGCTGGGCTATCCGGGTAAGAGCGTTTTTCTTTTCCTCGTCAGTGTACTCGAATCTGTTTCCCGCACTGTCTGTCTTGTACGTTTTGATCAGGATCGTCCTGACGGTTATCGTTCTCGCCTCGTCGTCGCTTATCTCGGGATTGACGTCCGCGGTCACGTCTTCATAGACTTTGTTTGCAATTGCAAACTCACGGTACATCGCCGCGATATCGTCCATTGTAACATTCAGATAATTCCTGTCGGCCTCCGAGAGCGAATCGAAGTACTCCCTTGCCGCTGCCGTCGTCTTGGCCGTCTCGTCATCATCAAGTCCGACTCCACGTTCTTCCGCGAGCAGGTTCATCGTCTTGATCTGCGCGATCCTCGCAAGGATGTTGTCCTTGTATGAATCCTCGAGAGTCCCCTCACCTACGGGCACCGACCATATGCGGTCTCCGAACACCTCGCTGTATCCATTCTCGGAATTGACGAGATAGACCATGATCTCGTTCTTCATGCACGGATGTCCTTCGAGACGGAACACCTCATCTTCGAGAAAATCAGACGTCAGCACTACTTCGGTCGGAAGCTTGCGGCTGCCGCACGCCGTAAGTACCGTAAGTCCTGCGACCGCGACGGCTGTAATAATACCCGCCCGGGTCAGTTTACTGAATATCAATGTGTGATGATTCTTTATCGAAATCCTCAAATTCAAAATCACTTGTCTTCTTGTCTTCCTTCACGAGACCGACTCCGCGAGCCTTGTCTTCCGCTTTTGAAAGCATATCGGCAGCTGCAGACTTAACAGCCTTTTTGAGAGTATCCTTGCCTTCCTTAGCAACATCCTTTGCTTCCTTGGCAACCTTCTTGGCATCCTCTATAACTTCCTCTGTCTGCTCCTTGACCTCGGGATCGAGTGATACGTATGATCTCTCTTTGCTGCTCTTCTTTTCTGATGAAAGAGCGTCGTCATCACATGCACACTCGCATTTGTCCTTGTTGACTTCGCAGAAATACCATAATCCGGCAAGTGCTGCTCCCGTGATACCTACAAATGTGACAAACTTTCCAAATCCTTTCATCATAAATCTCCTTTCGATTTCATATCCGCAAGAACCTGTTCCTTAAGATCCCTTGCACGGTCCTTGATCCTGTTGTTCGCAGCCTTGTTCATGAGTATTCCCGCTATCATCTTCTGTGCGGTATCAAACTCTCCGAACCTTGCCGCAAGAACTCCGATCAGATAATCTATAGTGATCTCATCCATTCCGGCGATAGGGAAACTCTCTTTCTGGCGCGCACTTACAAATCCGTCATAAGCGGTCTTTAATGCCTCGTTCTCATCGGCATCAAGTTCCTTCATCACTTCATCATAGTTTGGTGCATCCAGTGGAAGCGTTTCTTTCTTTCCTCTGATGATCCAACCCATCTTCAGGCATACATATGCTTTTTCGCTGTCCTTTCCACGCTTTACGATCGCGGATGCCAGCGCCAGCTGATATCTCTGGATCGCATCATCATATGACAGTATCGGATTGTTCGCAACACCGTGTACTCTGCCGCCGATCCCTTCCTTGATAAGTTTGACCTGTGCTGCGGGAAGCGCCGTATAATATCTCGTAAGAGCCGCATATCCGCAATAGGGACATACGATAACATCATATTTGGCCGGCTCGAACTTGTCGTATTTCGGGCGAAGATCCATATCCTGTCCGAGCAGTCGTGCCTTGCCGGTCTTTACCGCACGATATGAAAAATTCTTACCGCACACGGGACACTCTACGGTCTTGTCCAGGAGCACATCGTTCTCGTCAAAAGGTGCTTCCTCTTTAGGTGCGGAAGCAGTTTGTTCCGGCTTTTTCTCCTCTTCGAATATGCTGGCGCCCTCAAGTTTTCCGAGCCCCATGTTGGACAATCCTGATAATAAACCCATTTGTAACCTCCATATTATTCTCTATATGAGTGTCGCGCATTTGGATTCGACTTCGTCGAATAGGCGCTCCACGTGCAGACAGGTTCTTCCCACTTCGTGGGCCCCTCCTATCAGCCTAGTTTAAAACTACTCTTTAGCGAAACAACCCTGTTGAACACCGGTGCTCCCTCTTTGGAATCCTTGTAATCAACACAGAAAAATCCGTTTCTTACGAACTGAAATGACTCATACGCTTTTGCATCCTTAAGCGACGGCTCGAGCATGCAGTTTTCCATCACGGTCTTTGAATTCGGATTAAGGTTAAGGCTCCCGTCTTCATTGTAAACGCCTTTTTCCTCATCGATCAGATTCTCATAGAGCCTTACCGTTGCCGGGAACGCAGTTGCCGCATTCACCCAGTGGATCGTGCCCTTGACTTTACGTTCTACTTCTCTACCGTCCTGGCGTGTCTCCGGATCATATGTCGCATGGACCGTAACGTTTCCGTCGGCGTCCGTTTCATATGACGTGCAGGTAACGAAATATGCGTTCATGAGCCTTACTTCATTTCCCGGGAACAGCCTGAAATATTTCTTAACAGGCTCTGCCATAAAATCATCCCGTTCTATATACAATTCCCTTGAAAAAGGAACCTTGCGCGAACCAAGTGATTCGTTCTCAAGATTGTTCGGAACATCAAAGTATTCCGTCTGATCTTCCGGATAATTATCTATCACGAGCTTTATCGGATCGAGTATAGCCATCACTCTCGGTCTTGACAACTTCAGGTCTTCCCTGATGCAATACTCGAGCATTGCATAATCAACCGATGACTGGCTCTTGGATACGCCGCACAGATCTACGAAATTCTGTATCGAACCGGGCGTGAATCCACGGCGGCGAAGTGCCGCAATGCTTACAAGTCTGGGATCATCCCAGCCGTCAACTATTCCGTCTTCAACGAGCTTTTTGATATATCTCTTTCCCGTCACCACATTCGTCAGATACATCTTGGCGAACTCTATCTGCTTCGGCGGCTGAGGGTATTCCAGTTCACGAACGACCCAGTCATAGAGCGGTCTGTGATCCTCAAACTCAAGCGTACAGCACGAGTGCGTAACATGCTCTATCGCGTCCTCTATCGGATGTGCAAAATCATACATCGGATATATGCACCACTTGTCACCCGTATTGTGATGCGTCATATGAGCGACCCTGTATATGACCGGATCTCTCATATTGATATTGGGGCTTGCCATGTCTATCTTGGCACGAAGTACCTTTTCTCCGTCGGCGTACACACCGTTCTTCATGTTCTCGAACAGTTCGAGGTTTTCCTCTACGCTGCGGTCCCTGTAAGGGCTGTTCTTACCGGGCTGGTCAAATGTGCCCCTGTACTCTTTTATCTCATCGGCACTAAGGTCGCACACAAAAGCCTTACCCTTTTTGATAAGCTTTACGGCAGCCTCATACATCTGCTCAAAATAATCCGACGCAAAGAACAGCCTGTCTTCCCAGTCTGCGCCAAGCCATGCAACGTCCTCTTTGATCGACTCGACGAACTCGGTCTTTTCCTTTGTCGGATTCGTATCGTCAAAACGAAGATTGAACTTGCCGCCGTATTCCTTCGCAAGTCCGTAATTAACAAGTATCGCCTTGGCATGTCCTATATGAAGATATCCGTTCGGCTCAGGCGGAAAGCGGGTATGTATCTCCTCATACTTGCCTTCCGACAGATCCTCGTCGATGATCGTTTCGATAAAATTTCTGCTTACTGTTTCTTCACTCATCAGTTCTACCTTTATTCTATGACGTCAAAAACGCCTTGTGCGCAACAAGTTCGGCAGGTATCGGATGTCCGTTCTTTTCTATCCTTCCTGTTGCGATATCAAACAGATGTATCTCATGCGCAGCCTTATGGTTATACCTCTCGATCAGCTGCGTATACTGCGGGTTGGTCGCTATCGCACCCTCCCTTATTATCTTGGAAAAAGGACAGTAGTTGAACAGTATGAACCTTACAACCTTATTGTGACGAAGTGCTCCGGAACTCTCGTACTGGATGTATGTCGCATAATCCGCAACGAACATCTCTTTGTAGCTGTTACGATGCTTGGCCATCGCAGACTTGATACGCTCTTTTGCCTCCGTTGACAGTTCCTTGTTCTTTCTGTATGTATCGATATAATCCACGTAATCGCTTGTAAGGGATCTTTCGGACAGATCGTTCCATCTGGCTCCCTGTATCCTCTTACACAGCTCCCACCTGAATTCGGCACACATCTTGATCATGACAGCCGTCAGATCCTCTTCCTCCGCGATCGGCAGGATGAACCTTCCCGGCGTCGTACGCTTCGCACCCGTAATCTCCTGCCACATTGCGGCACGCGTGCCGACAACAGGCATCAGTATGATATCCGGCAATATCTCGACCTGGATGAATGCTTTATCAAGTCCGAGCTCAGGTGCGGTATAGACTGTCTGTCTGAAGAACAGTGAAAAATCAATTCCCTTGATGACATTTAATGTCTTGTGTATGAAATCAATATTCAAAAACGACTTGTCGAGCGGCCGTGTCAGCGTCTGTTCGGAAAAGAACGGAACAAAAGTCGTCACCCTGGAGGTGAGCATCTTGTTAGCCGACTTGAACATATTGTCTATCTCAAACGTAACGCGTTTCTTGCCGTCGGCTAGTGCCTCTTTTTCCTGTTGTTCGGTTATCTCACCGTCTCTTTTCTGCTTGCGCAGAGTTGTTATATAGTCAGTCGAAAAATCATTGACCGAGGGATCCTTTTTACAGTTATAGATAAGTCTCAGCCAATGATAGAACGTGAACACTTTCATCTCCGGATCAAGCGCTATCGACTTGCTCGCCTGGTGTATAAGTTGGGTATTCTCCGCACCCGCAAGTGTCTCATCGATATATCCGAAATAAAGGAACATCATCACTTCGTCGGGAATGATCGTATCCGAAAGTGTCCTGAAGAAGACAAGCTTATAGAGATCGTAATAATACGAAGTCAGTTCCTTCCTGAGCCTTCTGGCCGCATCATCCGACGCACTCTGGTCAGACATCGCCGCGAAATCCTTGATCCTCTTACTGATCTTACTCTTGTTTTCATCCGACAATCCGGCATAATCAAGGATCGTCGCACATGAATTTGAAAAGTCAGGCATTTCCTTCCCCCTGCAAAAAAACTCGTTCCACTATTATACGTTATACGTCACATAAATACAATAATATAATTACTTCGCGGATGAACACTTCTTCGCGCAGGCACTGCAGTCTCCCTGCTTGTCCCAGCAGTATGTACACAGCTTGCTCTTGTCGATGCCGACAGACTTCACCATGTCGTCAACCCTGTGGAAACGAAGCGATGTAAACCCGAGCTGTTTTCTGATACCCTCGAGCATCTCCTTGTAGTTCGTGCTGTCGGGATCCGCGTAGTCGGCCAGTACTTCATCCGATACGTTTTCTCCTTCGCGTTCTCTTATGATCCTGCGTGTGATCAGGTCATATTCCGAATTCGATCTTGAGAAGTTAAGGAACTTACATCCGTATAAAAGCGGCGGACACGCAGGACGGATATGAACCTCTTTGGCGCCGCTGCTGTACAGGAACTCGGTAGTCTCACGAAGCTGAGTTCCTCTTACGATCGAGTCATCTATGAGAAGAAGTGATTTGTTTCTGATAAGTGCATCCACGGGGATCAGTTTCATGTGCGCGATGAGATTTCTCATGCTCTGATCCGTGGGCATGAACGACCTCGGCCAGGTCGGCGTATATTTGATAAAAGGTCTCGCGAACGGTATACCCGATCTGTTAGCATAGCCTATCGCATGTGCGATACCCGAATCAGGCACGCCCGCAACGATATCGGGTTTGACATCATCACGCTGTGCGAGCATCGCGCCGCAATTGTATCTCATGTTCTCAACATTGACGCCCTCGTATGTCGAGTTCGGATACCCGTAATATATCCACAGAAATGTACATATCTTCATAGTCTCCTTTGCGGGACTGACTGTCTCATATCCGTCGGGAGTGATGTACACTATCTCCCCCGGGCCGAGTTCCTTCTCATCGGAATATCCGAGATTGATATACGCAAAGCTTTCGAACGATACGCAGTATCCGTCATCCTTCTTTCCGATCATTACAGGTGTTCTTCCATAAAGATCCCTCGCTGCGTAAATACCCTCCTCGGTCATTATGAGAAGAGTCATCGATCCGTCGACTTTCTCCTGAACATATTTTATCCCTTCGACGAATGAATCCTTCTGATTGACAAGACATGCCACTAGTTCCGTCGGGTTGATGTTGCTGCCGCTCATCGCCAGGAACTGTGTGCGGCTCGTTGATACCTCATCCACGAGTTCGTCGAGATTGTCTATGCGTCCGACGGTCGTGATCGCAAATGTTCCGAGATGCGATCTGATCAGAAGAGGCTGCGGTTCGTAATCCGATATGCAACCGATCCCGAGGTTACCCTTGAGTTCGTTGACGTCTCTGTCGAACTTCGTCCTGAACGGGGAATTCGTTATGTTATGGATCGCCCTGTCGAATCCCTTCTCGCCGAACACGGTCATGCCGGCACGTCTTGTTCCGAGATGCGAATGATAGTCCGTTCCGAAGAACAGGTCCCATACGCAGTCTGATTTTTTCGCTACACCAAAGAATCCACCCATGTTGTTTCTCCTTGTATGAATTGTTTTAAAGCGCCTTGAATGTCTTCGTAATCCAAGATACGTGACAAAGTGTTTCCGATCAGACCGTGTGAATGCGTCGGTACTTAGCTGCCGTTCTGTGGCAGCTTATGTACCGCTACGCACCGAACATGAGCGAGAGCGCGTCTGAGCGGGAACAGCTTTGATCACGTATCGTATCTTAATGCAATCCCACTAATATATAGAATAAGCTTGCCGTGATTGCAAAGCATAACGATGTACCCAATATAATGAGTCGCGGCAGTTTCTGTGACTTCGCCCCAAGCCGGTCGTACCACAGGCCGAGGAGGATCGACAGCACCGACACGACTGCCGCGCTGTACCGAAGATCCATCGCAGAGAGATTTCCTCCGGATATCGCGAACATCAGGTACCCGCCGATCAGGCATATCACAAGACTCGCCAGGAATATCTTCAGTCCCTTGTCGGGATTTGCTTCCGCCACGGCCCATGTGCGTATCATCGCTGTGATCTGAAGGATAAACACGCATACCGATAAGATCAGAAGGATCCATCCGAATAATGTCACGGCAGGTGAGAGGTTCGCAAAATCTCCTTCTCCGAAGAGTGATGATTTTATCGTTGCAAGTATCAGGTTATACTCATCATATGCAAATCCGTTCGCCTTCATATACAAAAACGGCGATGCGGTCCTTATGTCAAACAGTCTCTGTGCAAGTCCTGCTCCCGTAACGTTTTCTCCGACTTCGGGGATATAACCCGCCGGCATATCAAACAGTATCTTATTGCGCAGCGGCCACCATAATCCGAGCGGAAATACGATGACGGCAAAGATCAGATATTCAAGTATATACGATCTTCGTTTTGAGACATTTTTCAGTTTCTCCGAATCGGTATATGCCTTGCAGATCATCATCACAGCGATCGGCGGCGCGATGAGTGCGGACGATAATTTCGCCGACATCGCAAGTCCGATGAACACCGCCAGTAACACGATCTTGCCTGTTGTCGGTGCAAGATACCAGAGTATCGCAACGTATATCGCGATCATGGAAAGCATCACAGCGATCGCATCATTGTTTATGCTTCCCGACATAAGGATATATATCGGATGGAAGCTGACTATGAGCATCGCAACGAGCGTTCCGGAAGATGTCATATTCAGAAGCCGGCAGATCATAAACACAACGTACATCAGCACGCACATATATATGAGCGGTAATATCTGTACGTTTTTGTGCATATGCTCTTCGGTTACATGCATCCTTATGTTAAACCACATCCATACCGCGGATATACCGTGATGAAGCGGCGGCTGAAAAAACGCCCATACCGATCTCGGATCAAAATCGGGCAGGGCCTTATGACTTAATATATACTCCATATATGCCGCATGTCCCTCACCGGCGCCGAAGTCAACAACATCGTGCTGACGGCACCATACAGGGGTGTAGATCACATATGCAAGTTTTATCATCATGCCCGAAAGCATCGTAAGGAAAACGGCGCTTACAGGGATATTTTTTCTGAACACAAATACTATGACAGCTGAGCATATAACAAGAAAAACAAACGGCGCGGCCTTGATCGATCCGACGGAAATATCCATGCAGAATGCGAGAAAAAGTGCCGCAGCAACTGTCAATAATATCGGTTTAATAACACTGTTATTTTTCATCAGGAATCCCAACTGTCAGATCACTGTGGTGACAGATATTCCGCTGCCTCGGCAGCACCTTCCGAATCCGGATAGTTCGTTACGATACGGTTATAAAGCTCGTTTGCCTTTTCCGTATCTCCCGACTCTCTGTATGCATAAGCAAGGTCCATCATATAATCCGGATTATCGGGCGCTATCTCACAGACCTTGTTATAGTATTCTATCGCCGTCTTATAATCCTTGGTAGTAAGAGCCGCTCTGGCTTTGTCTATGTAACTGCCGAGTGCATCTCCTGAAGCGGCTTCGCTGAGCTGTTCGTAAAGAGCTTTATACGCATCGGAGGAAGATGCAAGATGATCCTCCCCTATATCCGCAAGTTCATCCATTACCGTTCCGGGATTTTCCGGATCCGCGATATACATCTGCGCTGCACGAAGTAACTTGTCATTCTCGTTGGTCGCACCGTTTGTTCCGGTGAGTTCCTCTATCTGTCTTACAAGTTCAGCCTTTTCGGTCTCAAGAGTCTCTGCCTGCTTGACCGACTCCTGATGCGAAGCTTTTTCGGAAGCAAGTTCCTCACTGACCGCCATAAACTTGTCGGTGTCTTCCCTTGTGGCGACCTCTATCTTGCCCGGCAGTATCAGATACCAGCTTATCGCTATACCGATCACAAGACCTATAACGACGTTTATGATACTTGAAAACCCACGTTTTTCTTTTACGCCGACAGGCTGGATTATCGTATCGTTTCCGTTCTGGTAGGTGATGATATCCTGTGGGAGGAGCGCTGCACTCTTATCTCCCGACTCCGCCTGCTCGGTGATCAGGTTATTTATCTCCTTGAGATAGCGCTGGGTAGTCGTATCGTTGCGGTCGATCCGAAGCGCTCGAAGAAGCGTTCTTCTTGCCTTGTCGTAATCCCTCTGTTCGATATACAAAAGCGCCAGAAGCTGATAACCGCTTATGAGATTTTCATTTATCGACAGTACTTTCTTCAGCTGAACTATAGCCAGATCCTGGCTGTTTTGGTAACAGAAGTTGAGCGCCTGATTGAATTTCTTGATAGTCTGGTTGATCGTATCCAGTCTTGCCGGGTTGTTCTGCAGGTAATCAATATACTCATCGGCAATGTTCTTCTTGCTCTCGTAATTCTTGCTGATTATCCACTCAGAAAGAGCCGGAACCACTTCACCTCTTTCGAAGTAACACAGTCCCAGCAGATTTCTTGCATCAATATTCTTTTTGTTATATTTCAGACTCTCGTTAAGAGAAATGATCGCCCCGGAAATATCACGTACGTTTGCCTTGGTCAGTCCGTCATTATAGAGCATGTTGGACATGCACATGATATGTCTGTACGTTCTTATATCGGTACCGCATGACATGCATATGTCTTCGGGACCGAGGCGATTGCCGCACACAAAACATTTCATAACTGCTTATTCTCTTTTTCTCTCCGAAGCATCTCGACCATTATGTCGGTCATATCTGTCAGTTCATGCTCTCTTACAGCGTTCTCAACCTCTTCGACTTCCATGCTCGGATGAAATTTCTTAAGTTCTTCTTCAAAATTGATCATAACGTCTTGGCCTCAACAACTGAAGATCCTTCAGGTCTGTAGAACTTAATGTGCTGCATACAATTGGGGATCTTCATTTCCTTGTCATCGATCTTTATAACGACTCCGGGATTGACTGTATCCTCGATCCTTATCTCAGCTTCTGACCCGACACTTATAGTCTCCTCGATCTCCTTCAGTTCCTTCTCAACATGTTCAAGAAGTCTTTCATCTCTGCGAAGTCTTCTCGTCAGCTGATTGACCTTGGCATCCTTGACATCCTTGGGTTCGTTGCTGATCCTCACATCCCTGACCTGATCTATCTCGCTCTTTGTTTTGATTATACTGTCTCTTGCACTCTCTGCTTTTTCCGTAAGCAGATGGTATCTCTTATCGTATTCCTCACTGATACCCGAAGCAAGTATTGTCTTTACTTCCGCTTTGTTACCCGCGATGGCTGCTTCCATCTGTCCGACACAGTAATTGACCCCTCCGATGATCGCACCTTTTCTTCCCTTAACGCTTACGGACTTGCCGGCTGATACGGTCGAATTAAGGATTATGTTTGCTTCGATGTTTCCTTTTGCTTTGACTTCGGTAAACTCTATAAAGTTGGCGTAGACGTTTCCGCCTGCGATCAGTCTTGCCTTGCCGCCGCCCTGCATGCCTTTCTTGAGCACTATATCTCCTTCGGCAATGATAGTTGCAGCTTCAACAGCTCCCTCGACCGTAACGGATTTGGTCGCGCGGATATATGTTCCTGTCCTGACATTTCCGTGCACGATAACATCACCGCGAAAATCAATACGACCGGTTACAAGATCAAGATCTTTTCTGAGTTCATACAGATCTCTTACATGAAGTTTGAAATTATCATACTCAACACGGCCTTCGGATGTAGCCTTGTATGTATTCCCGTCAAATGAAACCTCAAAGCCCGAACCTTTTATCTGCGGAAGTTCCTTGGCGGGTTTGCATCTGACCTCACGGTTCTTGACATCAAGTCCCGAGCTTCCCGGAACAGCCGGGTGATAGACAGCCAGAAGATCTCCGGGACGCACGCTCTGTATGACGCTCATGCTTTGGTAATCGACCGACCCGTCCGAGCGGATCGTCGGATGCTTGATCTCTCCTGTCTTGAACAGAAAATCATAGTACCCGTTCTGCGACTCAGTCATCTTTCTTCCTTTGGCCACGACCACATCTTTGAGATATATCTTTTCATTGATGATCTTTTCTATCTCAGAATAGATTATCCCCGCGGTGACACCGTTCTGGCGAAGGAACATCGTTATATCCTCGACGGTCACCGGCTCATTATCGGTAGGCACCGTCAGGAATACCGATGCACTCATAGCATCATCAGATATGAAACATCTCCATCCTTCTGTTGAAACAGCCATACTTCATCCCCTTATCTGTCTTTAAGCGTAGCTAACCTTTCCGCAACCTGATCGCGAAGAAGCGTATACTTCTCAAGTTTTTCCTTTTCCTCATTTATCTTTGCTTCGGGCGCTTTACTGATGAACTTCTCGTTCGACAGCATTCCCTGGCACCTCTTGATCTCCCCGTCAAGACGTGCTTTTTCCTTGTTCAGACGTTCTATCTCCGCGCTTATATCAACAAGTTCAGCGAACGGGATATAGATCGCCGCATTTGCGATCATTACCGAAACCGCATCGTCATCTATACCGGACTTGTCGCTCTGGATGCTTGACGAAGAAGCACCTGCGAGGCTTTCGAAGAACACTCTTCCTTTTTCAAATGCGAGCTTTACCTTCTCATCTTCGGTAACAATGAACACGTTCGCTTTTTTCGAAGGAGCAACGTTCATCTCGGCCCTGACATTTCTGATGCCGCGGACAGCTTCCTTGATCAGCTCGATCTGCTGCTCATCCTCTTCGTACTCCCATTCTTTGTTATAGACAGGCCACAAAGATATCATTAGAGAATCTGCCTCACGGTCAGCATCACCGTCCGTAAGCGTACAGTATATCTCCTCGGTTATGAACGGCATGTAAGGATGAAGGAGCTTGAGTGAATCGATCAGCACCGTCTTGAGCGTATAGAGCGCTGCATTTGCCGAAGCCGCATCATCGGTGTTATAGAGTCTCGGCTTGATCATCTCGATGTACCAGTCACAGAGAACATCGTATATAAAATCATATACTTTCTGTACCGCTATTCCGAGCTCATACTTTTCCATGTTGTCGGTCACTTCTCTGACAACTTTGTTAAGCTTCGAGAGTACCCATCTGTCCGCCGGCCACAGATCGGCAGCCGCGGGCTTTGTTATCTTCTTGCCTTCCATGTTCATCATGA
>JAFZQP010000036.1 GCA_017620345.1 Lachnospiraceae bacterium
ACTGGGCGCCGAGATAGGGAGCTTGATTCCTTATGATGAGACTTTTGAGCCATACATTCCCCGGCTTCTTGCCGGAGAGCCGGTTGAGCCTATCATAACAAATGATGAATACGGATACCTGCTTACATCTGCTGCTCCGGTTTATGATTCTTCAGGTAAGTGTGCGTGCTATGCGATCGCAGATGTGAATGTTGAGGATATCATTGCTGACAGGAACTCGTTTTTGGTGGAGATTGTCACGCTTTATCTCAGTTTCTTTATCCTGCTGTCCACTTTTGTTATGTGGCTGACGGATTATCATATCATTTATCCTATAAAATCGATCACGGATACCGTGGATGGATTTACTGTAGCAGATGATTCACAGGACAAACTTGATGAAGATGTAAAGACTATCAGATCGATAGACGTCCATACAGGTGATGAATTGGAAAGGCTGTATCTGTCTATTTGCGGCATGACTAAAAATCAGGCCGAACAGATGCGAAATAACCGCAGGTTGTCGGAATCAACGGCAAAAATGCAGGACGGTCTGATCGTTACAATGGCTGATATGGTTGAAAACCGCGACTCTGACACAGGTGCACATATTCAAAAAACAGCAGCGTATGTCAGGATCATAACAGAAGGGCTTCGGAAGAAGGGTTATTATTCTGAAAAACTCACGGAAAAGTTTGTATCTGATGCAGTACGCTCTGCGCCTCTACATGATGTTGGTAAGATCAATATCCCCGATGAAGTATTAAACAAGCCCGGGAAGCTTACGGATGAAGAGTACGAGATCATGAAAACTCATACAACTGCCGGAAAGCGTATTATGGAGCATGCCATAAGTACGGTAGAGGGCGACAATTATCTGAAAGAAGCAAGAAATATGGCGGCATATCATCATGAAAGATGGGATGGAAAAGGATATCCGGAAGGTCTTCACGGTGAAGTGATACCGCTTTCTGCACGTATCATGGCAGTTGCCGATGTGTTTGATGCGCTTACATCACCCCGTGTGTATAAACCTGCTTTTTCGCTTGAAAAGGCATTATCGATATTGGAGGAAGGATCCGGAACACAGTTTGATCCTAAGTGTATTGAAGTATTTATGGATGCTTTGGATGAAGTAAAGATAGTCCTGAGAAGATATAATCCTGATACACTTTGACGGGAGGAGAATTATGCGGGCAAATAATCGAATGATAAGGTTCGTGACAGCTCTATTGATATCGATCGTAATTCTGCCGTGGTCAGGTGTTCCTGTTTTCGCGGACGGAGAGATTGCAGAAAACGGGGGGACGACGGGCGGAGGATACGCGGTGACCGGACAGGTTAAAAATGCAGGATATACATCCGTGATCTATAATGCCACAAACGGTCTGCCGACGTCTGATGCAAACTTTATTCTGGGTGCAAGTGACGGCTACGTGTGGATCGGAGGTTACAGTGGGATCATCCGCTATGACGGTACGACATTTGAACGGCTCGATACTTCGGACGGCCTGACAAGCGGAAGAGGTTTCTTTGAAGACAGCAGGGGCAGAATCTGGATAGCCACAAATGATAACGGCGTTGTTGTCATTGACGGTGAAACAAGAGTTCATTTTACCTATAAAGATGGTTTGCCGTCTTCTTCTATCCGTATATTTGCGGAGGATCAGGAAGGGGATATTTATATCGGAACTACAGCCGGAGTATGCTATGCGGATCCTGATATGGTGCTGCATATTGTTGATGATGAAAGGATAAATGAGGAAAGGGTATTAAAGCTTGTATCTGATCCGGCGGGCAGGATATATGGGCAGACAACAAATGGTATCATTTTCTCAATAGATGATCATAAGGTTTCGGAGCTGTATGAGAGCAGGAAGCTTGGAATTGAAAAGATCAGCACCATTCTTGCTGATCCGGATCATGCCGGAAAACTCTATATCGGTACGGAAAGCGATGCAGTTTATTACGGAGATTTCGGAGAAGATCGTGAACATCTTGAGCGTATTTCGGTGGCACCGATCGATAATACCCACTGGCTTTCTTATGATTGCGGAAGAGTATGGGCTGCATCTACAACAGTTGCAGGATATATAGAGGATGACGGATTTCATGTCCTTTCCGATATTCCGATGAACAGTGCCATAGAGATGATGACATCAGATTATCAGGGCAATATGTGGTTCGCATCATCGACTCAGGGCGTGATGAAGGTTGTAACAAATAGTTTTGTGGATTTTTCAAAGCGCGCCGGACTTCCGGAAGAAGTGAATAATGCTACCTGCGTCTGTGATAACAGAATATACATCGGCACTGACAAAGGGATTTATATCGTTGATGAAAACGATCATAAGATAGAGGATGAACTGACGGAATATATAGGCGATGCCAGAGTCAGATGCATAAGCACCGATTTCGACGGGAATCTGTGGGTGTCGGTGTTTAACCATGATCTCGGTCTTGTTTGCCGCATGCATAACGGAGAAATAAAGAGTTATACGACGGATTACGGGCTTCCTTCAAACGAGGTCAGATGCTGCTTTCCATCGGAGAACGGATCGGTTATCGTAGGTACAAATGGCGGACTTGCTGTTATAAGAAAAGGTTTGGTTGTAAGAACGGCAGGAGCAAAAGACGGGATAAAGAATACAGTGTTCCTTACTGTTGCGGAGGGAAATAATGGAGAGATATATGCAGGATCCGATGGCGACGGCATATATGTGATAAGAGATGACGGTATTCAAAGGATCGGACGAGACGACGGTCTTACAAGTGATGTCGTTATGAGAATAAAGAAAGATGAAGAAAACGGCGTATACTGGATTGTTACATCAAACTCCATTGAATATATGAAGGACGGCGTGATACATGAAGTCACGACTTTTCCGTACAATAATAATTATGACCTGTATTTTGATGAGGATCATGATATGTGGATACTGTCTTCGTATGGTATCTATAAGGTCAATACGCAGGAGATGCTTCAGGATGATGTAAAGGATTACAAACTTTATACCATAGCAAACGGTGTTACAAGCACACCCACATCAAATTCCTACAGTGCGTTGGATGAGAAGGGATTTTTGTACATCCCCGGAAGAAGCGGAATATGTCTGGTAAATATAAACCATATGACGGAAGTGTATGAGGTGATC
>JAFZQP010000037.1 GCA_017620345.1 Lachnospiraceae bacterium
CTTCTGCTGCAGGAGCTGCTTCCTCTTCTTCTGCTGCTGCAGGAGCTGCTTCCTCAGTTGCTGCGGGCTCTGCAGGAGCTGCAGGAGCTGCTGCGCCGCCACATGCTGTAAGGGCAACCATTGCTGATGCCATGATAGCTGCTAAAACTTTCTTCTTCATTTTTTATCCTCCCTGGATTAGTTTTGGGGCAAAGGACCTATTCCATCGCCCGATGATACAATGATAGTTTTTTTGAAAATAAAAAACCATGAACATAAATACGTCCATGGTTGATTTTTTTTTGGCGCATATCGGCCGGGTTGATTTTTTTATTTGCAAAGTTGGATTTTTTACACCCGAGCCGGCAACAATATATCGCATGTGCTGCCCTCTCCATATACACTATGTAGTGTAATGCCGTATTTATCGCCGAATTTGAGCTTTATCCTTTCGTTGACATTATACAGTCCGTATATGGCATTATCGGACGGGCGTTCCCCGTTAAGACCGGACATTACTTCCTGAAGCCGTTCCTCCGTCATTCCTATTCCGTTATCCGAAACGGATATTATAAAATCATCCCCTTCCCTTCTTGACGAAACGACTATCTTCCCGCCGCCTCTCTTGTTCTTGATGCCGTGGTACAGCGCATTTTCTATGAGCGGCTGTATCGTTATCTTGGGGATGGTATATTCATTAAGATCCTCAGCGATGTCGATCTCATATTCAAGTATATCCTGGTACCTGAACTGCTGTATCTCAAGATAACTCCTCGCGTGGATCGTCTCCTCGCGGATGGTTATCATATCCTTTCCCCTTGAAAGCGAAGTCCTGAAAAAGGCCGACAGACTCTTTACCATTTCAACGACCCTGCGTTCGTCGCCACCCTCGGCAAGCCATATGATCGTATCGAGCGTATTATACAGAAAGTGCGGATTGATCTGTGACTGAAGCAGCTCAAGCTCGGTCTCCTTGATCCTGATCTGCTCCTTTGTTATCTGCTGCAGGAGTTCATTGATCTTTATGATCATCTGGTTCATTGACGTCGCCAGCGTCCCTACCTCGTCATGGGAATCATTGGTACTGCGCACTTTCAGATCTCCCCTTGAAATGCGGTCCGTAACTTCAACAAGATCCTTGATGGGCTTGGTAAAGCTCCCCGGCAGATATATCGAGAAAAAGATCACCATGAGTGTCAGGATCGAGAACGTGATAAAGCTCCCGGTCATGGCCCTTCGGTAAAAATCATCCATTTCGGCCTTCTCGGTCTGCATATCCCTTATCTCATAGAACACATACTGGAATATTTCTTCCTTAATGAGAGCGGTTACTATCTGGACGTCATTCTCCCATATCTCCATGTTCTCATCATACTCGGCGTTGGCAGCCAGATTTTTTTCTATCCTTCTCTCGTATTTTCTGAGGTTCTCCAGATATCTTTTGACGCTCCTAAGTCTCCCCATGTTCTCACGTGAAGCAGTTATATCGATAAGACCGTCAACAACGTTGTCGGCATCCTCAATAAGCTTTGTTACCTCCGACTCCTCAACCGTCTTGTTTCCTACTATGAGAAGATAGGTCTCGTAATCCAGATCTTTTTTAAAATCAAGGGAGAAATCACCGGCAAGAGATGCCGAACGTATCATATCGCTGTATTTCTTCGAGGAAGTATCCATCATGTAAAAACACACGATGAGCATGATAACAAGCGGGATAACAAGAAGAAGATACGATATCCGTATCTTCGTGGCAAGAGAAGTGTTGCGAAAATAATTGCGGATCTTCCTCATCCTTCCTCCTCGTCACTTTCTCTTCCGCCCCGGTAATTGGTCGGTGTCATCCCCACTGTCTTCTTGAACATATATGAAAAATAATGCGGATCTTTGTATCCAACCGCTTCGCTTATCTCACTCGATCTCATGCTCGTACACTTGAGCAGTTCCTTGGCTTTTGTCATGCGGTACTCGGTAAGATACTTTATGAAAGTATGTCCCGTCTGTTGCGAAAAAATGGTACTAAGATGATTGGGTGACACATTCACGTGGCTGGCCAGCTGATTAAGGGACAGTTCTTCATCGGCATAGTTTTCTTCAATATACTTGATCGCTCCGTCAACGATCTCCATATATCTGTTGGATGCTATCGAATCCCTGCATTTGATCGCATTTTCTATTATGTCCGTGATATAAGCCCTGACGCTCTCTACGGTCTCAAGAGAGCCTTTCGTCACCTCCGCGATCGTATCATTCTTCTTGCGCAGCGGCAGTTCTTCAACAAATGCGGATACCGCAAAGAACACATCCATGGCTATGTACTGTCTGAAGATATATGAATTGAACGCGTCGGCTCCTACGCTGTTGATGAACTCACCTACATAAAAAGGTATCTCATCAAGATTACCCTGCTTTAAGAACTTTGTAACGTTGTTCTTGTCGATACGCTTGGCATCGATCGTGCTCATGTCAAACTTCTCTTCTGAAACAGGCAGGGGATGCGTCTGTTTTCCCGCCCTGAAGAAACCGTTTTCCGTTACGAAATATCTGTTGGCAAGAGCGCACCCGGCATCTTCAAACGACTCGTTCAGTCTCGACAGGCGGTTGACCGCTTTTCCTATCCCTCCGCAATATCTGACATGACTGTAGTCGGCGAACACAGCTTCAAACTTTTCAATGATCATGTCAAGAGTCGCGCTGATCTTTTCCTCGGAATCTCCCATTATGAGTACGGCTTTTCCTTCAAGATCCCTGTCAAAGGTTATGCAGTCGAGTTCATCCGCTATCTCGCCTATCCTCTCATCTATCGTGACCGAACTCTTCGAGTACTCCTCGATCTCGTGATGGTCTGATTTGGTGAACAGGAGCAATATGTTATACCACATGGCAGACAGATCCATGCCAAGTTTCTGGGCGCGTTCGAGAAGTTCGGGGACGGGACAGTTTCCCGAAACAAGGTATGTAAACAGTTCGCTCCGCTCGCGCCTGTCGTTCTCCTCCATCTCCTTTTTGAACAGTTCCTTGAGGGCTCTCTCTTCCTTGCTCTTTATGATCTTCTCTCGCAGCATGTCAAGTTCACGCAGAAGGTCATCACCTGAGATCGGCTTGGTAAGATACTGCGCAACTCCGATCGAGATCGCCTGCTTTGCATAGTCGAACTCTTCAAATCCCGACAGGATCACTATCTCTGTCAGCGGAAGTTCCTTTTTGATCTCCCTCGACAGTTCCAGACCGTCCATAAAAGGCATCCTGATATCCGTTATCACGATATCGGGCTCAAGTTTTCTGATCAAAGGAAGGGCAAGCTCACCGTCGGAAGCTTCCCCTATGAATTCATAACCGTTCCCGGTCCAGTCTATGTTCTTTTTGATACCTTCGCGAACGACGAATTCGTCCTCGCATAAGAATACTTTTATCATATACTACATCTCTTCCAGATGTTCTTTTCCCATGGAGAGTATCGTACTGACATGATCGTCGGCAAGGCTGTAGTAAATCTGCTTGCCGTCGCGCCGGTTCTTTACGAGCTTGCTCATCTTGAGGACCTTGAGCTGATGAGACACCGCGGACTGTGTCATGTCAAGGCCTCCCGCAAGATCCTGAACGCAGTGTTCTCCTTCGAGAAGTTTATACAATATCCTGACTCTGGAACTGTCGCCGAACACCTTGAAAAGGTCGGCAAGATCGCTCCAAATGTTCGTATTATCCATGCCTGTACTCACACCTCCTAGATTATAACGTGTCACTTGCTTTAAATCAAATATCCGGTCGAAGACCTATGCTATAATGCCGAAACACGAAGCGTCCTGATCGCGTTGAGCACCGCGAGTATCATGACCCCGACATCCGCGAATATCGCAAGCCACATGTTCGTAAGCCCGAATGCCGACAGTATCAGCACGATGACCTTGACCCCTATGGCAAAGTATATGTTCTCATAGGCGATACGCATGCACTTCTTACCGATCCTGATTGCTTTTACGATCCCGAGAGGATCATCATCCATGATCACGACATCGGCCGCTTCTATCGCGGCATCACTCCCGAGTGCTCCCATTGCGATCCCGACATCGACCCTTGTAAGTACCGGTGCATCATTGATGCCGTCACCGACAAATGCGGTACAGCCTCTTTTTTTATTACGGCTTTCCATGACAGTTTCAACTGCACTGACCTTATCCTGCGGAAGCAGTTCTGCGCGATAATCCGTGATCGAGAGTGTCTTGGCGACTCTTTCGGCCACTTCTTTTGCATCTCCCGTCAGCATTATCGTTTTATCAACTCCAATGTCATGCAGGCTCTTAACGGCCCTTGGTGATGACTCTTTTATGATATCCGATATATGTATATGCCCGGCATATTCACCGTTAACGGCTATATGTACTATCGTTCCTCCGTCATGACAGTGTGCCGGTTCTATGCCGTTTTTGTTCATGAGCTTTTCGTTACCGGCGATGACCCGGCTTCCGGAAACGGTCGCGATAACACCATGTCCCGATATCTCTTCCACATCGGACACCTCACCCTTATCGATCTCTATCCCGTATGCATTTACGATCGAGCGGCTTATCGGATGTGTACTGTAGCTCTCCGCGTATGCGGCATACTTAAGAAGCTGCTGGTCACTGAGTTTCTGTCTGTGGATCGATACGACCTCGAACACTCCTTTTGTGAGCGTTCCCGTCTTGTCAAATATCACCGTATCCACCTTGGAAAGTGCCTCAAGATAGTTGGAGCCCTTGACGAGTATCCCGGATCTTGATGCTCCTCCGATACCCGCGAAGAACCCGAGCGGTATGCTTATGACCATCGCACACGGACAGCTTATGACAAGGAACGTAAGTGCCCGGTACACAAATGACCGCAGGTTTGCGTCGTTTCCGATAACTGTATTTACGATCGGCGGTATTACGGCTATGGCAAGTGCAAGCAGACATACTGCCGGAGTGTAGACTCTTGCGAATCTTGTGATGAAATTTTCCGATCTTGATTTTTGCGAGCTTGCATTCTCAACAAGTTCAAGTATCCTGGTCACGGTTGATTCGCCAAAAGGCTTTGTCGTCCTGATCCTTATGACGCCGTTCATATTTATGGTTCCGCTTATAACCTCATCACCTGTATGTATCGTTCTCGGAACGGACTCACCGGTCAGCGCGCTCGTGTCGATCGAAGAATCACCGCTTATTACGATGCCGTCGATCGGAATACGTTCTCCGGGAGATACCACAAGTACGCTTCCCTTTTCGACTTCGTCGGGGCTGACCGTCCTGATGCTCTCTTCGCCATTCTCATCGGTGACAAGATTTGCAACATCAGGTCTGATATCCATGAGCGCTGCGATATTCCTGCGGCTCTTTCCCACTGCCACGGACTGGAACAGTTCACCGATCTGATACAGCAGCATTACCATGACACCTTCACGGTATTCACCGAGTATCATCGAGCCGATCGTCGCAACAGCCATGAGGAAATTCTCGTCGAGTACCTGTCCGTGTACTATGCCTTTATATGCTTTCTTCAGGATGTCATGACCGATGATCAGATACGGGATCAGATACATCCCAAATATGATCCGGGATCTGAGTTCGTCCCACGGAACTGCCTGATACGGTTCATCACTCGGAAAGGCGATCATGTTTTCCGCTATTGCGATAACGATCAGAAGAACGGTCGTCACGATTATCCTTATAAGAGTTTTTTTCTGTTTCTTAGTCATTGTTTACCTCTTTAAGCGTCGGTACGTATAGCGGGATCACAGGAATATCTCACAGTCGTCTTCGACCTTCTTGCAGTTTTTAAGAACGGCCTTCATCACGGTCTTCTCATCAACGCCGTCTTCAAACTCAACATTCATCTTAAGTGTCATATAATTAACCGAGCAGTCCTTCACTCCTTCGGTCTGCTTTGCAGCCTGTTCCATCTTGTTTGCGCAGTTGGCACAGTCAACTTCGATGCCATATGATTTCTTCATAGTGTTCCTTCCTTTCATTTAAGCCTGTCATATAATTTAATATATGTTCATCTATTCATTTGTTAAATTATAATATCTCCTCTTGGGGACATTGTCAATACCCGTTTAGGAATTTTTTCGGTCTGAAGGACCTGATACGCCGAGCTTTGCCGCAGTCTCATCGATCCGGCGGACAAGTTCATCATCCGTGAGTACAGTCACACGACCCTCGTCATACTGCGCGTCGACCCATTTCTTGAGTTCCACTATCAGCTCGTCATTTTTGGAATAATGCTTGTC
>JAFZQP010000038.1 GCA_017620345.1 Lachnospiraceae bacterium
GCTGCACCGTTCTGCTCCTTAACCGAGCAAAGATATCCGAAGTATGTAGCCTGGATAGCTTCCTTAACGTTTGTTGCGGGCTTTGAAATATCGCATCCGTATGAAGCAGCCATTTCCTTCATCATCTTAAGAGCTACCATCTGCTCAGACAGCTCTTCACGAAGACGGATAACATCATCTGTCATGACACGGCCTGTTGAATCCTTCTGAGCCTGCTTGTCTTCTATAAGGAAATCGATACCGTAAAGAGCAACTCTTCTGTAGTCACCGATGATACGGCCTCTTCCGTATGCATCCGGAAGACCCGTGATGATATGTGAAGTACGGCAGGCTCTCATCTCCTGGTTGTATGCATCGAAACAACCTGCGTTATGAGTCTTGCGATGTGTCGAGAAGAACTCACTGATCTCGGGATCAACTTCGTAGCCGTTATCCGAGCAGGCTTTCTCTGCCATACGGATACCGCCGTAAGGCTGAAGTGAACGCTTGAAAGGCTTATCTGTCTGGAAACCTACGATAGTCTCCTTGCTCTTGTCAAGATAGCCGGGGCCGTGTGAAGTGATCGTGGAAATAACCTTTGTGTCCATATCAAGAACACCGCCGTTTTCTCTCTCCTTCTTCTGAAGGTCAAGTACCATGTTCCACAAATCCTTTGTGTTCTGTGTAGGTCCTGCAAGGAAAGAATCATCTCCGTCATAAGGAGTATAGTTCTTCTGGATAAAGTCACGCACGTTGACTTCGCTTTCCCACTTACCGCCTACGAAACCATTCCATTCTGATCTCATTTGCAATGCCTCCTATAATATGATTTTTGTTAAAAGTGATAAATCCGCCTCGCGGATGTTGCACATTTTGGTAATTGTTATTATAGTTTGAGCATTGTATACACGTCAAGGCGGAAGGCTGTATTTTTTTTCGTACAAAACGGCGATTTTTCTAGGCATATTGACATGATCACCATCCGTTGTGTATGCCGGTGCGAACACCACTATATGATGATCGCATACCACCTTGACTTGAAAATCATTTAATGCTAACCTAACAGCGAATGGTGTCAGGTTTTCATAGAAACCTTGACACGTAGGCCACACCTCCGCGAAGTGGACTTTAAATGGTGTGGCTCTCAATAATTGGAGGTATATATCATGGAAATCACAAAAGATATGACCATCGGAGAGATACTTGTTACAAAACCGGAAGTTGCTCCGGTCCTTATGGAAGCCGGTATGCATTGTCTCGGATGTCCTTCGGCCAGAGCCGAATCTTTAGAGGAAGCAGCTATGGTTCACGGCTTGGATATTGACAGCCTGATGAGTAAGATCTCCGAAATAGCATAAAAAGAGTTGCGATCGAAATCGGTCGCAACTCTTTTTATTTCAGCTTCCGTTATGCCAAAAGCGTTTCTATGGCATTATCGGCAACAATGCAGTTCTTATGCTCTTCGAAAAACGCCTCCGTCGCCGGAGTGGACCTTTCCATCGTTCCGTATTCGGACAGGACATTACATATCCTGTTGAACTCTTCCGTCGTATGCTCACCCTTGGAAAGTGCAAGCACATAGCAGTCATCCGTATCGTCATGATACAGGGAATTCTTGCCGTTATAGAATTTGGATACGACTCCCGCAGCCTTTATAACGTCGGCAAGCGTATCAAACGCAAATGCCCTGGAGAGCTCTCCTGCTGCATTTGCCTGTTCTATCAGCCTCTCCTTTGCTTCGTCAAGTAGCTCGGGATTCTTTGATACCTCCTGGGATATCTTCTTGAACAGATCAAGAACTTCCGGCATCTCTTCCGATACCGACCTGAACAGCTCGGATATGACATCATCCTCTTCGTCTTTGATGCTCGGCGCAAAGTTGGCAAATCTCGTATCAAGTTCATCCGGATCTTCAACTTTGGTGATAATAAGAATTATCGACTCCGACGAAAGCGGTATCGCCTCTATCATAAGAGGTATGTCATTTGCTTCAAAGCCGAGTTCGTAAGAGGCCTGCTGCATCATGTCACGAAACAGTGTCTTAGCCTTTTCTGTCCCATAGGCAAGCTCGGATAACTTGAGCTGTCTGTCTGCAAGATCCGATTTGGTCAGAGTGCATCTGATCTGATGATCATTAACACGTTCCAGTTTCATGAAAATCACCTCCTCTGCCATCAGTTGAAAGATACGATCAACTGTTTTGGTATATATTTATATATCGGCAAAAAGAAAATGTCAAATAATATGTTTAAACGATTTTTCCGCCCTGATGTATCAGCTGCCCTGTCACACCACAATATGTAGTACTTGCCAATCTCCCCTTGTTCGGATAAAATCACAGACAAGATCGCTCCTTCGCAATCAGTGGCGAAAGGAGGGCAGGAAAAATTCATATTTCTTATCTATATTTTAAGATATATGTCTTATTTTTTCTAGTGAATTTTCTGTGACGACAGAGGATTTGCACATTTCAGGAGTTTCTAAAACGGGGTTTCCCCGTAACAATCGACTTATTAATTGATCTATCGATGACTCCCCACAGTTTAACATTTAAAAATGGTTGTCCGAAAAACCGATTCAAAGCAACCTATCAACCATGATAGCGCATATACCACGCGCGAAGTGCGATCTTATGGAAAAAATGTATCACTATACCCGTTAACGAAATGCGGGTACCTGCTGTCGGGCTCTTTACGACCAAATAAACGGAGTTTCCGGTACTGCAACGTAAGGAGTCCGAATGGTCGGTAGGGATTTATCCCATGATCATTCCGTCTTTGGCAGATAATACTCATCGATCACCGCAAACGCTTCCTCTGTTCCGAACGCAAGCTGCCATACGGCCACGCCGCCGAGCTCATGTGCCTTCATCACATCAAGCTTTGCCTGAAGTGATCTGACATCCTCAAGCCATATCTTGTTTGTCGATGTTCCGTCCGACCACTGTGCATAGTTCTGTCCCGTAGTATCATCCCACTCGGCTGTTACGCCCGCTGCAGCCACAGTCTCGATACCTTTTGACATCGGAAGTGTCTGTATGTCGAGGATCATATCGTTTGCATCGACCGTCCAGTATCTTGTATAGAAAGGAAGTCCGTTTATGACCTTTTCCTTCGGCACTTCCTTGAGCGTATTCTCTATTCCCTCTATGACAAAATCAAGAGATGCGACCGATCCGGCTTCGTCAGAGGCACTCGTGTGCTCATCGTATCCCATTATGATCACATAGTCCGCAAATATACCCTGCTCCGTACGGTTATAATGGGAGGTATATTCCTTCGGGACATAGTTGTCCACAGAAACGACGAGGTTCTTTTCATGAGCCTTCAGACAGAACTCTCTTATGAACTGAACATATGCCGCTCCGTCCTCAGCCGAGATCGACTCGAAATCAAGATTGATACCATCAAGCTTGTACTGTCCGGCAAGAGCAAGGAGCTGCTCGATCATGTATGCTCTTTTTGAGGGATCGTTCAGGACAGTTGAAGTCGATACCTCAGGGTATGTAAGGTTGCTGACAAGTCCCCAGACTTTGATACCCTTTTCGTGACACGACTCAACATACGCCGCCGATCCTATCGATGCGATCGAACCTTCATTGTCCGAAAGCGCGAACCATGTCGGGCTGATTACATTTATGTATTTAAGAAACTTCTCACAGTCCTTCAGGGAAGACATCGAGGAATCCCCCGTCACGTTATGCCACGCAACTATCACCGGCTGCGAATAATCCGCTACGGGCGTGACCGTAACCGGAGCAACGTTTGTAACCGGAGTCTGAGGCCTGTCATACTTATCTGCAAGATGCTTTGTTTCAATA
>JAFZQP010000039.1 GCA_017620345.1 Lachnospiraceae bacterium
GCATTGGCATACAACAGTTTAAACTCAATGAATGAAAAAGCAATGGCTGTTTTATTTCGACTAAATGTGGTTGTTTCTCTCCGACGCGAAATGGTTATTTCTCCCCGACCCGGAGTGGTTAATTCAACCCGACCCTAACATAGGTTCTGATATAATACATCTGCGATGATATTAGGAATGCAGTTATCTTAAACTTGGAGTGTTTGGGTATGAAAGCGTACAGTTATCTTTATTTGTCAGATGCCCAAAGAAACATGGGGGCAATGCTTGATTACTCCGTGTATGACCTTAAATGGGATTTGAATGATTTTTACAAGGCATTTATCAATTCGGGGATTGCCGGAAGATTTGGCAGTGGAGAGCCCAAGTACATCGCAGGCATGTCCGGTATTGAACTTGCGCAGGAGGTTGTCAGGATAGTAAGGGGAGAATCTGTAGATGTGAGACCATCAAGTCCTTTTGAGAAGTCTCCGGAGTACTGGGCAGGATGGGCTCTGGCCTATTATGAATGGAACAGCGGAAGTTCGTTTGAACGGATCGAAGAGACTGTCCCGATAACCGAGATCGTGAATATGTATCATCCGTATCATGAAGCGGATATCACGAAGTTTGTTGATGAAATAGACCGACGGATCAGTGACAGAACAAAGGAATCAAGGCTTGCCAGGCTTCGGGCATATGCAGGTCTTACCCAGAAAGCGCTTGCTGATCGCTCAGGGGTTTCTGTTCGCATGATCCAGCAGTATGAGCAGGGGCAGAAGAATCTGGCACATGCCCGTGCAGATGTGGTGGTAAGACTGAGTAAAGCATTGTATTGTAATATAGAAGATATCATATGATCCGAAATTCCTTATTGACGAAACCTGCCTCTGCGTTTATCCTATAGGTGAATTACATATTTGTTCTCTTATTCAGAGTGGTGGAGATACATAGGATCTGTGAAGCCACGGCAACCCCGTAAGGAAGGTGCCAACCTGAGCGAGCGATCGAACAATAAGAGGATTTGAAACGATTTTGAGTCCGCTTATTCCTATGATGAGCGGATTTTTTTGTCTCATTCCGAGACATAACTTAGTCTTTATAACAGAAAGGAGTATCACAATGGAAAAATACCTGTTTACTTCCGAATCGGTTACAGAAGGACATCCCGACAAAGTCTGCGACGCGATATCGGATGCGATACTGGATGCGTGCATGGAGCAGGATCCGATGAGCCGTGTTGCGTGCGAGACGGCATGCTGTACGGGATTTGTTCTCATAACAGGTGAGATCACAACGAACGCATACGTTGACATGCAGAAAGTCGTAAGAGACACTGTCAAGGAGATAGGCTACACAAAGAGCGAGTACGGATTCGACGGAAATACCTGTGCCGTTCTTGTTGCCATCGATGAGCAGTCGAGCGACATAGCAATGGGCGTTGACAAGGCGCTTGAGGCCAAGCAGGGAGATCTTAAGGATGACCTTGACACGGGCGCAGGCGACCAGGGTATGATGTTCGGATTTGCGACAAACGAGACGGAAGAGTATATGCCTTATCCCATCTCACTTGCCCACAAGATCGCACGTCAGCTTACCAAGGTACGTAAGGACGGAACACTTCCTTACCTTCGCCCCGACGGAAAGAGCCAGGTTTCGGTTGAGTATGATGAGAACGGCAAGCCGCTGCGTCTTGAGGCTGTAGTTCTGTCGACGCAGCATGACGATGATGTGACTCAGGAGAAGATCCATGAGGATATCAAAAAGTACGTGTTCGATCCCGTGCTTCCGAAGGAGCTGATAGATGACAAGACGAAGTTCTTCATCAATCCTACGGGACGTTTCGTTATCGGAGGACCTCACGGAGATGCGGGACTTACGGGACGTAAGATAATAGTCGATACTTACGGCGGATACGCACGCCACGGCGGCGGCGCTTTCTCCGGAAAGGACTGCACCAAGGTTGACCGTTCGGCTGCATACGCTGCAAGATACGTTGCCAAGAACATCGTTGCTGCAGGACTTGCCGACAAGTGCGAGATCCAGCTTTCATATGCGATCGGCGTTGCACAGCCCACATCGATCATGATCGATACATTTGGTACAGGAAAGTTATCAGATGAGAAGCTTGTTTCGATCGTAAGAGAGAATTTTGATCTTCGTCCTGCAGGCATCATCAAGATGCTGAACCTTCGCCGTCCGATCTACAAGCAGACCGCAGCATACGGCCACTTCGGACGTAACGATCTGGACCTTCCCTGGGAGGCGCTTGACAAGGTTGATGCACTGAAGAAATATCTGTAGAATCTGTAGATCATTTTCTTGAAATAACAGACATGTAATAGAACATATACTGCTGCATGATCCCCGCAACATTTCCGTATCTCGGAAAGGGGTTTGTGCCGCAGTATTGTTCTTTTATGACCCTTGCGATCCACGTGTCTATCGGTGCCAGCCCGCACCTGTGGTAGCCGAAAAGCGCGACGCAGTTTGCGACTTTGTCACCGACGCCGGCAAATGATTTTAACTCATTAACGAGCTCTTCGTCAGACAGAGCACCCAGTGCGTCAAGGTCGACTTCGTGTTCATATACACGTCGCACGGCGCTCATTATGTAAGGAACGCGGTATCCGAGCCCGCATGAGGCAAGCTCTTCAGACGTGGCGTCTTTCAATGCTTCGGGCGTAGGAAAGAATCCGTCTTGCCCATACAGTGACACGAGACGCTCGATGCTCGTTTTGATCGCGGGAATACTCTTTCTCTGGGATATGATAAATGAGATCAGCATCTCGAACAGATCCTGCTTCAGTATCCTGATACCGGCTCCGGACTCGGCTGCCCTTCGGAGAAAATCATCCTCCCGGGGAATGCTTTTCCTGATACCGGCATAGTTCGTATCAAGGTCAAAATAATCGTGCCAGATGTCCCATTCCTTTTTGGCGCAGGAAACGGAAAGAATGGTTTCGTCATCAGGCTTCTTGCGACCGCCTTTATAAGACTCATCGGTTATCTCAACAGTATTTTCCTTCGTGACGAATCTGAACGTGTCTTTGTCCAGTTCTTTTACCCGAAAACACTGCCCCGAATATGCGATCTTACACAGGTCAAAATCATCCGCTATCGTTATCTTCAAAGCTTTGACTCCATGTCTTCAAGAGAACTGTATCCATACAGGATCGCGGAGTTTCCTATGGTTTCGAATGCTATGTTTCTGCCAGCGTTTGCATATTCTGCAACAAACCTTCCGTAGAGCATGAGAGTGTTGTCGGAATATGTCGACAGCTCGCCGCGAAGGTATGTCTCGTAAGAAGTGTTTACCGGTGTGTCCTCGGATGTGTGGATGCTGCGCGTCTCGCACGATGCCTTGGGATACTGTGTGGCAAACTCTTCCATCATCTTAACCTGAATGCCGACGATGGCTTCGATTATCTTTTTCTTTTCATCGGATACGGGTGGAAGCTGATCCTTTATCTTTTCGTATTCTTCGGGAGCGGTGGATTCTTCCATGCGCCCGTACTTTTCCGTGATCAGGTTCCAGCCGTGGCTGTTCGCATCCTCAAAGTCGGCAATGAAGCTTTCGAGCATCTCTCTGCTCCAGAGCATGTACTGGCTCTTTCTCATAATGTAAAATGTCTTATGATCGTCCTGGCAGCCTGCCCTGCCGCCTTCGTTTATGACTTTGTCGAACGCTTTCCATTCAAGATCTATGAGTTTGTCGATCAGGATTTCTTTCTTAGAAGGAGCATTTTCGGATGTGGCTTTGTCCGAGTCCTTCCCGAACACGATCTGCATCGCATGGTGATCGAGATAGTCGTAGTCCCCCTTTGTAAGATCGAGGTCGCGGAGCATCTGAAGTACTTCCCTGCATATGCTCTTTACAAAATCCTGTGCCAGGCCTTCTTCCGGTGCGGACTTAGCAAGCATGTCGAGTTCATTTGCGATCCTTTCCGTGCCGGGAAGTTTTGACAGTCCCCTGTACATCCATTTGTAATACGGAGCATACTGTTTGTTCAGAAAATACAGCATCTGCATGGTCTGTTTAATGAACTCTGCGCGGCAGACAGTCGCGGTCACGATATCGCCGCGCTGCAGCATCCTTGGGTAGTTGTACTGTCCGGTCTGGGACATGAGTGATGCACACCTTGCTATCTTGCGGCGCCATACGTTGTCGGGATAATACTTCAGAAGTTCATTTCTTACCGCAGAAAATACTCCCGGCCCGTCCTCAAATACTTCACCGTTTACGGCATGGGCAAAGCGCTCGTCTTCGATGCCAAGCCATGTTGTTGCATCTTCGGGAACGCCCTTGATACCGAGCAGATTTTCATAGAATTTGTCTATACGGAAAACCCCGACTCTTTTTCCGGCATTCTTTGTCTCAAGCCGCCTGAACCCTCTGTATTCCTTCGGGAGTTTATCATATTCTTTCTGCATTTTCTTGCCGATCTTCTTGTAATCTTTCTTCGTAAGCCATATGCAAAATCCCGGGCCAAAATCATGATCGGTGCTGATCTCGTCATCGAATCCGAAGCATTCGCTTCCTTCACCGACAAGGCCTGCCGCGATCCTGTCTTCATACTCGGGGAACTTTTCGTGTATCATCTGACGGCCGAATTCCTCGTAGAACATGCGCGACAGTTCCAGACCCGTGCGCGGTCCTTCGCTTTCCATCTTCTCAAGCACTGCATCCAGGTTCTGTTTAGTTATCTCATACGCCTTGCTCCTACCGACGCTCAGTTCGATCCTGTCGAGGGCTTTTTGGTAATACTCAGCCGCACCGGCGTAATCTTTCCTGTGGTACTTGATCTCAGCCATCGCAGACAGTGCAGCCGAGTAATGATAGTCGGGATCGTCATCTTTCTCGAACAGCTCAAAAGCTTTCTCAAGGTGTATTTCCGCTTCGTCATAACGGTCGAGCTTGATGAGTGTTGTGGCAAGATTTGTATACGTCGTTGCCTGTTCTATCCTACATTCGTCGTGAAGGAGCGAAATACCGAGTGCTCTCTCAAGGCAGTCCGCGGCACTTTCATGATCCCCCATCTCCTGGAACAGAAGACTCATGTTGTTAAGAAGCGACGCATACAGCATCGAATCGGGAGAAACATTCTCGTCATAGTATGATTTAACCTGCTGGTAAAGAGTGTTGGATTCACGGAGCATTCCGCAGGCTCTGTACGCATTGGCGACATTGAGGAGTGATGTTGCATGCGCCATGGAACCTTTGAGACTGCTGTTCTCGAGTATGTCGAGGAGTTTTCCTGCAAAGGTCACCATCCTGTCGAAGTCACCGGTCTCGCGGTAATGTCCGATCAGCTCATTGAGAAGCTGGATCATGACATTCTCGTCATTCTGCCTTGCTGCTTCACCAAGGCGGTCCAGCATGTATTCCTCGACTTTCTCGATCTCGTGCTCGCTGTACAGCCTGTCTATTTCCGCAAAGATCTCATCAATGTTCATAGTGTAATCCTCCGCGTTTTTGCAATATTTGCTAGATTCACCGTTTGAATCCTGTTTTTTTTCTTACTTCAGAAGAAATTCCATGTTGAAAGAGTTCCCGGCTGCTTCAACGTTCGCGCAGGCACCCGAGATGACAGGCATCTGCGGGAACTGGTGTCCGATATCAAGGTCCATCAGTATCGGAACATTGTATTTTCCAAGTATCCCAAGTACTGCGTCATAGTGGTCGAAGTCTCCGAACGTGTCGTCAAACTTAAGGGGCCGTCCGATAAGGAAACCCCTTACGTGTTCAAACCATCCGGCGTTTTCCATCTGCCACAGGGCGCGCCTTATCGACATCACACCAAGGTCGCAGGCTTCCAGGAACCATATGATCCCGTCATCTTTATATCTGTCGTTAAAATCACCCATTCTGTCAAACCGTGTCCCGGTAAGGTTTACGAGACAGTCCATGCATCCGCCTATGAGGCGCCCGGACATGCTGGCAGAATCCACGGTTCGGTTTCCGACATACAGATATTGTTTGTACTCGTACACATCGTACACATCACCTGTCTTTTCATTGATATATGTATCTACCGGAGCGGGCCCTGAAGTCTTTGTGCCATCTCCGTTGCCATCTTCACTATCATCGGGCAGGTCCTGGCTATCATATTTATCCTTGAACCACTTGTCATAGTTAGACACGGACAACTTCTTCCCGCACAGCACATCAAATGCATCATCAACACATTGGTGATGATCCTTCGCAAATTTAGATGCACAGACGGAATATATCGACGCCGTATCGCACAGCGTATTGAGCAGGAATGTAAGATTTGTATTATCGGAATAGCCCATGAACCATTTGGGCGTTGATGAAGCAATCTTTTCAAAATCAACAAAGGGAAGGATCTCGCACATGAGCTCGCCGCCGCCGCACGATATGATGACATCGCTTTTGTCATTCGTGAAATAGTCGTTGACCTCGGCAGCGCACTTTTCCGGAGTGTTGCTGATCCCGATGCCTTCGTCAGCAAAGCAGTTTGGTCCCGGAACGGTCGTATAACCCATGCCCTTAAACTCTTCAAGGGCACTTTGAAAATCAGACAGATACGGCTCTATCGTGCACCCGAAGCTTGGTGCGATGAATCCGATCCTGCCGTTTGGTTTTAGAAAATTCGGATAGTTCATAGGTAACTCCTTTGCTTTCTTATGATATAATAAACGAAAATGTTTTGACAGTAAATCATAAACGTTTTCATTAACAGGCAAGGAGGTTTCATCAATGTATATCGATAACAGTATCTGGATCGGAAATGCAGGAGAAAAGAGGGTGTCTATCCTGCCTAAGATGGCGAATAGGCACGGGCTGATCGCGGGAGCTACAGGAACCGGTAAGACTATCACGCTGAAAGTCTTGGCGGAGTCATTTTCCGATGCGGGAGTACCTGTTTTTCTCGTTGATGTAAAGGGTGATATTTCCGGCATGTGCAGACCCGGTCAGGACTCGGAGGACATGCAGGAGAGGATCAGTAGATTCGGACTTGCGGAGGCGGGATTTTCGTTCAAGGAATACCCGACCGCGTTCTGGGATATTTACGGTGAGGCGGGTATACCGCTTCGTACAACTGTATCCGAGATGGGACCGATACTTCTTGCAAAACTCATGGATCTTAACGATACACAGGCGGACATTCTGACGTGCCTGTTTAAGATGGCAGATGACGAAGAACTTCTCCTTGTTGATATCAAGGACCTGAAAGCGATGCTTCAGTACGCAAGCGATAATGCCGCGGAGATATCGAAGAAATACGGTAACGTGACGAAGCAAAGCGTTGCTGCGATAATCAGAGGAGTAGTGGCTCTAGAGGCATCCGGCGGGGACCGGTTCTTTACGGAGCCCGGATTTAACATAACCGATTTCCTTCGGACGGAACTTGACGGAAGAGGGATCATAAACATACTTGACGGCTCAAAGCTGGCTTCGGATCCGAAGCTGTACACGGCATTTTTACTCTATCTCCTGTCAGAACTGTTTGAGACGCTTCCAGAAGTCGGAGACATGGACAAGCCCAGGCTTGTGTTCTTTTTCGATGAATCCCATCTCCTGTTTGATGATATCTCAAAGGCACTCCGGCAGAAGATAGAACAGATCGTCAAGCTCATCAGGAGTAAGGGCGTCGGGATATATTTCTGCACACAGAATCCGAGAGACATTCCGGATGAGGTGCTTGCCCAGCTCGGAAACAAGATAGAGCACGCGCTTCATGCATACACTCCCGCGGAAGAGCGCGCGGTCAAGACTGCAGCGGATTCGTTCAGGGCCAATCCGGAATTTGATACGAAGAAGGCTATCATGGAACTCGGAGTCGGTGAGGCTCTCATATCTGTACTTGATGAAGAAGGCGTACCTACTGTCGTGGAGCGGTGCAAGGTCCTTCCGCCAAGGTCACTTATGGGTCCCGTTTCCGATGAGGAAAAGAGCAAGGTATACAAGGCCAACAACCTCTATCTCACATACAAGGATCCGGTCGAGACCGACAGTGCATATGAATTCCTTGAAAGATTGAAGGCTCAGCAGGAGCTTGCCGCAAAAGAAGCGGCAGAGACGCTCGCGGCACAGAAGGAAGCCGAGAAGCAGGCAGCCGAGGACGCAAAGGCTGCGCAAAAAGCCGAAGCAGCGGTAGCCAAAGAAGAGGCGGCCAAAAAGAGAAAGATGAAGAGCGCAGCCGGTTCGGTCGCAAGTTCCGCAGCAGGCACGATCGGCCGTGAGCTTGGCAAGAGTGTCGGAGGCAAGGTTGGAGGCAAGTTCGGAAAGACTCTCGGAGGTAACCTTGCAGCCCAGCTTGGCAGAAGTTTAATGGGAACATTTTTTAAATAAAGCCGGCGACACACATATAATTATGTATATTAATCACAAATTCTACGAAGATGAGATCAGGTGCGACTATCTGATACCGTCAATGATGAAGCGGACATGGGCAGCACAGATCGAGATACTTGCTGACCTTGATAAGGTGTGCGCCGAAAACGGCCTTGAGTATTTCGCTGAGTGGGGTACGCTCCTTGGAACCGTTCGTCACGGCGGGTTCATTCCGTGGGATGATGACATGGATATATGCATGAAGAGAAAAGATTATGATTTTTTCATAAACAATGCATCCTCCATCCTTCCGGAGAACTACACGATAGTCAACTACAGATCGAGCCGCGATTTTAAACAGATGCTCAGCCGCATAGTCTCAAGCGACCACTACCGGTTCGATCCCGAATACATGAAGAAATATTCGGGACTTCCGTTCCCTATGGGTATAGATATCTTTCCGCTTGATTTCATATCGGATGATGAGGATTATGAAAGAAGGCGCGAGGAGAAGACCAGCCTCATATTCGGGGTTGTAAATGACCTTGCAAAGTACGATCTTGATCCTGCCGTATTTGAAAAGGATCTTGTAAAAATAGAAAAGGACTGTCACACACGGATCAACAGAAAAGGCGATGTGCTGACGCAACTGCGTGCTCTGCTTGAGAAACTGTTTGCGCAGGTCGATGAGAAGAATGCGAAGTACATAACGCTCTATCCTTTGTGGATGGGATCGCATTCATATGTGTTTCCGGCAAGCTATTATGAGCACAGCATCCGGATGAAGTTTGAAAACACGACGATCCCGGTGCCGACCTGTTATGACGGGATACTGCGGCTCAAGTACGGAAGTTCATACATGACGCCTGTCAGAAGCGGTGGCGCCCATGAGTATCCCTACTACGAAGATCATGTGCAGGTGCTTCGTGAGCATTTCGGATATGAGTGGCCCGCGTATAAGTTCAGTGAAAAAGATCTGACGGTTCCAAAGTGCGCTGACACTAAAACCCCTTCGGAAACCGCAACGGCTCTTTTTATCACATATGATGCGAAGGCATTTGAAAATATGCGACAGCTGATACGCCTGTACATTGACAGGGGGTACAGCGTACGAATACTTCCGGTGACGAAATATGATATAGCGCCCGACATGACAGGGATAACCGTGAACGATGAAAAGGTTCCGGATGAGTTCTACACGGACGGCCTTGAGGGTGCAGAGGTCACGCATGATCCCGACGAGACCCGAAAGCATCCCGACGTGATCGTTACCAACTATCCGTATGATGAATATAATCTGATCACGACAGTGGACAAGGCATTTTATTCGCGATCTCTCAAGGCGTCCACAAACAGGCTCGTGTATGTGCCCGCATTTGAAGTAAAAAGTATGAAGCCTGAAGATGAGAGGGCGCGAAAACTTATGCCGCAGTACGTATGTACTCCGATCGTTCCGGTGTGTGATGAGATCATCCTTCACAGCGAAGAGATGAAGGAGAGGTATATTGAATGCCTGTGCGCATTTTCGTCAGAAGAATACCGCAGCTTATGGGAAGATAAGATAACCGTTATTTCCGCTTATGAGGAAAAATCAAAGCGTGACGGAAAGAAAACGATCATGTTCTACATCGGACTTGCAACCTTTGCACAGTATGGGCATGATGCGATATCAAAGATAAAGAATGTGTTTGAGACCTTTGATGAGAACAGCGCTAAGATCGATGTTGCGTTCGTTATGCAGGACGGACTTTCAGAAAACCTGAAGGCGTTGTACCCGTCGCGGTATGAGGAATATATGAATGAAATCGGAAGAAGTGAAGACGCCTTTGATACCGACAAAATAGATGCATATTACGGAGAGGCTTCCGCTTATGCAACCGAGATGATGAATGCGCACAAGCCGGTTATGGTAATGAATGTTCGAGCGTCATAAGACACTTGAGAAATAGAGAGGATAAAACGATGGCACCTGACAACAGACCAAGAAGCAGAGAAAAAAAGATAATCGAAGGACAGGGCGATGTCCGAAGAAGAGGCAGCGGCCTTGACAGCAAGCCGATAAGTACTTCGTCGGGATCGCGCGGTTCGGGCTCCGGAATAGGAAAATTTTTTATCGTCCTGATCGTAATCGTATTTATATTCGGTAAAGTGATCTTTTCAGGAGATGATTCGGAAGACTATACCGGACAGTCCCAGGACCAGAGTGCGGCTTCAAACACCGGTACCGGTTCGGACTATGCCGGTACAGGTGCGGCCGATGACATATTCGGAACGCTCCTCGGTGGATATGAGACTTCCCAGTCCGACTACAGCACATACACTGCAGATACACCGCAGATGCAGCTTGATACGAGTGTAGATCCTGCCGCCAGGCAGAAGTTTACATCGATAGTCGGACAGGGCGCTGACATGGTCACTGTCATGGTCTACCTGTGCGGTACCGATCTTGAGTCAAAGAGCGGAATGGGAACCGCCGATCTGCAGGAGATGGCATCGGCAGAACTCTCCGATAATGTGCGGGTCATCGTCTATACCGGCGGCTGTAAAAAGTGGAAAAACAATCTGGTCAGCAGCAGCGTTAACCAGATCTATCAGGTAAAGGGAGGCGGAGTAAAGCTTCTTGAAAAGGATATGGGAACCGGCTCCATGTCCGATCCCGCAACGCTTACGACCTTTATAAAATACTGTAATGACAACTTCCCGGCAAACAGGAATGAGCTCATTCTGTGGGATCACGGCAGCGGATCCCTCTCCGGTTTTGCATATGATGAAAAGAATCCAGGAAGCGGCTCCATGAGTCTGTCCGGCATCAAGAAAGCAGTTTCCGACTCGGGTGTGAAATTTGATTTTATCGGGTTTGATGCCTGCCTTATGGCAACGGTGGAAACAGCGCTTATGCTGTCAGATTATTCCGATTACATGATCGCATCCGAAGAGACGGAACCGGGAGTAGGCTGGTATTATACAAACTGGCTTACGAAGCTTTCAAAAGATCCGAGCATGCCTACGACCGAGATCGGTAAAAATATAGTCGATGACTTTGTCGGAATGTGTGACAGAAAATGTCCCGGCCAGAAGGCTACTCTTTCGGTAACGGATCTTGCCGAGATCGCGCATGTCGTACCCGATAAACTGAACAGTTTTTCGGTTGCCACAAATGATCTTATCTCGGATGTGAACGGATACATGAAGGTCTCCGATGCGAGAAACAAGACAAAGGAATTTGCGATCTCATGCAAGATAGACCAGATCGATTTCATTCATTTTGCAGACCTTCTTGACACGCCGGAGAGCAGACAGCTCGCGGATGCTCTCAAGTCGTGCATAAAATATAACAGGACCGAAAGGTCGATCACAAACGCGAACGGACTGTCGGTATACTTCCCGTACAAGAAAGCTTCCAAAGCCGGTGCGATGGCCAAGACATACAATGAGATCGGCATGGACAGCGCATATGCGGATTGTATCAGGGCGTTTGCTTCAAACGAGCAGACAGGCCAGATGACGACTGACGGTACGGGCTCACCTCTTGCATCATTGTTCGGAAGCCTTTACGGAACCGATTATGCAGGCTCGCAGGGAGAGAGCTACGGCGAATACACCGATGCGATCGGCGGGATCATGTCGGCGCTCCTTACCGGAAGAAGTCACGCGGCGGATGATTTTAACACGGATAAGCTCAAGGTCGTTAAAAACAAAAAAGGTGAGGACGTGTTTGCTCTTTCGGAAGAAGACTGGAAGAAAGTAGCAAACGTTGATCTGAACGTATTTGTTGATGACGGTGAGGGCTTCATAGATCTCGGACTTGATAACACATTTGAGTTTGATTCGGATGATAATCTGCTCGCTTCGTTTGATAATACATGGATGTCGATAAACGGACATACTGTTGCATATTATCATACGGACACCGAAGATAACGGAACGAACTACAGCATCAACGGCTATGTTCCGGCATACCTGAACGGACAGAAGGTAGAACTCCTTCTTGCGTTTACAGACAAGTTCCCGGACGGGACGATCACGGGAGCCAGATATATATACGATGACGGAACAACGGAGACGGTGGCAAAGAACATGATCGCTCTGTCGGCCGGAGACAAACTAGAATTTACATGCAGATATTACGATTACAACGGTAACTACAAGGATACGTTCTATCTCGGCGATCCGCTCGTTCTCGACTCTTCCGATATTACTATCGCGAACATGAGTATAGGGGATGCCAAGGCACTGCCGACATACGTATTCACGGACATGTACCAGCAGCAGTACTGGTCCAAGGTTATAAAATAGGAGAAATCATGCAGCCGATAATCACAAGTTTACTTGAAACAGATGCTTACAAATTTTCCATGGGACAGGCGATCTATCACCAGTTTTCCGACTACAAGACGACATGGTCGTTCCGGTGCCGGAACAAAGATGTTGTCTTTACGCCTGAGATGATCGATGAGATCAAACGTCAGATCAGGATGTACTGCGACCTTCGTTTTACTGAGGATGAGCTTGCTTACCTTAACAACATCAAATGGATCAAGGGTTCGTATGTTGATTTTCTGCGGCTCTGGAAACCACGATATGAAGATTTTGAATTCGGTACGGATGATCCGTGCGGACTGACGATAGAGACGAAGGGAACGTGGCTCAACACATCCATGTATGAGATCCCGACGCTGGCTATCGTTAACGAAGTATATTTCCGCATGGCGTATGACTATGACGAGCTTCTTGAAAGCTTCAAAGAAAGACTTGATGCAAAGATTCAGGGGATCATGGATGGAAAATACGAGCTCGGGGCGTTCTCCGAGTTCGGCGCAAGAAGAAGGCTTTCGGGCGAGGCGCAGGAGCTGGCCGTAACAAAGCTTGCTGAGGCAAAGCTTCCCGCGGGTAATAAATTTGTCGGAACGAGTAACGTTTATCTTGCGAAGAAGCATAAGCTCGTGCCTGTCGGGACTATGGCGCATGAATGGATTATGTGCGTGGGGCAGGGTAACCACAAGCATAACCCCGCATATTCGAACTGGTATGCACTTGATGCATGGGTCAAGGAATACGGAGTACTGAACGGTACAGCGCTCACCGATGCGATAACGACAAAGTGTTTCCTGGATGATTTTCAGCTGACATATGCAACGCTTTTCTCGGGCGTACGTCACGACAGCGGAAGCCCTTATGAGTGGGCGGACATGATGATCAGGCACTACGAAGAGCTCGGTATCGATCCGAAGACTAAGACGCTGCTGTTCTCCGACAGTCTTGATTTTGAAAAAGCAACGGCGATCAACAGGGCGTATAAAGACAAGGTAAAGACGGCTTTCGGTATCGGAACGTATATCGCGAACGATACGAAGGTGCCTGCACTTAATATAGTAATGAAGACAACGGTCTGCAACGGATGCGATGTGGCCAAGATATCCGATGTGGAAGGTAAGGGCATGTGCAAGAGCGAGGAATACGTGCATTATCTGAACCGTTGTATAGACTGGAGAATGAAGCACGAGACAAATGTTGTTCGGTAAAGGGGCAAAATCATACAGGATAGATATGTGTTCGGGATCCATAGTACCGAGATTGCTTATGTTTACGGGTCCCCTTGTGCTCTCGTCCGTGCTGCAGCTCCTGTTTAACGCAGCGGATGTTGTAGTCGTCGGAAAATACGCCGGAGATAATTCTCTTGCGGCGGTAGGCTCCGTCGGACCGCTCATCAACCTTCTGATCAGTCTGTTCATGGGACTGTCCATAGGAAGTAACGTTCTGGCTTCCCGCTTCTACGGTAGCGGCGATGATGTGCAGATGACCAGGACTGTTCACACATCAATGCTTGTAAGCCTGCTAAGCGGGATAATACTTGCTGCAGTAGGGGTGCTGTTTTCAACGAGGATCCTGATCTGGATGAACACGCCCGATGAGGTGCTGGCGCTTGCGAGCCTGTATCTGCGCCTTTATTTTCTCGGAATGCCCGCTTCGATGATATACAACTTCGGAAGCGCAATACTCCGTGCCGTCGGGGACACAAAGCGTCCGATGTATTATCTGACGGCAGCGGGCATCGTGAATGTCCTTCTGAATCTCCTTTTCGTCATAGTCTTTCATATGGATGTTGCGGGTGTTGCGATAGCGACCGTGATATCCCAGATCATCTCGGCCTTTCTCGTAACACGCTGCCTCATGAACGAGAAAGGATCCATGAAGCTTGAGCTCCGTAAACTTTCCATAGATAAGACTACTCTCCTCAGGATCATCCGAATAGGACTTCCCGCCAGCTTTCAGGGCATGCTTTTTTCCATTTCCAACGTTATCATACAGTCGTCCGTGAACGGATTCGGTGCGACTGTTGTTGCAGGCAACTCCGCAGCACAGAATATAGAAGCATTTGTGTACGTGGCTATGAATGCATTCTATCAGTCATGCTTATCGTTCGTCAGCGCCAATGTTGGGGCGAGAAAATATGATCGGATCAACAAGATACTCATACGGGCGGAGATCTGTGTCATATTCACGGGGCTCATCTTCGGTGGCTCGGCATATATTTTCTCATACGGACTGCTGTCGCTCTATACGGACTCGCCTGCGGTAATGGATGCGGGATTCGTCAGGATGGGGTATGTCAGTCTTCCTTATTTTCTGTGCGGAATGATGGATGTCATGGTTGGAGCGCTCCGCGGCCTCGGGTACGCGATCCTTCCGATGATAGTGTCGCTCGTGGGTGCATGCGGACTGCGCCTTTTATGGATCTTCACATTCTTCAGGACGCCGCGCTTTCATGAAGCCAGATTCCTGTACATCACATATCCCGTCTCATGGACGGTGACATTTCTTGCGCATGTCGTGTGCTACATCATCGTAAAACGCAAATTCGACAGACAGCACAAATATGTAGAGAAGATATAGTAGAGTTGCGGGGATGTTTTATGGATGCGACCTTGGAACGAGCCTAGAACAGCTTAGGTCGTGTAATGTGCAGCAAATCCGCGACCGGATGGAGCGGATAGGCCGCCACCAAAAGGCATGGATGCCGGTTGGCGGCCGGTTGCGGAAATATATAGTATGTAACACGACCTTAGCTGTTCTTTGCGAGTGGAAACGGAGCATACATAGAACATCCTCGCAATTCATCAGAGATTCCATGTTCAACAATTCTTCACAAATTCCGTATTGACAACCCAATAACCCGGTGGTATGTTATGTATAGATGTTAGCACTCTAACGAGGCGAGTGCTAACAAAATGAAAGGATGACCTCCGTGGATTTAGACGAAAGAAAGAAAAAGATACTTCTCGCGATCATCAAGACTTATCTTGATACCGGAGAACCGGTAGGTTCGAGAACGATATCGAAGATCGAAGACCTGAATCTGTCCTCTGCGACGATCCGTAATGAGATGGCGGACCTTGTGGATATGGGATATATCATCCAGCCGCATACATCTGCCGGCCGTATCCCTTCTGATAAAGGATACAGGTTCTACGTCGACCAGCTCATGGCCGAAAAGGAACTGCAGGTTGAAGAGCGGGAGCGCGAAGCGGACGAGATGAAGGGTATGCTGATCGAGAAGGCTGACAAGATGGAACGTCTTCTCAAGCAGGTGGCAAGGAGCCTGTCGGCAAACACGAATTATGCCGCGATGATATCGGCCCCGCGCTACAACATGAACCGTCTCAAGTTCATCCAGCTGTCGAGAATGGAAGCGGAAAGGATAGTGGCCGTCATAGTTCTCGAAGGGAACATGATCAAAAATCAGATCATTGAGATCGATGAACCGATCGATGACGAGACACTGCTGAAGCTGAACATGCTGCTTAACACAACGCTTAACGGGATGGCGATTGAAGATATCAATCTTCCGGTCATCACGAAGATGAAGCAGCAGGCAGGCGAACAGGCAGGTATCATAGCAGAGGTCATAGATGCTGTGGCAGAGTCCATCAAGGAAGATGAGGACCTGGAAATATACACGAGCGGTGCCAACAACATCTTCAAGTATCCGGAACTTGCGGATAACGAGAAGGCTCAGGGCATCATAACAGCTTTTGAAGAGAAGAAGCAGCTTACGGATATCGTGTATGAGACCTTATCCCATTCGGATGAGAAAGGGATTCAGGTATATATCGGAGAAGAAGCTCCGGTCGAGAACATGAAGGACTGCAGTGTTGTTACGGCAACCTACGAGCTCGACGAAGGTATCCACGGAACGATAGGAATAATAGGACCGAAGCGTATGGACTACGACAAGGTACTGTCCACGATCAAGAAGCTCACAACGGAGCTTGATACAATGTTTAAAAAGAGTTGAAGGAGAAGAAATTGAGCAAGGAAAAAGCGATAAAGATCGACATCGAATCGCCGGAAGATGAAGCGATAAAGGATGAAGAGATCACGCAGGAGATAACTGAAGAAAGTGCAAAAGAACCCGAAGAAGTAGTTGAAGCGGATGCTGCGGAAGCTGAGCAGCAGGCGGATGAGCAGGAGGCTGAAGATAAGCCGGAGGAGTCCGAAGGAGATAAGAAAAAGCACTTCGGTAAGAAGAAGGATAAGAAGGATCCGAAGGATGAAAGGATAGCCGAACTCGAAGACAGGGTTAAGCGCCAAATGGCAGAATTCGAGAATTTCCGTAAGCGTACAGACAAGGAAAAATCAGGTATGTACGACATGGGAGCAAAGAATGTGATAGAGAAGATCCTGCCGGTCATCGACAACTTTGAAAGAGGTCTTGAAAACATTCCCGAAGGCAGCGACGCAGCATTTGCCGACGGAATGAAGATGATATACAAGCAGCTGGCGACAGAACTCGACAAGCTCGGAGTCAAGCCGATAGAAGCAGTCGGGCAGCCGTTTGATCCGAACTTCCACAACGCGGTGATGCAGGTTGAGAGTGAGGAATATGAAAGCGGGACTGTAGCCGCGGAACTTCAAAAAGGATATATGTACCACGACACACTGGTAAGGCCTTCGATGGTCTCAGTGGTCCAGTAAATGAAGTGTCGTGATTTTATAAATTTGAATAATATTCTCATAAAATATGTATAGTCAGGAGGTAAATATTATGAGTAAAATAATCGGAATCGACTTAGGAACAACAAACAGCTGCGTAGCAGTAATGGAAGGTGGAAAACCTACCGTTGTAACAAACACTGAAGGTGCAAGGACAACACCTTCGATCGTGGCATTCACCAAGAACGGCGAGCGTCTTGTCGGTGAAGCCGCAAAGCGTCAGGCAGTAACAAATGCCGAGCACACAGTTTCTTCGATCAAGAGAGAAATGGGAAGCGACTATAAGGTCAACATCGATGACAAGAAGTACAGCCCTCAGGAGATCTCCGCAATGATCCTTCAGAAGCTTAAAGCTGATGCGGAAGGATACCTTGGAGAGAAAGTCACGGAAGCGGTCATCACGGTTCCCGCATACTTTAACGACGCGCAGCGTCAGGCTACGAAGGATGCAGGTAAGATCGCAGGTCTTGATGTTAAGCGTATCATCAACGAGCCTACTGCAGCCGCACTCGCATAC
>JAFZQP010000040.1 GCA_017620345.1 Lachnospiraceae bacterium
GTTGTGGATATGGCAGATCTCATAACCGTTGATCTGGGGCAGTACTTGCCAGTAAGCGACACCTAATGTATCCCACTGAGCCTTTGCACATTTCGGACAGTAGCGGATCTTCTTTGTCGGGGTACAGCAGTTGTTGTACATATTCATAAAGAAACGGTCGGAGGCGTAGGACGAACATGATGAGTTGGAGCGTACTTTGAAGGATCTGTAAAATGGCATGGCTGTATTCTTTGTGATAAGGGATTCCACGGAGATGCCGTGAAATGAGTCTATCCAGTTACCAGTATGTTTCAGCGGAAACGCTGAGAGGACTGTGGTCTGAAGAGATCTGCGTTTGCCGAACAACTGCAGTATGGTTGCTTTGTCTGTTGCGTTGCAGCTTCTGACATGGTAGCGACAAAGAACGCTGTATATGGTCTCATCCGGCAGTGGGGTTGGAAAACAAACAGGTGTCAACATTTTTAACGCCTCCTTCATGGTTTTCAAATGAGGGTTACAACCCTATGTATCCTTGGGAAAGGTTATTGTCATAATTGTCTGCGAGTACCGGGGTGATTCCGGTCGTGTCAGACAACGATCGACCGGAAGAATACTGAAGATAATCATTGTAAGCTTCTCTTGCAATAACAGATGACTGGGTATAACTTGGGTTCTTGGCGAGTATGCGCCCTACGTGCTTTGATGCTGAAGGACGGTCGATACCGAATGCCAGAAGAGCCTGAACAGCAGTTTCGCGGATATCGTATTTTTGCACAGGTTCAGGTGCTTTAGGCTCGGGAGGATTGATACTTTGAACAATGGTGTTTTTAAAATCTATAGGTTTGAACGGAGTGAGATCCAGATACTGTTCGAGATTAATGTCTTTTTCAGATAAGAGGGCACGACGCATTTCAAGTGTTAGTCTCATCTTTTGAGAGGCGATCGTGTGGAATGATCTGTCTGTGAACGTTTCTTCACCGGAGTAAATGGCGTATTCCTGAACAAGCTTGTAGATGTTGACCGCAAGGAATGGGACACCGACTGCTTCTTCGTATAGAGCGTCATACATCTTTTCAGTTAATTCGACCGGGTGTTTTGTGTACTGATATTTCCAAATAGCTTTTACGAACATGCGCCATACATCGTCGTTTTGCATACGGTCCCAGAGAGCATCGCCCTGACCGGAGGCTCGCTTAGCCTGCTGGAATTCCTTTTGTAAAAATGAGAGAGCACGCGGCGTTCCTACGAGAATAACAGGAATACCTATGGTATTGACGAGCGTCACCAGAAAATTCAGCGTTTTGACCGGAACAGACTTATCCTTGGAAACACATAGTGACTGGATCTCATCGATCACAATGATCCCCAGGTGATATGTTCTTGCTATCCTTGCCATTCCGATACGCATCTTGTTGAGACTGGTGCGTTTTTCATCGTATTGGGTAAAGTAATCTGTGCCAAGAATATTGTCGATCTGTTCAAAGAATCCTGCGCACAGTCCTTTAAGGCTGCCATCATTAGGGCAGTCCATATGGATCCATGTGATCTGTGTTTCATTAAACGGGATACCTTCATAATTGGTATGGCGGATAACCTGAGGATACAGGTTGAGTACATGTTGCAGGGTGGTGCTTTTACCAAGTCCTGATATTCCAATAAGGGAGAATCCGCTTGTGTTGGGATGAAGTTGGGTATATTTGATGAATCCTTCATCACGCAGGTGTGCTTCGTATTCGTAATGCTGCTGTTTTACGAATTCTAAAGACAATGGATTTCTGTCAGCATAGCCCCATCGGATGCAGCGTTCTACCTTGGCATAGATGTCGATATCCTTTTCGCACGGCTGATATATTCTCAGCAGTGTCTGGACAAGCATTCCGCGGTCTTCCGCAGACGCATCCCGCTGCGTTTCGTTATATTCGGGACGATAAGTGAGATGCCGGATGATATCAGCAGTGTTTATGCGTGGAGGAAGAGCTGCTATGAGTGGATTGTCCTTGAATTGATCTATGGTCTCGGTATGGTACTGAATAGGCCTGAGCGACATAATGATCACCTCCGTTCGCAAGATAAAAAGTGTCAATACATTTCATCAAGTACTTGTTCCAGCATACGCTGGATCGGGCTTTTTACAGGCGTATCGGGTATACTTGAAGATTCATTTTCCGATGATTCTGTGTTTTGTATGCTCTGCCGGTACTGATCGTCAATTTCAGCTTGTCGGTTGGCTTTGATCTCAGAAGTTCGCTTGTGAGCACTTTTATCTGGATGCTTCGGAAACATGTTCTCGGCATTTGATACTATTCCCTCGATTACGCGGTTAGTGAGAATGCTCTGGTAGTCTTCTGTCGGACGGTGTAGTTCGCGTTCTTCGTGATCTGCCTGTCGGAGTTGATCAAGCTCTTCGGTACTGAACTGTCCGTAGATCTTGTTGCTGTCCAAAAGATAGCATTCAATAGGGTCAGAGTCGTGGGACGGCTTAAAATATATGCATGAACCGTCCCTTGGGTCGTATGAGACAGAAATGCTTTCCCGTCCCGCAATTTTTGCGCTGTCAAACCAATGCTCTTTAAAGCCCTCTTCACAGCCATAGTAGAGTCCTTTGAACAGGATTCCATGGTTGGTGATAGAAGCTTTGCCGGAAGGCAAAAGAGCGTATTTGACTACTGCTCTGTCAATGGTGCGCTGTACACCTGACAGATACTTCATGCCGAAGTTCCAAAGGTCTCTGGGAACAGGTTTTATGTTCATCTGCCGCATCTGCATACTTTTACCGTAGTATTCCATGTAATGATAGTTATTGTACAGAAGGACACAGTGTATGATAATGGATATGAATTCATTCAGAGTGAGGCGTGCATTAAGGCGATAGTCTTCGGTGCAGCGTTCGCCGTAATCTTTTCCCATTTTACCGGGAAGATTCGCCATATCAATGTTGATCGTTTTAAAATGACGTTCAACGATACCTTTGAGGTCGGCGCGATATGGAGGAGTGTTTTCTATTCGGATCCCGAGGCGGTTGACCAGGAGATCGGCTGCCACA
>JAFZQP010000041.1 GCA_017620345.1 Lachnospiraceae bacterium
CATTATGATCATTCAATGCCTTGCTGACAGTTGCAACTGAAACGCTGCATCTCTCGGCAATATCCTTCATTGATATCATAGTTGCCGCTCCTTAATCGTTTTCGTTAATTAGTATATATCAATTTTCCCTAATAATCTATCTCTTTTTTTCGCTTTTTAGTACAAATTTCCGAAATAATTTTGTTACATTTAACAAATATGTCAATAATGCATATTTTTTTATTGTGTGACGGGCATATTTGGCATATACTACACCTAGCAATTCATATTTTTTTTGCGTTTTTACTTAAACGATTTCTTTGGTTAAAATGCAGAAAAATACACTATCACAAAGAATGGAGAACAACTATGAAATTTGGATTCTTTGATGACGACAATGCCGAATACGTCATTACTACCCCCAAAACTCCGCTGCCCTGGATCAACTACCTCGGTACCAATGATTTTTTCAGTCTGATATCCAATACATGCGGCGGATATTCATTCTATAAGGACGCCAAGCTTCTGCGTCTCACACGTTACCGCTACAACGGCATTCCGGCCGATTTCAACGGTAAGTATTTCTATATCAAGGATGGGGACTGCGTTTGGAATCCCGGATGGCAGCCCACCAAGACCGAGCTTGATACATACGAATGCCGCCACGGCATAGGCTACAGCAAGTTCAAAGGCATTAAGAACGACGTTGAAGCAAATGTGCTTTCGTTCGTTCCTATCGATGATACATGCGAGATAAGCCGTATCACGCTGACGAACAATTCATCTGCTGCAAAGAGCATCAAACTCTTTTCATATGTTGAATGGTGTCTGTGGAACGCTGATGATGACATGAAGAACTTCCAGCGTAACTTCTCCACCGGCGAGGTTGAGGTCATAGATTCCACGATCTATCACAAGACAGAATACAGGGAGCGTCGTAATCACTACGCCGTTTATTCCGTAAACAGCAAGATCGACGGCTTTGATACATCAAGAGATGCTTTCCTCGGAGCTTATCGTGACAACAGCAACCCCGAGGCGGTTGAGAAGGGACAGTGCACCGGCTCCATCGCGCACGGCTGGTCACCTGTTGCAGTACATCAGATAAATGTTGATCTTGCTCCGGGCGAGACAAAATCATATGTTTTCGTACTCGGCTACTGTGAAAATCCCGTTGAGGAGAAATGGGAGTCAAAGGGCATCATCAACAAGAAGCCCGCAAAGGCACTCCTGTCCAAATATCAGACAGATGCCGACGTTGATAAGGCGTTCGCCAAGCTTAACGATTACTGGAAGGGCCTTCTTTCCATATATTCAGTCAAGTCGAAGAACGACAAAGTCAACCGTATGGTCAATATATGGAACCAGTACCAGTGTATGGTAACATTTAACATGAGCCGCTCCGCTTCATATTACGAATCGGGTATCGGCCGCGGTATGGGATTCAGAGACAGTAACCAGGATCTTCTCGGTTTCGTTCACCTGATCCCGGAGCGTGCAAGAGAGCGTATAATCGATATCGCTTCAACCCAGTTCCAGGACGGAAGCGCTTATCATCAGTATCAGCCTCTTACAAAGAAAGGTAACTCCGACATCGGATCGGGATTCAATGATGATCCGCTGTGGCTCATCGCCGGAACTTCGGCATATGTCCGCGAGACAGGCGACCTTTCCATACTTAAGGAAAACGTTCCTTATGATAACGATATGAGTGTTGCAACGTCTCTTATGGAGCACCTGAAGCGTTCATTTGATTACATCGTTAACCACAAAGGGCCTCACGGTCTGCCCCTTATCGGACGTGCCGACTGGAATGACTGCCTTAACCTTAACTGCTTCTCCGAGCATCCGGGTGAATCGTTCCAGACATTCGGACCTTCCGAAGGACCTGTTGCGGAGTCAGTATTCATTGCCGGAATGTTCGTTAAATACGGTGAGGAATACGCGCAGCTGTGCGATGAGACAGGTGATACCGCAGAGGCTGCAAGAGCACGCGATGAAGTTAAGAAGATGTATGATGCAGTCCTGAAGGACGGCTGGGACGGCGAATGGTTCGTAAGAGCATATGATGCCTACGGCAAAAAGATCGGCTCCAAAGAATGTGAAGAAGGCAAGATCTACATCGAGTCAAACGGATTCTGTTCACTTGCAGGTATCGGTGTCAAGGAAGGACTTGCCGAGAAAGCTCTTGATTCCGTCAAGAAGCATCTTGACTGCGATTACGGTGTTATGATCCTCCAGCCAGCATATACGGTTTATCATCTTGAACTCGGTGAGATCAGTTCTTATCCGCCCGGATACAAGGAGAATGCCGGCATATTCTGCCACAACAATCCCTGGGTATCCATCGCAGAGACCGTTATCGGCCGTGGAAACAGAGCGTTTGAGATATACAAGAAGACGTGTCCCGCATACACGGAAGAGATATCAGAGATCCACAAGACAGAACCTTACGTATACTGTCAGATGGTAGCAGGAGCGGATGCATATCTTCCCGGCGAAGGCAAGAACTCATGGCTTACCGGAACCGCTGCATGGACATTTACAAATATCTCGCAGTACATCCTCGGTGTATATCCCACACATAAGGGTCTGCAGATCGATCCCTGTATCCCTTCGGACTTCGGTGATTTTGAGATCACACGTAAGTTCAGGGGCAGCACATACAACATTTCGGTCAAGAACCCGAACAATGTTGAAAAGGGCGTTAAGTCAATGACCGTAAACGGAAAACCGGTCAATGGATGCATCGTTCCGATCGAGGATGGTGTTAGGGAATACAATGTAGAAGTGATTCTTGGCTAGTCTTATTCATATGTCAATGCGTCGATCGGATTCATCTTCGCCGCCTTGTTAGCGGGATAATAACCGAAGAACAGTCCGATCGCCATTGAAAAGCCTACCGATTCTATTATGCTCGAAACGGAAGGATGTGCGGTAGCTTTCATCAGTTTGGCAGCAAACGCACCTCCGGATATTCCGAGTATCACGCCGATGATGCCGCCTATCAGGCACAGCACCATCGCCTCAATTATAAACTGCAATCGTATGGAGCCATTCGTGGCTCCAAGCGCTTTGCGGGTTCCGATCTCACGTGTTCTCTCCGATATCGATACGAGCATTATGTTCATGACGCCGATACCGCCGACGAGCAGTGCTATACCTGCTATTATCGATATCGCCGTTGATATGGTTCCCATCGTATTGGTCAGTTCATCAAGGAGACTTTCCATACTTGATGTAGTCACCTCAAATATCCTGTTCGTATGATAATACCTGTCAAAAAATATCTGTATCCTGCTCCGCAGCTCTTTTGAATCAACCGATGTATCCGTGACCTTGGATACCGTAAAGCTCTGATATCCTTTGATATGCGAATGATTTTTCACGCATCCGAGCGTAGTGTATAGAGTCGTTTCCCTGTCCTCGTTCCCGCCGAACAGCATTCCCTGATCCTGAAGCTTATATACACCCACTACCGTAAAATCATAAAATGTGCGTCCCGAAACGACCTGCAGTTTCTTACCTATGGCAGTTTCGAAGTTATCGGTTTTGTACAGTTTATCAACAGCATAATCCGATATAAGGCATGCGGCTTTGCCGCCTTTCTGAGCTTTATCTCCTATCTCACGACCGGCAACAAGTTCAAGATTCTGTCCCTTAAAATATCCCTCGTCACCGCCGGTAACAGATACCGTGGCACTGTTTCTGCCGACAGTTATTGTTCCGGATCCGAGGCTCTCAGAAAGAAGTATATAATCGATCTCTTTAGCAAACTCCTGTCTGAAATCGGCGATCATATCATCCGTGATATAATCCTTTTCTTCCGGCATCTTCCTGTCACGTCTTCCGCGGAACTCAAGACCGCTCTGCCCGCCCTTGACAGTCTCGGTCTCGCGCTGTGTCACTCCGACGGAAATATTCGTAGCTCCCATTGAGGACATCGATTCGGAAAAAGTCTCTGTCACGGAATTTCCCACCGTACGGATGGCTATGACAGAGCCGATGCCGATTATTATCCCGAGCATCGTCAGCAGTGCTCTCATTTTGTTGGCCATTATCGAAGCCATCGCCATCGCGATGTTCTCACCCAGCAGCAACTTTTCCGCTCCCCTTTCTCTCGTTTACGATAAGACCGTCGTGGATCGTCATTATGCGTTGTGTTTCTTCTGCAAGTTCAGGCGAATGTGTGATCAGTACGATCGTCTTGCCCTGTTCTTTGTTGAGTTTATGAAAAATATCCATGATAAGCCTACCCGTAGCGGAATCAAGTGCTCCGGTGGGCTCGTCAGCAAGTATTATCGAAGGATCGTTAGCCATAGCCCTTGCTATCGCAACCCTCTGCTTCTGTCCTCCGGACAGTTCATCCGGATTGTGGTACATCCTCTCTTCCATCTCCATCATACGGAGAAGCTCTTTGGCACGGTGGGTTCTCTCTCTTCTTCCCATCCCTGCATACAGCATCGGAAGTTCGACATTCTTGAGTGCGGTCATCCTGGCTATAAGATTATATGTCTGGAACACAAAGCCGATCTTTTTGTTCCTTATCGCAGACAGATCATCCTCGCGCGCATGAAACATATCAAATCCGTCAAGCTTGTACTGTCCCTCTGTCGGAAGATCGAGTGCTCCGATAACGTTCATGAGCGTTGATTTTCCCGAACCGGACGGACCTACAACGGCGACAAATTCACCCTCATAAACCTTCAGGTTGACTCCGTGGAGCACTTCAAGCTCATTGGGCTTTCCTATGAAATATCTCTTTACGATATTGTTCATGTCAATGATCAGCTTTTTTTCCATTTACATCCCCATGAACATATCCATATCATTCTTTATCTCACCGGCCTTACTGTTAACAAGCACGGTCATTCCTTCTTTTATCTCCGGACTTATGATCTCCGTATAATAGTCACTCTCAAGACCGATCTGTACCGGGATCTCCTTCGCATTGCCCATTTTACCGGCCGCACCGGGCTTATCGGGCTTGGCAGGTTTGTCCCCTGTATTCTTAAGAAGACCGTCTTCCCCGAAGACCTGTATCACAGGCTGGCCCTCCTCCGGTTGCTCGGGCTTATCTTCCTTTTGGGCGACATATATCACTGTCTGTCCGCCATCTTTCTCTTCTATTGCATCATAAGGAACCGCAAGAACATTATCATGAGTATCAACGAGAATATTAAGCTTTGCACTCATTCCCAACTTCAATCGTTCATCTTTGTTCACGATATCCATCTTAACCTCAAATGTGTTGGATGTTGAATTGCCCGTAGCTGCGGTAGCAGTCGGGGCAATAAAAGTCACTCTGCCCTCGAGTTCATCATCCCCTGTGGCATCCGTCATTATCGCGACCTTCTGTCCGATCTTTACGTTATTGATATCATACTCATCGACCTGCGTGGTTACTTCGAAAACATCTATCGCCTGTACCGTAAAAAGCGCGCCCGTGGTCGCCTGATATCCGTTGCCTTCCTGTGCGTTCACCGCAGTGATAACACCGCTTATCGGCGCAGTAACTATGTAGTTATCAAGCGAGTCCTGATTCTGTTCAAGCTGTCTTTCAAGACTCTTAACGTTATCATTCGCGGATGCATTCCCTTTGTTCAATGTATAGTCACTCTTGGCATTATTGAATGACGCGTCATAACCTTTCTTGTTAAAGTCAACAAAAGCATTGTCATATGCTTTTTGTGCGTCATCCACAGTGCGTTGTGCGCTTTTTTCCTTTTCCTCGTATTCCTTAATGGTTGAGTCATATTTGTCGCCCAGAGCGTTGCTGTACTTGGCGAGCTTATTACTCAGATCCTCAACTTCGATCGTCAGTCTGGCAGTTTCATCAGGGTCCGTGCTCGCTTTAAGCTTAGCCTGTTTTTCAATATATTCCTTCTCAACACTTTCTCTTTTTGACTGCGCCTCTTCATGCAGGCTCTTATAATCACCCTTTTCGTTACATATCTTGGCAAGATCATCCTTCGCTTTCTGAAGCGCATCACCTTTCTGTTGAAGAGTATCATATGCCATAGCCACATTATATGTCTGCAGATCATAACTGTTCACATATGTATTTTTACGATCCCCTTCATCAAGTCCCTTCACGGTCTTGGCTTCAGTTATATCCTCTTCTATCTGTCCTATTTTCTTATTAATATCCTCAAAAGAGAACTCGACAACAACATCACCCTCCTGAACCGTCTCTCCGACCTTAAAGTGGACCTTATCGATCTTGACTCCGGAAAGCGGGCTTGTGATGGTACGCACATCCTTACTCTGTATTGTCCCTGTCGTGCTGATCGCCTTTGATATGTCCATCCGGGTGATCTCGGCTGTAGTAGTCGTGCTCTCGCCAAGCGCAGCTTCCACCTTATTCTTTGTATCAAGGACTTTGTACACAACAAAACCGATGATACCTGCAGCGAGCAGTCCTATCACCGTCCATTTGATCCATCCGTGCTTCTTTTTGCGGAACTGATTAACGGATGTGTCCTGATTATTTTTTTTCCTGTTGGGTTTCTTCCTGATCTCTTCTGAAATGTCTTCGATGTCGGAATTATCCGTTTCCATATTATCGCTCAATCTCTCATCCTCCGATTACGACCCCGTTCCATGCTCCCCTCAGAGCATACAAATACCCATATATTGTACCGCAATTTAATTGCATGTACAACATCTATCTGGGCATAATTAAAATCGGAGGATCAGATGATAAGCTTCAACGATAATAGCGATCATACAAATATCCGGTATACACAAGCGGATAATGCTGTTCGCTCCTGTTAATAAGAGCATTACGATTTGTATTGATGTAATTCTCAGCCCATGAGATATTCATGTACGTTGCCGGATATTTGATCTTGTTGACATAGTCGCACCACGCAGTCTGCGCATACATGGAATTGACCGCGTATGTGGCGGGATTGACAGCTCCCGCAGGCGCTGCTGATATAAGTTCGGTGTTCCGGGCGATCAGAACATTCAGAGTGTTTACAAGATTCGTGGCATCATTCACGGCCGCCTGTGCCATAGCCTTTTCGATATCGGTGCCGTTCACACGATATATGTTAAGAGCATTTTGTTTCTCCCGAAGGATCATCTCAGCGCCGTCAACATTATACATGAGCCTGAACACAGGCACCATATTGGCAGCCGTGACCTCATCCGCGCTTACCGTCCTTGTACCCATTGCAACAAATACCATAATGAGCAAACATATTGAAGGGAATTTTTTCATTTTATAAGTTCCTCATGATTTCTTGAAAGCCACGCCATTAAAAGTTCGCTTCACATAACCAATATATACCATAAATATCTCCGGCAGACAATTCCCCGGTATTTTTATGGTATAATATGTGACATGAAGACAAGGAACGGGATCAATATCAGGAAGTGGTGCCTGGAGCATGAAAAATTGATTGATACAAGACTTGCCGGCGAAACAGACGCTGACGAGTTGGCCGAGCTTTTGGCGCTGCACGAAAAGAAACTCTCGTGGCTCATGCACGAGCGGCTCGTTCATCTGATAGTTATGTGCCTTACCGCCATACTTGTGATGTTCTCGATGGGTCTGATACTGTTTGCTCCGGAAACAATAACGCTATCAGGTCCGTTGTTCCTGATAGCGTTCATATTGCTCATATTCTATGTACGGCATTATTTCTTTCTGGAAAATACCGTGCAGAGGTGGTATTACATATCCTCCGTCATAACAAATTCGTCGGTAACAACCTCCTCATCCGTGTCTTCTTCTTCGGTTGTCATGGGCACGAATTCGGACATATAAGCCTGCTGCGGCAGGCCTGCCATGAGTTCGGGTATATTGATGACCACTCCGTCAATTCCGTATGGAATAGGCATATTTACCTTATGTGAATGAGGTTCCTGTCCCTTCTCATCCGTGATCTCAAGAGTCATCGAGAGCGTCTGGCCCATAAGATCTGTCATGCCTCTTTCATCGTCTGACAGCTTTGCGACCTTTTCCTTATCCTTTATGACAGCGACCTTATAATACGCGTTGTATTTCTTGCCTTCATATTCGGCGGATTTATTATCGAAATAGATCGTATGACCTCTTCCTATGATGAACATGATCGCCGCAAGGATCAGTATCAGGATTATCGCTGCCGTGCGGAATATGAACTGTCTTTTATTATTCATGCGTTCACCTCCCCGGCTCCCTGCGCATCCTGCTGTTCCTGAAGCCTCATTGACGCAGCGCTCTTTGCTTTTCTCTTATTTGTCTCATACATTATGAGTGCCACTGTTATGACCGCATATGATACAAACACACGGAAGTACTCACCTATCATGGAGTCTCCGGTGATATATGCTCCGGCTCTGGGTGCCACGATGAACATCGTATGGAACAGTACAACTCCGAGGAAGACATTTCCGATGGAAGCCTTATCTACCGATGCTCCCCCGACAAGAAGTGCCGCGATACAGAACATACCGATCTGGCTGTGAGCCGTATATGTAGCGATATTTCCCATATTCTGCAGATATATGATCATTCCGAAACCTGCAAGTACGGTCGAGATAACGATCGAGATGATCCTTGTACGCTCAACATCAATACCTGCATCCCTTGCAACTTCCATGTCCTGTCCTACGGCTCTCATATCCTGACCGAGCTTCGTACGTCTGAACCATACGATTATCAGGCACATGATGGCGATTATGATAAACGTAAGGAGCGGTATCTTAACCCCGGCGATATTGATCGCCAGCATGTTGTCGAGCTTCTGTCTCATTGAAAGGAGCGACACCGTATTTCGTATGCCGTATCCTCTCGGAAGCTTGATCGACGAATGCTTGATCGGGATCACTTTACCCATGAGATAAAGAACGACTATCTGATAAATACCGTTTATAAAAAACGCCATGATATAACTTGTTATCATCTCGCGGCCTTTTGCCCTGTTAAGTATCCTTCCGCAGAATATTCCGAGAAGAACAGAGATAGGAACCGATATGATCGCAGCGAGCACCATTCCGGGTACTCCGACTATCTGCCAGTCGCACACAAGTATGAGCGCTATCTCAGCTGCCATCGCTCCGAGTGTCATACCGAAGTTAAGACCCATACCGGCCATGATCGGGATCAGAAGACTCAATATGAGAAAAGCATTACGCCCCATTCTTGTAACGATCTCATTGATCAGCATCTTGGGCGACAGTCCCGAAAGCGGTATACAGAAAATACATATGATTATGAACATGATCGGCACGGAAGCCTGTCTAATGTTTATCTTCTTTTTATCATTCATCTTGATGCCTCCGTCTTTCTTGTGAGGGCGAACAGTATCATACCCATTGATGCAATGATCCTGATAACCTCCGACATATCCATGTGTATCATATTGTTCATGACAGTCGGTGTCATTGTTACTATCCCCTGGAACAGTATCGTTCCCACGATCACGTTCATTATGCTTGCCTTATTGACGGATGCACCGCCTATAAGAATGGCTGATACAGCGGGAAGTGCCATGTAAAAAGGCGCCATATACAGCTGAATGAACCCGAATCCCTGCTCATATACAAGTATTCCGACAGCTGCGAGCCAAGTCGACATCACGACCGACAGCATCCTTATCTTATCCACGTTGATGCCGGCTGCCTTTGCAAATGTCGGGTTGGAGCCGACCGCCGTCATAGCCGTACCCGTCTTGGTATGAAGGAATGCCCAGATCGCAAACGCGAGCAGTGCAAAGAAAAGAAGCGTTCCCGTAGGTATCGACACATTTCCGATGTTGATCCTTGCTATTGAAGCAAGAGCCTGATCAAAATATCCTTCAAGCGATATCGTCGTACGAAGTCCCTTACCTGCAAGTCCCCATACCATGTTGGGGCTGTGGTAAGGAAGAACGAGCCACATCATGCACATAAGTGATACCGATGAAAATCCGACATATGTCGCGATCATCATCTCTCCGCCCTTGATCTTGTTAAGAAGCCATCCGTAAAGCGATCCGAATACCAGTGCAAACGGTGTCGCTACAAGTATGGCAACAACAAATGACATACCGCCTGTAAATCCCATCTCGATCGATATCGTTGCGCCGAGAAGTCCCGATATGATACCGAGCGGCAGACCGAAGTTAAGACCGCACCCGCTGTGTACCATCGGAACCATCGCAAGGACGAGAATCCCGTTCCATGAAAACCTGTTTATGATATTTGATATCTGTGTCGGCAGATCCGCGCCCACAAAAGGGGCCATTATCAGAAGAAGTACGAGAAATCCCGTTATTATCAGCCTGGGAAGTCCGAATTCACGGAGCGAATCCATTATTTTCTCTTTCATTTTCAAATCCTCTTTCCTGACAGCCTGTACCTTTTAAACAACTCCCTGAAGCATTATTGTTCCGAACTCTTCCGTTGAAGAATCGGCCGGAAGGATTCCGGATATGCGTCCACCGGATACAATGGCTATCCTGTCACATGTTGTCCGAAGCTCCTCAAGCTCCGATGATACCATGACAACAGTTACTCCGCTCTCACGGTTAAATTTCTTGAGTGCATCAAGTACGAGTGCCTTGGCTCCAACATCTATTCCACGGGTAGGCTCCGATACGAACAAAAGCTTCGGCTCAAGTGCAAATGCCTTGGCAAGACATACCTTCTGCTGGTTTCCTCCCGACAGTTCTCTTGCCCTCTGTTTGGAACTCGTACATTTGATCTGAAGTTCGCGTATATATTTTTCCGTTATCTCACGGATCGCTTTTTCATCTCTCCATTTTATAAGTCCGCCAAGATACCTTTTCAGGAACTTGTTCTGAATCTGCATTGCGGGAAATGCCACGTTCCACTCAAGTGATTCATCAAGAAGAAGGCCCACACCCCTTCTGTCCTCAGACACAAACGCAAATGAAGAATCAAGGCATACTCTCGGGCTGTTCAGAGGGATGGCTTTTCCGTCAAATTCTACAGTGCCGCCTGCCTCATAAAGCCCCATAACCCCATTGGGGATACCGAGCTTACCCTGACCTGCCAGACCTCCGATGCCGAGTATCTCTCCTTCCTTAACTTCAAGAGATACATCCCTTACGGTCTCTCCGGGCATATCGACCCACAGCCTGTCTATCTTAAGTATCGTCTTTGCGTCATCCGTATTTTTAAGTTCACGTTTTTCCGATGTTCCCACGCTCCTGCCGACCATGCTCTTTGTAATGGCAGCAACGCTTGTCTCGGATGACGGTACGCACTCCACCAGAACTCCATCACGCATGACCGCAACGGTATGACAGACCGATAGTACTTCCTGTAATCTATGTGTAATGAAGATGACTGATATACCGCGCTCCGACATACCTCTTATCGACTCGAGCAATGATGCTGCCTCACGCTCGGTGAGCACCGCTGTGGGCTCATCAAGTATAAGAAGTCTGAGCTGCTGCTTGGACAGTTCTCTCGCTATCTCGGTAAACTGTTTGTGCCCGACAGGCATCGTGTTGATCATCATATGTCTGTCTATGGCCACGCCCATCTTTTCTATCGCAGTCTTTGCTCGCGCATCCATCTCGCTTCTGTCAAGCGTGTTCAGTCTGTCTCCGAATATTTCCGAAATAAAATTATGCTTCTCGGGCTCACGGTTGAGCAGTATGTTCTCAGTCGCATCAAAGCCCGGAATGAGCGAAAATTCCTGATGGACCATTCCTATGCCCGCAGCTATCGCTTCAAAGGGCGTCGAAAAACTTACCTTTTCTCCATCAAGATAAATGTCTCCCTGATATCCCCCGGTCTCGGCTATATCCGCCGCGCCGAAAAGGATCTTCATGAGTGTTGATTTTCCTGCACCGTTCTCACCACACAGACCAAGGACTTCACCGGGGCGAAGCTCGAGATTGATATCCTCAAGCACCTGATTGCCGAAGAAATCCTTCTTAATGCCCTGCATCTTCAAAAGCGGTGCACTGTTCCTATCCATCAATAACAACCTTTCCGAATCAAAAAAATAAAACATGGTGAGGAGGACATAAAGATATCCTCCTCACCGCAACAATCATTACTTAATAGTAAAGTATTTCTCGGGAACCTCAACCTTTGTTGATCCCATATACTTGCCGGGATTACCCATGATATATGTATCCTGGTAAATAAGGAACGTGTTGTCAGCCTTTACGCCTGTCTCAGCGTTTGTATACTTGGAACCGTTCCACTCAGCTCCGGGTGAGAACACACCGTATGCCTTGGAGATATCGTCGATATCGGTAAGATCGCTCTCGCCGAGGATAACGTTTCTCTCATGCTCAGCAAGACCTGCTGAAACGGTATATCCGTATGAGTAAGCCCATGTACCGAATCTTCCTGCGCCGCCTTTTTCTACGACTGCTGATTCAACCTTTGCAAGGATCTTCTCAAAGTCACCTGCCTCTTCCGTAAGGTCAAGACCGAGTGCTCCGGGATATCCCATAAGAGGTGAAGGAAGGTCTGCTTCGATGAAGTATCCGCCGCACTCAAGAAGCTTCTTGAGAAGGGGCTCTGTGTGAGCATCGTTTGTACAGAAATAAGCTGAATTTGTGCCGTACTTTTCAACCCACTCGGGAACATGTTCAAGGATGTAAGCCTGTGCTCCGGGAACACCAACATCGGTTGTCGGGTCGGGAGCGGTCTCCATCTCGAACTTCATTCCGAACTCTTCACATGCTGCCTTCATGATGGCAACTCGTCTGCTCATTGTCTCGTATGAAAGATGACGAGGGAATGAGATGTGTACAAAAGTATCACATCCGAGCTCATGAGCCGTACGGATCATAAGGTATCCGCGTGCAACGAAATCGTTGTTTACAACAAGATCAGCTGCAGATCCGATCTCGGGAAGATCCTCGTGAGACTCACCTGCGATACAGATGATGTCAGGTCTTCTCTCCTTGATCTGACGGAAAGCTTCTGTTGTTCCGGGAATAGCCTGGTTAACGATGATAGCCTTCATATCGGGATCATCAGAAAGGTTAACGATAGTCTGGATCGTTGTCTCAAGCTCCTCGGTAAAGTTATCGGGATAGATGGCAAGAGTAACCTTGTCCTCACCATACTTTGCCTGAAATGCCTCAGCACCTCTTCTGTCATCCTCAGACTGTGAAACTGAACCTGTTACGATACCGATGTGAAAATCATCTGATTTTGCCTCGTCAACAGCATCTGTAACTGCTTCCTCAGCTGCGTCAACAGTCTCTTCTACAGCATCAACTGCTTCTTCTGTGGCATTCTCAACGTTCTCGATGGTAGCTGCAGGCTGTCCGGCAGCGCCATTGCATGCAGCAAGAGAAAGAACCATTGCAGATGCCATAAGAACACTTACAATTTTCTTTTTCATAAGATCCTCCTTTGAAAAATACAAAATATCTACACTATTATACACATTTTCACAATGTTTGCAAGATAAAATGAACAACCAGCGCTGCGATCCACGCGATCAGACATTGCCATACGATTACAAGACACGCCCATTTGCCGCCCAGTTCCCTTTTGATCGAGGCTATCGCTGCAACACAGGGTGTGTAAAGGAGCGAAAAAACAAGAAGTGCCGCCGCTGATGCAGCTGTCATAAAGTTCGTAACATCGCCCTCATACAGTACCTCAAGAGTTGATACAACGCTTTCCTTGGCCATGAAACCGCTTATGAGAGCCGTACATATCCTCCAGTCTCCAAGTCCGAGCGGGCTCATCAGCGGTGCGATCCATCCCGAGATGACCGCAAGTATGCTCGTCTGCTGATCGGCAGCAAGCCCAAGATGAACATCAAAACTGCTGAGCAGCCATATGACGATCGTCGCCACAAATATGATCGTAAACGCCCTCTGAAGAAAATCCTTGGCTTTTTCCCACAGGAGCTGTCCCACGTTGCCGACACTCGGAAGCCTGTAATTAGGCAGTTCCATGACAAAAGGAACGGCTTCACCGCGGAAGATCGTACGTCTGAAAACGAGTGCGATCATAACCGACATAACGATACCGAGCAGGTACAGCCCGATCAGTATCAGCGCTTTATGCCTCGCAAAAAATGCATCCACAAAGAAAGCATATATCGGCATCTTCGCCGAACAGCTCATGAACGGCGTCAGAAGTATCGTCATCTTACGATCGCGTTCACTCGGAAGCGTTCTGGTTGACATAACTGCCGGGACCGTGCATCCGAATCCTATGAGCATAGGAACAATACTTCTCCCGGAAAGTCCGATCCTGCGCAGTATCTTATCCATAAAGAAAGCTACTCTTGCTATATACCCCGAATCTTCGAGAAGCGACAGGAAAAAGAAAAGTGTTACAACGATAGGAAGGAATCCGAGTACACTCCCGACTCCCGCGAATATACCGTCAATGATCAGGCCGTGTATCACCTCGTTGACTCCCATGGTCAGAAGTGCCGATGAAGTCAGCTCCGTAAGCGCATCTATCCCCGCCTCGAGCAGTTTCTGAAGTGCCCCGCCTATAACATTGAAGGTCAGATAGGCTACTATGAACATTATAACTATGAATAACGGTATCGCCGTCCATTTACCGGTAAGGACCGCATCTATCTTTTCGCTTCTGGCCCTTTCCCTGCTCTTGCCGGGTTTTCTTACAAAAGCTGCGCATATCTTTTCTATAAATGAGTATCGCATATCCGCGATAGCCGCACTGCGGTCAAGCCCTCGGTCTATCTCCATCTGCAGCACGATATGACCGATAGTTTCCTTTTCGTTATCATCCAGACCGAGTTGGTCAATGACTATCTCATCTCCCTCAATTACCTTACTTGCCGCGAATCTTACCGGTATTCCTGCATGTCCTGCCTTATCGTCGATCAGATGGATCACCGCATGGATACACTTGTGAACGGCGCCGTCGTGATCCTGCTTATCACAAAAATCCTGTCTGAGCGGCGGCTCATTATACTTTGCCACATGGATCGCATGTTCCACGAGCTCATCGATACCCTGGTTCTTTGCCGCAGATATCGGGACTACCGGTACTCCAAGAGCAGCCTCCATCTCGTTGATGTCGATCGTCCCTCCGTTTGCCGTTATCTCGTCCATCATGTTAAGTGCCACGACCATCGGGATGTTCATCTCGAGAAGCTGCATTGTCAGATACATATTCCTCTCGATATTGGTTGCATCAACGATATTTATTATCGCATGCGGTTTTTCGTTCATAACGAAGTTTCGTGATACTATCTCCTCACTGCTGTACGGAGACATCGAATATATGCCCGGAAGATCAGTAACAAGCGTATCAGGGTGCTGCCTGATGGCTCCATCCTTGCGGTCTACCGTTACCCCCGGGAAATTCCCGACATGCTGGCTGGAGCCCGTAAGCTGGTTAAAGAGTGTCGTCTTGCCGCTGTTCTGATTACCGACAAGCGCGAATGTCAGAACAGTCCCTTCACGCACGGGATTGCCGTCTGTTTTTGCATGAAAACGTCCGCCTTCTCCAAGTCCGGGGTGTTCGAGTCTGGACAGATTCTTTTTGCTCCGTTCCTCCGTCTCCTCTTTGGCAACAGGCTCGACGTCGATCTTTTCGGCGTCATCAAGCCGGAGTGTAAGCTGATATCCCCGTATAAGCAGTTCCACGGGGTCACCCATCGGGGCATATTTGACAACGGTCACTTTAGCTCCGTTGATCACTCCCATGTCAAGAAAATGCTGACGGAGCGCACCTTCGCCTCCTACCCGTGTGATAACGCATGTATCACCGATCTTCATGTCTCTTAAAGTCATTTTTCCTGTTTTTCCCTTTTTCTATTGTTTGATGTTCCAAAATTATGTTAATATATACGCATGGAAGACGATATTTTTCTCCAACTGTCCAATCTGCTGAACGACAGTCCGCAGACACAGACCAATAAGAGCAGTTATTCAGCCGAATACGGTGGCGCCGAGGATTCGACCATGTTTACGCATGACAGCATGCTCGTTCCGGATATCAAGCCCAAAAAGGCCGGCAGCGGAAGGCGTAACATAGTCATCATCGACGATGATTTTTCGACCCTGGATCTTATGAAGATATACCTTCAGAGAGACTATGACGTCGAAGTCTTTGATAATCCGAAGAATGCCATTTTTTATCTGAACGGCACCGTACCGGATCTGATCTTTATTGATTGTTACCTCAATGTTATGTCAACCAAGAGGATCCTCGAGATCATCAGAACATATAAGGAACTTGCGAACACACCGATCATCTATCTTGCAGAGCCTTCAGAGCAGGCCGCTATAGAGAACAAGCTTCCCGAGGGTGTATGCGGCATCATTTCGCGTCCCGTAAGCCGTGGCAACCTGCAGACGATATTGGATAAATATATACAGACTTCCGATCCCGAAGAAGGCGACCCGGGAGTCAACTGAACATCATCTCATCCACCAATGGATCGATCCCATCTGACGGTTTCCATTCAGGAAGCTGTTTCCCGTCATATCCAATCCCGTTTGGATCTCCCGTTTTTATGAAATTACACCAGTGATCACACATTCTTTTTGCAAGTTCGTAGTGGCTGCCGTTATAAGGTCTCCAGCACTTCTGAAGCGTCTCAAAGAAAAACCACAGATCGCATGAGTGAAAAACTCCCGGACTGTCATACCCCGGAATATCCGGCCCGAATACATATGTGTACATCGGTGCTTTTTTATTATTCCGCCTGTGTGCATCAACAGCAGTTCTTACAGAGTTTTCAACAACATTGAAACAGTTGATGCCACCCTTTTCGAACACATGCGCCTTAATAGCTGTTACATCCGTCCCGGGCTGTGTCGGTACCTTGTCCGTAAACTCATCCTTCGTATATCCAGTAAGCATCGGAATATCCGGAAGACTTCCTTCGATCAGCATCTCATACGGATCACCATTAACATAGACGCCGTCGATGCACGGAACAAATCGCGGATGATCCTTTACAAACGTAAAATACGCATCTCTTATCGTTACAGCATCCAAAGAGCGCGCCTCATCGACCGTATCGCACCTAAGACAGGAAATGAACTGCTTTCCGTTCTCCATTACTTCCGTCATTGTCTTCGGTCTTATTATCCCGTCAAAGTAAAACGGATTTCTTATAAGGCCGCTGAATATCGAAGCTTTTTTGACCATCGGAAGCCCCGCCGCCATGGCGTATGTAACGCTCGCTCCGCCCGCGGACTGTCCCGCATAGGTTATGTTTTCGGGGTCTCCTCCGAAGGCGGCGATGTTCCTGTATACCCATTCCAGTCCTGCCTTCTGGTCAAGAAGTCCGAAGTTCGTCGGATGCTTATCATCCTCTTTGACAAGATCCGGATGCGCCAGAAAACCGAACACACCGAGTCTGTATGCTATCGATACAACTATCACACCGTGTCTTGCCAGACGTTCCCCGTTAAACTCCATCTCCGAAGTATATCCCCACTGAAAAGCGCCTCCGTATATCCAGACGAGCACGGGAAGTTTGTCTTTTGTGCTCTTTGCTCCGGTCCACACGTTCAGATACAGGCTGTCTTCACTTATCGCGATATCGGGATCAACATGGAATTCCCTTGCGTAAAGATCGTCTTCCACACCCGGCTGATCCTGCATCGAGATTGGGCCGAAGGAATAGCATTTCCTTACTCCTTCCCAGTCTGCGCACGGCTGCGGAGCCTTCCACCGGTTTTCGCCGACAGGCGGTGCGGCAAAAGGTATCCCGCGAAAAACAGTTACCCTCGGGTCATCCGCAGGAAGTCCTTCGACTTTTCCGTTTTCAGTGATCGCGCTTCTTAACATCGTATCCTCCATCCGGTTTTCAGATAAAAAAGCTTGAAGCACCGCAACCGGCATTTCAAGCTTAATTTCTTCTGTACTGCAGTTCTATGAATTGGTGCTTCCAAGATATGCCGCGCGGACTTTTTCATCCTCGAGAAGCTGCCTTCCGGTCCCTTCCATGGCTATCTTTCCGTTCTCAATGACATATGCTCTGTCGGCCACATGAAGTGCCATATTCGCGTTCTGCTCGATAAGCAGCACGGTCGTGCCTGCTTCATTGATCTGCTTGATTATCTCAAATATTCCCTGAACGACGATAGGTGCAAGTCCGAGCGACGGCTCATCCATCATGAGAAGCTTAGGTCTTCCCATCAGAGCACGCCCGACAGCAAGCATCTGCTGCTCTCCGCCTGACAGTGTACCGCCTTCCTGCCACGAACGTTCCTTCAGCCTCGGAAAATAACTGTAGACCATTTCTATATCCTTCTCAAGATCGTCCTTGCGAAGATATGCACCGATCTTCAGATTCTCGAGTACCGTGAGGTTAGGAAATATCCTTCGTCCTTCCGGGACCATCATCAGGCCTTTTGAAACGATGGCCGTCGGATCCTTTGCGGTAATGTCCTCACCGTCAAATATGACTTTACCTTCCACAGGCTTTACAAGGCCGCTTATGGTCCGAAGTGTCGAGCTCTTTCCGGCTCCGTTCGCACCGATCAGTGTGACTATCTCTTTTTCCTTAACATCAAAGCTGATCCCGCGGACCGCTTCGATACCTCCGTAACTGACCTTCAGGTTTTCGATTTTTAAGACCTGCTCACTCATTGTCTTCCTCGTCTGTCGTTCCCAAATATGCATCTATGACATGCTTGTTGTTCTGGACCTCCTCGGGTATGCCACGTGCTATCTCACTTCCGAAGTCTATGACATAGATATAATCGGAAATGTTCATTACAAGGTCCATATGATGTTCTATAAGGAATACCGTAAGGTTATATTTTTCACGTATCTGTCTGACAAAATCAGCCAGTTCCGCCGTCTCCTGCGGGTTCATGCCCGCTGCAGGCTCATCAAGCAAAAGGAGCGTCGGCTTTGTGGCAAGCGCCCTTGCGATCTCGAGACGTCTCTGAAGACCGTAGGGTAGGCTGACTGCCAGCTCATCCTTGTATGCGTCAAGCCCCTGCTCGCGAAGAAGATCCATCGTCTCGTCACGCATCCTCTTTTCTTCGGCAAGGTTCTTACGAAATACCGCGGAAAAAACATTCTGTTTTGCATGCTGATGTTTTGCAACGAGCACGTTATCAAACACCGTCATGCTCTTCCATAAACGTATATTCTGAAATGTTCTTGCTATACCGAGTCCCGTGATCTCATCGGGTGTCGGGGCAAGTACCGGATCCGACGAATACTTATCGCCGTTTTCTCCTTTATATGTCTTGGCTGCAGCACCTGTCGGGTGATTTCTTACCATGGGCTTTCCCATGAACTCTATCAGACCGTTCGTCGGCTGATACACACCGGTGATACAGTTAAAAGCGGTTGTCTTACCCGCTCCGTTCGGACCTATGAGTGCGATTATCTGATGCTCGGGAACATCGAGCGTAAGGTTATTGACCGAGACCACACCGCCGAACTGCATTGTTACGTTTTCAAGATGTAAAGCACTTCCCATGGTCTAACTCTTCCTTTCCGATCTTTTGGAGATCTTCCTGATAAGAGCTCCGAGATTGATCTCGTGATCACCCATTATACCCTGTGAGAAGAACAGGACGATCACCATGATTACGACGGAGAATACGACCATTCGGAAACCGTTCCTAAGAAGCGGTATCTTAAAGTTTCCGATATAGATTTCCGTATCAAGGAATCTGAGCCACCATTCGGAGCATGCAACATACAGGAATGTTGCCATCACGCTTCCGCTGACGGAGCCTATTCCTCCGATAACCACTATTAGCAGGATCTCATATGTCATTACGGAAGTAAAAGCCTTGGCCTGCGCATTTGCCACGTACATTGCAAAAAGCGCTCCACCGACTCCCGCAAAGAAACTTGATATGACGAATGACATCATCTTATGCTTGAACAGGCTGATACCCATTGCTTCTGCCGCAACCTCATCGTCCCTTATCGCCTTGAACGCTCTTCCGTATGACGAATTGATCAGAAGAACGATCAAAAGAATGCATACGGATGAAATAAGGAAAGGAACGAATGTTGACAGTCGAAGGACCGTAGTCGATCCATTCATTATGTTAAAATCCGAAAACGTCGGAAATCCTTTTATCATGTTTGCCCCGTTAGTGATAGGGCCAAGCTTCTGCCACTGGAATATCGCACGGATGATCTCCGCAAAACCGAGTGTCGCTATTGCCAGATAATCACTCTTTAACCGCAGCACCGGGATACCGATGAGATACGAGAAAATACCCGCTACACATCCGGCAAGGATCAGTGCGATAAGGCTTCCCAGTATCATCGCAAGTGCGCCTCCGAATCCCGATTCTCCGAATATGCCTTTGAACATATCCACGAGTGAAAAATCAAACGCGCAGCCTCCGAACAGATAGTAAACCTGTTCCTTCATCGCCGACGGTACGGTAAGTATCGCATATGTATAAGCTCCGAGGAGCATGAATCCCGCCTGTCCGAGTGAAAACAGTCCGGTAAAACCGTTCAGCAGATTCATCGAAACTGCCACGAGTGAATATACCGCTGCTTTCTTGAGTACCGTGAACAACGGACTCGTCGGTTCGAAAACCTGCGGCATCGGTAAGAACGCGCTGAGGTTCTCGAGAAGGATCACAAACAGCAGCAGTGAAAGGATACATATAAATATCTTAAGTGTTTTCTTATTCTGTTTCATCATCACACCTTATCCGTAGCTGCTTCTCCGAAGAGTCCCTGTGGTTTGAAAATAAGGATGATTATCAGCAGAGCAAAAGTAAATGCATCCGAAAAGACCGATACATCCCATGAAGAAGGAAGACCCTTGATTATCGTCTCGCATATTCCTATAAGAAATGCCCCTATAACAGCTCCGGGGATCGAGCCTATCCCTCCGAACACTGCGGCAACAAATGCCTTAAGTCCCGGCATTGCACCGGCTGTGGGAGTGATGGCCGGATAGTTTGTAAAGAAGAGTATCGAACCGACAGCCGCAAGAGCTGAACCGATGATAAAAGTGACCGATATAACGCTGTTGATCCTGATACCCATGAGACGGCTCGTCTCAAAATCTTTTGATACCGCCCTCATTGCCATTCCGACCTTGGTGCGGTTGATAAGCTGTGTAAGCGCGAACACGAGAGCAAGTACAAGGAACGGGGTGATTATGACCACCCATTTTGTCTGTGTGCCCGCAACATTAACGGTATCGGACAATCCTTTTATAACAGGATATGTCATCGGCTGTCCTCCGGTTATGTAAGTAGCGGTATTCTGCAGAAGATAACTGACTCCTATCGCGGATATCATAACCGACATTCTCGGAGCGCTCCGAAGCGGCTTGTACGCCGCACGCTCGATCGTAAAGCCGAGAATGACCGTCACGATGATAACAAGCGGCAGCGCTTCCGTAAACGGAAGCGACGCCGTAAAGTATATTCCCATAAGTCCCGCGACCATGAACACATCACCATGTGCAAAGTTGATCAGTCGCAGGATCCCGTATACAAGCGTATACCCGATCGCTATAAGAGCATACTGCCCGCCCACCGAAATACCGGAGAGCAAAACCGAAATGACATATTCCATAAGATCAATCCTTTATAATATCCGGATCCTTTTTACTTGGATCCTGTCTGAACCTTTTCAAATGCCCATGTGCCTGATGCGGTATCGGCTGTCTTGATATAAGCCGTATCACGTACAGCATCACCTGTCTGATCGAAAGCGATCGAACCTGATACACCGCTGTATGTTACGCCGGGGATAGCTGCCTTGATAGCACCCTTGTCGCCTGAGCCTGCTGCCTTGATAGCCTCAAGTGCAACATAATATGCATCATAACCCATTGCTGTAACAGCAGAGATCGTATCGTTTCCGCCGTTTGCAGTCAACGCGCTCGAATTGTTGTTGATGTAATCCTTGATACCCTTATCGAACTCTTCTGATCCGCCTTCCTGATAGAAAGTTGATACGTAAAGCTGAAGGTTGGTACCCTTTGTAGCCTCAAGGACCATATTGTCATCAAGAGTATCAGATCCGAGGAAAGGAATACCTATATCAAGTGAAGCTGCCTGCTCCATGATCTGCTTTGCATATGCGATCGAAACAGGAGTGAAGATAACGTCTGCTCCCTCGCTCTTTGCCTTGTTCAGATATGAAGTAAAGTCTGAATTGTTTGTCGGGAATGAGTCTGTTATGACTTCGCCGCCTGCTGCTTCAAATACCTGCTTGAAGAATACGCACAGTCCCTGGTCATATTCGTTACCGTTCTCGCCGAGGCAGTATGCCTTCTTGGCAGAAAACTTATCCATTGCGAAGTTTGCAAGAACGTCTGCCTGGAAGTTATCAAGGAAACATATTCTGAAGTAGTAATCGTTACCTGCCGTAACATTGGGGTTGGTACATGTAACACCGATAGCCGCAAGTCCTGCTTCTTCAAACTTGGGACCGCCTGCCATTGATACACCCGAACCGTAAGATCCGAGAACAAGAGATACATCCTTGCCCACGAGCTCTGAAGCCGCTGACGGAGCCTTGTCTGCACTTGATCCGTTATCAGCCATAACAAGCTCTACATTATATGTCTTGCCACCTACCTCAACCGTAGGAGTCTCAGCGTTTGCGTACTGCATTCCGAGTATCTCCTTCTTTCCGCCCGATGCGGAATCACCTGTTGAAGGCTCAAATACACCGATCTTGATAGTATCCGCCGATGAGGAACCTGCCGCCTGATCTGCAGATCCGCCGGCTGCACCGCAGGCACAAAGTCCTGTTGCCATAACACCGGCCATGAGAATCGCCATAATCTTTTTCATAATCATATCCTCCTTTGATTCTTCTATGGAAAAAAATCCGTTCATTATTTTACTTTTTCTCGCTGTCAAAATCAACCGTTAAATCCATCTTTGATAGTATTGATGACAGCCTGATATTCCTCCAGGAAGCCTTTGTGTTTTTTCTTTATAAGATCGATATCACCGTCTCTTGCCGCAAATTCCATTTCCTTGGCGTGTGCCGACAATGTTTCGGCTCCAATGTTAAGCGAGGTTCCTTTTACCGAATGAGCCGCGATCCTGTAGCTGTCCCAGTCTTCTGCGGCAAGTGATCTTTCAAGTTCTTCGATCTTCGTAACATCCGCATATTTTGCAAGGATCTTTTTGTATAGTTCTGCATTTCCCATGCAGTATTTCAATCCGATCTTACGGTCGATCATTACATCCTGTGATCCTGCAGACGATGAAGACTCAACAGCCGATGCAGGAGTTGCAGATGCCGGCTTGGGCTCCGCCTGTGCTGCAGCACCTTCAGACATCTCGATCATCTTGTCCTTCGGAAGATAGTCGCGCAGTATCTGATCAAGTATATTCATTTCAACCGGTTTTGCAAGAAAATCCTGGAACCCCAGCCTCTTGTATTCCACATCGGCGCCGCTTAATGCATTCGCGGTAAGCACGATTATCACGGCCTCGCTGCCGCCGGGCAGCTGTCTGATCCGCTGCATCGCCTCGACACCGTCCATAACCGGCATCATATGATCCATGAAGATGATGTCGAACTTCTTCTGCCTGAAGATATCTATCGCCTCCGGACCGCTTGAAGCCTTTGTCACCTTGATATCGTACGGCTGCAGTATGCCTTCGGTAACATCCAGGTTCATCTCGTTATCATCCACGACAAGAACCTCCGCATCCGGTGCCGTAAAGCACACGCGGAATACCTCCTCTCTGATCTCTCCGAGTCTTTCGGTAAAGTTACCGAGAGGTGTCCAGTCCGTAACCTTTACAAGGATATCAAACGTAAAAACGGTTCCGAAGTCATATATACTGTTGACGTTGATGCTGCCGTTCATCATTTCGACCAGTCTCTTGCTTATGGCAAGCCCCAGTCCGGTTCCTTCCACCGATTTGTTCTTTCTCGTATCGACCTGAGTGAACACCGAAAAAATATTTTCCAGATCTTCTTCCTTGATACCGATACCCGTATCCTTGACGCTTATATGCAGCCTGCAGTGTTCGTCATCTACTTTTTCACTGTGGATCTTCCAGGTTATGCTGCCGTTCTTCGTAAATTTGACTGCATTGCCGAGTATGTTGATCAGTATCTGCTTGATCCTTATCTCGTCACCGTACAGGCCTGACGGGATATCTTCCGCCATATCACATATCAGGATGACGCTCTTGTTCTCGAGTCTGACCTCGGTCATCGTCCTTATATCATTGATCATTGATATCGTCTGGATATTGTCATCTATGAGTTCAAGTCTTCCGGATTCTATCTTTGAAAAATCAAGTATATCGTTTATTATCGAGATCAGTGTACGTGATGCAGCCTTGATGGAAGAAGCACGTTCTCTTGCCCCCTCATCCTTGGAATCCCTCAGTATGAATTCCGTCATACCGTTTATGGCATTCATCGGAGTCCTTATCTCATGGCTCATGTTTGCAAGGAACTGGCTCTTGGCACGGTCTGCCTCTTCGGCCCTTTCCAGTGCCATGACCATGTCGGTCACATCCATGAACAGGATCGCAAGCCCCACTACCTCTTCCTCTCGCTTTATGATCCTGATACTTACACGCGCATCACTTCTTCTGTCGTTTCTCTCTCTCCGGATCATATAAGGTTCAATGACCTGTCCGGACAACACCTTTTGACAGTTTTCAAGCAGTTCCTCAAGGTCTTCGCTCTTCAGCAGTCCGTCAAGTGCTGTTCTTACCGGTATCCCGTTTCTGATATCATCCCGGCTGATCCCTTCTTTGTATTCAAAGAACACATCAGAGGTCATGATAGTCTCAAGCTCTGAATTCACTATGACCAGGAGATCCGGAAACGTCTGCAGGAGCTGCCTGTTAAAGAACATCTGCCTTGTCATGTCCTTCTGTATGAACGCCTGCGTATGAGCTGCCTGCTCATTGGCCATCCGCAGCATCTCATTGTTTTTTTTCAGTTTTCTGATCTCTCGTAAAAGCTTCTTGTTTTCCTGTGCAAGTTGAGAATCCGCATCCGGTTGATGCAATCCCGTATTGATATCCATATAGGTCCTCCGTCAGATAGCCAGGATCGTAAACGTGAAATTGTGGAACATGTTGTATTCTTTTCCGGTGTTGCTTCCCTTTACCGGGCAGAACTCACCGTATGCATACATACCGCCGAGAGTCGTTCCCGCAGGCAGTCTGTTCTGATACGCTGCCGGCTCGGACGAACTGTTTGCTCCGAGAGCCACAAAACGGGCGCAGCATGAGGTGCACATAAGCGTTGATCTGCCTGCGCAAAGTTTTAATATCTCATCAAAAGCCCGTTCCACCGAACTTTGTACATCCTCTTTGTTAAGAAGACCTATGTTCAGCACCGTTCCTTCCGGTATCAGTCCGTAGAACAGGCCCGACCCGTCTTCTTTGTTAAGGCTTGCAAGCACTCGTCCGACTTCCACCTTGTCTCCGTCCCCACCGTCGATGCTGAGGACGAACGGCGAAAGGATGTAATCCGCAAGAACATCCTCCTTGTCCGTCTCCATATCTTCTTTTTTAAGTGCGTCAACAAAAGTCCTGTCTCCGAGCATTATGACTCTGTTATCGTCCGACTTTGTAACTTCATATGAAAAACTTGCTTTGTTCTTTACCGAATTAACATGAACGAACTTCGGATCTATATTCCCGCTGATCGTCGCCATTACAAGACCTTTTTCATCGACCCTGTCATTACAGAATACCTTAACATGGTCGAAGTTAAAATCATCCGAGGAAAGTCCTCCGTATACGGGCGCTCCCTTCATCAGCTTATCCATGATCGCAACCATTTCATCGCCCGATACGTTTCCTTCTCCCGTGATCATACATGCATATATAAGAACGAGTTTCGGATCACCGTCAAGGGATGACGTGGCATTTTGGAACGCCTCGGTTATCTTTCCTTCATAATTTTTCCTGTCAAGATCCTGCGCCATACCGACAGAGAACGTGCAGTCATCCGCACTCAGTATCATCACCGAGATACCGCCTCCGCAGTAACCCTGCTTACCGAGAAGCGTTCCCATCGCCGTACTTCCGATCATGGGAAAATCCCACTTAGTTCTCAGATGCCTGTACAGTTCGGGATAATCAACATCCTCCTCCGTAAAAATGAGAGCAAGGGATGATCTTCCGAAGTTAAAACTCTCTGCCTGTTCGAAGATCTCCTCCGCAGCCACATTCATCTCATCGATCTCTTCCGTGTACAATACCGTTGATCTCATAAAACCCTCCTTAAAAAGTGTGTGACCTAACTTTCCTTCAGTCCATATGTTATATCATCCGCAATTATCTCGAGCATGATATCGGCAAAGGTCGGATCGAACTGCAGACCCCTTCCTTTTTCTATCTCGCCCTTAACTACTTCCTGCGGCAAAATATCCCTGTAACTCCGACGACTCGTCATCGCATCGTATGCATCGGCAACTGCGATGATCCTTGCTTCTTCCGGAATATCCTCTCCTGCAAGACCGTCGGGATACCCCTTCCCGTCATAACGTTCATGATGCCAGTGCGCACCGGTCTGAAGTTTTGGCATCTCTTCGATCTTCTGAAGTATATTGCAGCCGATAACAGGATGCGCTTTGATCAGTTCAAACTCTTCATCCGTAAGCCTTGCGGGCTTGTTTATTATCTCATCGGGTACTCCGATCTTTCCGACATCATGCAGAAGTCCCATCATGTAAATATCCTCCTGGGCCTTCTTCGAATAACCGTATCGTCTTGCGATCTCTCTTGAATACTGTGCCACGCGGGTTGAATGACCGTTCGTATATGTATCCTTCGCGTCGATAGCCTCGGCAAGCGTCTGCACGACGTGCAACGACAGTGCCTCGTTCTCCCTGGATTTGCGGTCTATCTCCGAGGCAAGATCTTTCTGAAGCCTTGCAAGTTCTATCGTACGCCGCACGCGGAGCAGCAGCACATCAGGTTCAAACGGCTTCTTGATAAAATCAACCGCTCCGAGCCGAAGACCCCTTGTCTCCGATTCATCCTCTTCGGCTGCCGACAGGAATATCACGGGGATCTCTTCACTGTCAGCCATTATCTTCTTTAACTCTTTAAGAGTTTCAAATCCGTCCATCACCGGCATGCATATGTCGAGAAGGATCAGATCCGGCGTATTGCTTCCTACATATTCGAGCAGTTCGTTTCCGGACGATAAGCACGTAACTTCTATATTCTGCCCGCTGAGTATATCTTCCGCCATCAGGAGGTTCAGTTCATCATCGTCCACGATCACAACATGCTGCGTATCAGATTGCTGCCGCGACAGATCCCTGATGTTTTCGGAGATCCTTCCGACAGATGTCTGCCCATCCCGGGGATCGATCGTCCTTGCGATTGTCTGGAAGATCATCTCGTTCATCTTCTCGGAATACATTCTCTTTTCTTCCGATGCACTCAGCATATCCCTTACGGCCTGAACGATCGTCGCGCCCATAAGGAAGAGCAGTCCAATCCCGAGTCGGACACCGAGCCTGGCTGAAGGATCGATATAGAAATTGATCATCTCGGCTACTCCGGCTATGAGAAAGCCGAGCATTCCGAATGCTATAAGTGAATATTCCTTTATCTTCCGATGCAGACAGTCACGTATGATCGTGATGATTATCCAGATTATGATCAGACCGGACCATATATGGGCATATTTTAAAGTATACAGATAATCAACTATGTTGAGAAAATTCAGTGCCGAGTTGATGATGACCTGAACAGCAAGAACCGCAACAAGTACCGCATACTGCTTTCTGTAGCGATGCGACTGTATCTCGTCAAAAAACATCGCGCCGAATCCCGACACGGTCTCTATGAACAGATAAGAGAATATGCCGGCATATGAATGCGAAGAAAAGATCAACTGACGTATATGATTTTCTCCTATCATCCACATGCCGATCTCGGCAGTCATTATACCCAGGTAAAAAAGCGACTTGTTAACGCCGACTTTGTTCCTGAAAACAATATAGAGGATAATGGCCAGAAGCCCCGCAAGTATCTGAACAAGAGCCATGAAAATGACAGGCAGGCATTCTTCGATATACGGAAACCATACATTATTTCCATATGCATATGATACGGTATTGATATTGATCATTCCGTCTCTTCCGGATGTGATCAGTATCTGTATCTCGCCGTCGGCATCCTCATCGCCCAGATTTGCAAGGACAAAGGAACTGACCGGAACTCTTTTGTTCCAGAAATTCCTCTTACTGTATTCGGCACGCCTCTTATCGTTGATGATGATCTTCACATCTGCGATGGAAGCTCTGGTAGACAGCCGCATTCCCTTTTTTATCTCATGCGGAAGCCTGTTCACAAGCCTGATCGTATCCCCGCGGGATGCTCTTACTTCAACCGGAAGAACAACATTTTCCGTAACATTCCCTGCGGCATCCGTCATTGTCCATCCGGCAGAAAAATCAACCGATCCAAACGATCCCGTGTATGCCTCTCCGGCCGTAGGCTCTCCGAAAAGAGCCCGCGCGAACACAGCGATCGCCCAGACAAGAAGCGCGATCATTATTAACTTTGCGGTGTTATAGATATAACGCGTCATATATCTTATTATTTTAACAAATCCGAATAACCGTGACAATTAATCTTCTTTATGATGCGGCACGGATTTCCTACCGCGACAACATTGTCCGGGATATCCTTGGTGACAACGCTTCCGGCACCGATGACCGAATTCCTGCCGATCGTTACTCCCGGCAGTATCACTGCCCCCGCACCGATCCAGACATTCTCTTCGATATGAACATCGGCATTATACTGATACGCCTTGCTTCTTGGCTCCGCTTCAAGCGGATGTGCGGCAGTCGCAACCGTAACGTTCGGCCCGAACATAACATGATCGCCTATGTATATATGTCCGTCATCAACAAATGTCACGCCGAAGTTTAAGTACACGAACGATCCCATATGTACATTGTGTCCGCCCCAGTTGGCATAGAACGGCAGCTCTATGTAATTATCCGTACCGCACTCCCGGAACACTTCATGCATGTAACGATCTTTCGCCTCTGTATCGCCCGGCCTTAATCTGTTAAACTCCCACAGTCTTTCCAGATAGCCCGACTGTTCCTTCATTATTTCGGGGTCTCCGGGATCGTATATCATGCCGGCTGTCATTTTTTCATATTCAGTCATACACGTCTCCTATACAGGTCTTATCGAGAACTTAAGGCAGAGCGGTCTGCTGTTGTCGATAAGATACTGCGGATGTACAAGTGCTCCCCATGTATCATCTCCTCCGACACCCATCTGTCCGAGTCCGACCCTTATGTATGTATTGATCACGGGTGCCAGTTCATGAGGGTGCGCGGCGCATTCAAGCTCATGAGGAGTATGCGCGCTCACTGCAAGATACAGATCTTCACCTTCTATCCTGATACCTCGTCCTCTGACATCAGTCACGGTCGCCCAGCGTACCCCTGTCCTGTTGCCGCTCTCCTGAGGCACAAGATATTTTGCCTCTATCTCGGAAACCTTCCGGCTGTACACACCGATCCTTGCATGATCCCTGTCTGCATACGTTTCCTCTGGGCCTTTGCCATACCAGGTCAGTCTGTCATAGTCAGCGTCCATCGCAAACATGACTGAGAACTCCGGAAGCTCTCCGATATCGGAAGATGCATCCATGGACAGTTCGACATCCGTAACCCCATCTGAATGTACGGTATACGACAGCTGACAGTCACCCGCCGGCTTCGTCGGAAGATGGTATGTAAAGCTTACTTTAATGCCGTCGTCGGTTTTGCAAACGCTGCATGGTGTTGCACTTCTTCCGTGCTCTGTCTTAAACGAGGCATACATGCTCGCGAGCTTCCACTGTCCTGCGCGCTCAGCCAGCAGATTGGCGCGGTCATTTTCGGTTATGGCACGCCAGAAGTTAGGGCGCGGGATAGCGGTAAACAGATTAACGCCTCCGTAATTAAGGGCCGTAAGGCCGTTTTGGATCTTTGAGAACATCACCGAGAATTCCTCGGCATACATCGCAACATTCCAGTATCCCATTACCGGACGGAAAGGAAGTTTTCTGTGGGATGACTTTTGCATCTTCCCGAACACGGCCTGTCCCCAGGCAACTTCATGTCCTGCAGCGGCCCACATATTGTCTCCTCTTGTACGTACCGATACGTTTACGAGATACTCTCCCTCACCTTCCGGTATACTCACAGGAAGCGGCAGCGTTGCCTCCGAAATCGGAGGTACCTCAAAACAGTCCTTCGCTTCTTCGAGCGTGGCTCCCTCTTTTTCAACGGTGATAATACAGTCATATTCGTTTACGTCCGTAAACAGGTTCATGTTCTTTACATGGATTTCTTTCTTCGATATTTCTATCCTGATGTTACTGTATACGAACTTAACTTCCTGCATCTTCGGCGACGGCTCGCGGTCTTCTCCGCCATACACTATACCGTTACCGCAAAAGCTTCCGTCATTCGGGCGATCGCCGAAATCTCCTCCGTAGCCTTCATAAACCCTTCCGTAGCGGTCCTTTACGGTCATTGACTGATCGATATAATCCCATATGAATCCGCCCTGATAGAGTTCCTCTTCCTCCGTATAGTCGGTGTATTCTTTGATCGCACCGCAGGAATTCCCCATGGCATGGGCATATTCGCAGCTGATATAAGGTTTGTCGCGATGCTCTGAAAGGAACTTTCTTATATCATCCACAACAATGTACATGGAACTTACGATATCGGAAGTGTCCGGATATCTTTTATCCCAGAATATGCCTTCATAATGTATCGGACGGGTCGGATCCCATTTTCTGACCGCTTCATGCATTTCATACAGATTCTTTCCTCCGTATGACTCGTTTCCGAGTGACCAGATCACGATGCACGGATGATTTTTGTCCCGTTCTACCATACTCCTTGCACGGTCAAGAACGAGTTCCCTATACTCTTTCCTGTTGCCCGGTACGGCATAATCCTCATCATGTATGCCGAATGCGATGGTATCCCATGTCCCGTGAGTCTCAAGATTCGTCTCGTCGATGACATATAATCCGTATTCGTCACACAGTCTGTAAAAATCACTGCAGTTCGGATAATGGCTCGTCCTGATCGCATTGATATTATTACGTTTCATGTTCTCAAGATCACATCGTATCTCATCTTTGGAGATCGCGCGTCCTTTAAGGCTTGAGAACTCATGACGGTTCACACCGCGGAAAACGATGCGTTTTCCGTTTATCTTCATTATATGATCACTGTCGATCTTAAACTCACGGAAACCTACCCTCTGCCGGACGACCTCACAAAGTTCTCCGGCGGCCGCGTATACCTCTATCGCAAGATCATAGAGGTTCGGTTTTTCCGCACTCCACAGATCCGGGCAGTCGACCTTGTATGAAAGCTTTGTCTCTTCGGAAAGTTCAGCTTCTTCACATATGACCTCGCGAAGACCATTGGAAAGTTTTACACGAACCTTTCCCTTTGACGTTGCAAGAAGTGTTATATCAAGTCCTGCCGACTTGTGATCCGGCGAAAGCGGAGTAGTGATACGCATATCGCTTATATGCACGGCGGGATAAGTATAGAGCCACACATCCCTGAATATTCCCGAAAACCGGATAAAATCCTGATCCTCACACCAGCTGCCGGCTGTAAACCTGAATACCATGACAGCTAATTTATTCTCCCCCCTGCGGTCGATCGCATCGGTCAGATCGAACTCGGAAGGTGTGAACGAGTCCTCGGAATACCCGATATATTTTCCGTTAAGCCACACGGCGATACCGCTCTCGGCTCCCTGGAATGAAATGCAGACCGGTCCTTTCTCAAATCCGTCCGGCAGCGTAAAGTATTTCACATAGCTTGCCACGGGATTAAAATACTCCGGGATCTCTCCCGGCTCGACCTCATCAAGTCCGTCCCACGGATACTGCGTATTTGCATACTGAGGCACCCCGTAACCTTCTGTCTGGATGTGTGCGGGAACACGGATACTGTCCCACTTACGGCAGTCGTAATCGGTCCTGTAAAAATCCTTTACACAACTGTCATAGTTTTTCGCATATGAAAACCACCATATCCCGTTCAGCAGATGTTTGTAATCACCGAGTCCTCCCTTATCCGCCGATTCCACAGACGAATACCATTCGTGATCCGAATGCGCACTCAGCCTGTTCTGTTCAAAAACTTGCGGATCCGTAACAATAGCATGATCAAATTTTTTCATATGACCTCCCAATGATATATATAGGTAAAACCGGGGAATGTTCAGAATAACAGGAGGCAGCATGACAGGATTAAAGTACCGCACTCCCTAAAAAATCGCCACCATGTTCAATTTTATCAAAAATCAAACATGGTGGCAATCATGATGGAAAAGGAGTGATGGAATGAATTTTATTTAACACTGATCAGTTGAAATTTCCTGAAAACCGGATCCAGTGCGTGGATCAGGGCATTGCCTATGACCAGGCAGGTCAGTGCCTGAACGCCATTGCTTATGATCGAAGCAGCGGCGGCAAGTCCGTATCCGAGTACAAAAGCCTCATACAGGAAATACCCGGTCACCATGATCAGTTCGGCAACGATACTGCTTATCACATATGCTGCCACTTTCGGAACGCTGTTCGCAAGCTTTGAAAAGATAACAGCACATACAAACGCCATCGCAAATTTAATGACTGCCGTTCCCGGAATATACGCCGGATATCCGGACAAGAGATCTGCCAGAGCTGATCCTACACCGGCAGCAAGCGCCCCATACGGATTCTGAAGCAGCCATGCACAGAGCAGAACAACCGAATCACCGATGTTCACATACCCGTTTGTACCGAGTGTGGGTACCTTTATTATCATTGTGGCAACCGTCGTAAATGCCGCCAGTACCGATGCCGTTACAACCTGCTTAAGTTTATCGTTCATGTTCTTCTCTTCCTTTAATCAGCAAACAACGCTGTTGAATAATATCTGTCTCCGCTGTCCGGAAGGAGTGCGACTATGACTTTACCCGCATTCTCCGGCTTTTTGGCATATTCGATCGCCGCAAAAAGTGCCGCACCGGATGAGATACCTACGGAGATACCTTCCTTCTTTGCAAGAAGCTTTGATGTTGCAAACGCATCGTCATTTGACGCAGTGAACACTTCATCATACACCTTTGTGTTAAGAACATCCGGAACAAATCCTGCACCGATGCCCTGTATCTTATGTGCACCGGATCTTCCCTCCGACAGTACCGGTGAATCCTCGGGCTCGAGAGCCACAACCTTAACGGCGGGATTCTGCTCCTTGAGGTATTCGCCTGTTCCCGTAACGGTTCCGCCCGTTCCTACTCCTGCGATGAAGATATCCACTTTTCCGTCAGTATCCTTCCATATCTCGGGTCCGGTCGTAGCCTTTTGTATCGCAGGATTCGCAGGATTTACGAACTGTCCCGGTATGAACGAGTTAGGAGTTTCTTTTGCCAGCTCTTCCGCCTTGGCGATGGCACCCTTCATACCCTTTGTTCCGTCCGTAAGTACAAGCTCAGCACCGTATGCTTTAAGAATGTTCCTTCGCTCAACGCTCATCGTTTCCGGCATCGTAAGGATTATACGGTATCCTTTTGATGCAGCGATGGATGCAAGTCCGATCCCGGTGTTTCCCGATGTGGGCTCAATTATAACAGAACCCTCTTTTAACAGTCCCTTCTCTTCGGCATCCTCGATCATCGCTTTTGCAATACGGTCCTTAACGCTTCCGGCCGGATTGAAGTATTCGAGTTTTACGAGTACCGTTGCCTTAAGATCGAGTTCTTTTTCGATATTTGTTACCTCTACAAGAGGTGTATTACCAACCAGTCCCAATGTTCCTTTATATATGTTTGCCATTTTCTTTTCCTCTTTTCTCTATTATACTGTTTATTCTGTTAAATTGCTGCAAATCCTTTTTCAAGATCGGCGATTATATCATCAATGTGTTCCGTTCCTATCGACAGCCTTATCGTATTTGCTTTGATGCCCTGATCGGCAAGTTCTTCTGCCGAAAGCTGCGAATGCGTCGTTGATGCCGGATGGATTACCAGGCTCTTGACATCCGCAACGTTTGCAAGGAGTGAGAATATCTTCAGTGCATCGATGAACTTCCACGCTTCATCCTGACCGCCCTTTATGTCAAATGTAAAGATCGAACCGCCGCCGTTCGGAAAATACTTTTCATACACGGCATGATCCGGATGATCCGAAAGTGACGGGTGGTTCACTTTTTCAACCTTCGGATGTTTGCTTAAGAACTCAACAACCTTCTTTGTATTCTCTACATGTCTCTCCAGTCTGAGTGAAAGTGTCTCAACTCCCTGCAGAAGAAGGAACGCATTAAACGGAGAGATCGTTGCGCCGGTATCGCGAAGAAGTATCGCTCTTATATATGTCACAAAAGCAGCCGGTCCCACAACATCATAGAATGAAACTCCGTGATAACTCGGGTTGGGTGCGGCTATATTCGGATACTTTCCGCTTGCCTTCCAGTCAAACTTACCTGATTCAACTATGATACCCCCAAGTGTGGTCCCGTGTCCACCGATGAACTTCGTAGCAGAATGAACTACTATATCCGCACCGTGCTCTATCGGTCTTATAAGATACGGTGTTCCGAATGTATTGTCAACAACAACGGGGAGGCCATGTTTGTGTGCGATCGCAGCTATCGCATCGATATCCGGAATGTCACTGTTGGGATTACCGAGGGTTTCCAGATAGATCGCTCTTGTATCATCCTTTATCGCACCTTCCACCTCTGCAAGGTTGTGTGCATCAACGAATGTTGTCCGGATACCGTACTGCGGCAGAGTATGTGCCAGGAGGTTATAAGAGCCCCCGTATATCGTCTTCTGTGCAACTATATGCCCGCCGTTTGCCGCAAGTGCTTCTATCGTATATGTGATCGCCGCTGCACCGGATGCAAGTGCAAGAGCTGCACTTCCGCCTTCAAGGGCTGCCAGTCTTTTCTCAAGAACATCCTGTGTGCTGTTGGTAAGTCTGCCATATATATTACCTGCATCGGCAAGTCCGAATCTGTCTGCAGCATGCTTACTGTTGTGAAAAACATATGATGTAGTCTGATATATAGGCACCGCACGTGCATCCGACGCCGGATCCGGCTCTTCCTGTCCTACGTGTAACTGTAATGTTTCAAATCTGTAATCACTCATTTTCCATTCTCCTTTTTTCTTTAAGTTCTGTTATCGTGTGTTCACTGTTATCGACCTGTGCCCGTAAAAAAGCCCGGGGGCTGTTTCTGCTCCCGGGCTTATGGCTTATGTTCTATATCCTATCAACATCGTTCATCAGGGCGAAACAGGCATGAATTCGCCCCGGCCATATTATAAGCCCGGGAGTTAAGCATTCGCCAACACATACAAAGATATCTGTCATCAGCGTAATTCTTATTCATGTCTCTTCC
>JAFZQP010000042.1 GCA_017620345.1 Lachnospiraceae bacterium
AAGTTCGCATTCGATGTTGAGAAGATCCATGTATTCGACAAGGATACAGAGATGATCATCACGAACTAAGGTACTGTAAAGTCTTTTATGAGATCAAAGCTCTCCTGCATCAGCGGGAGGGCTTTATTTTTGCGCTAAATGATGATAAATTATTAATATGAGCCCTACGGAAGACGAAAAGTACATGAGACAGGCACTTGCCCAGGCGAAGAAGGCGTTTTCCCTCGGTGAAGTACCTATAGGCTGTATTATCGTATATGAAGGAAAAGTCATAGGCAGAGGTTATAACCGGAGGAATACCGATAAGAACACTCTCTGTCATGCGGAGATCACAGCCATCAGAAAAGCAAGTAAGTATATCGGTGACTGGAGACTTGAAGGGTGTACGATGTATGTAACGCTTGAACCGTGCCAGATGTGTGCGGGTGCATGTGTACAGGCAAGGATCGACCGTGTGGTCATCGGATGCATGAGTCCCAAATCGGGATGTGCCGGATCGGTGATCAATCTCCTTCAGATGGATGATTTTAACCATAAGGTGGATATCACGACAAATATACTGGAGAGCGAATGCAGCAGCCTGCTGACAAGGTTTTTTGAAGAACTTCGTGCGGCAAACCGGCTGACGACAGGCAGAAAGGCTAATGAAGATGAATGATAACATAACACAGGTGGATGAAGTCATAGAAATGGGCAAAGAAGCCCGGAGCATGAGAAAAGTGTTCCTGAAGATCATAGTGGTATCCGTTATCCCTCTTGTGATAATGGGGGCTGTCATTTATCTCCTTTCAAGTATCAAGTTCCGCCGTGTCCTTGAAGAAGAGATCAGGGGAGAACTGCGCACGGCGGCTTATGAGCTTGAGCAGCACTATGAACTGCTTGGAAACGGAGATTACAGAAAGGGTGATGATCTCAAGATATACAAAGGAGAAAATCAGGTAAACGGAAAGCTCGGAGGGATCGGAAAAGAGCTTCAGAAGAGCGGTATTTTCTGTTCATTCTTTTACGGTGATACACGTGTGGATACAACGGTCATCGACAGTGCAGGTAACGTCATGGTCGGGACCAAGCTCGATATGAGCATATATAAGAAATTGTACGAGACGGGGGATGAGCTTTTCTGCGAAGCAGCGATCCTCGGAAACAGGGCATATTACGGATACTATATCCCTTACAGGAATTCAGATGGTGAGATATCGGCGATCTTCTTTGCAGGGAAGCTTCAAAGTGAAGTGAATAACCGGATCAGAACGGTGAATGAGTCGATCCTGTGGACGGAGCTGATCGTGGTCATACTCGGCGTTATCGTATCACTTCTGTGCACGATCTACATGGTAGGATACATTTTCAAGCATTTCAGAGGTGAGCAGGACCTGAACATCCAAAAGGCGTCAGCCCGCGGGAACCTTGATTTTATGACTTTTGTCAGCCGTGAGGTAAGGGATCCGATGGATTCGATCGCCATTCTTTCCGACAGGATACTTGCCGACAAGACATCAGATCCTGTCAGGGATAGGGTGCTCGGCATCAAGGAAGCAGCCAACTCAATGCTCATATCGTTCAATTCCATATTTGATTATTCGAGACTAGAAACCGGTGAGATAGAGCTGACGGAAGATGAGTATAATATAAAGGAACTTGTTGACGGTTGCTGTGCCAAGGTAGCGGCGGGCATTGAGCGTAAAAAGCTTTCGCTGGAAGTAAATTACGCAGATGGCATGCCGTACGATCTCAGGGGAGATTATGGCAAGATCCGACAGGTGCTTGACAACCTTCTTGAGAATGCGGTGAAGTATACGTACGAAGGCGGTATCACGCTTGATATAGGTTTTCGGAACATCACGGCGGACAAGATAGATATCACTTTTTCCGTTAAGGATACAGGTTCGGGCATCAGAAAAGAAGATGCGGAGAAGCTTTTCCGTTCCATAGGAAAAGTCGGTGAAAACAAAAATGTCAGCATAAAGGGAACAGGGCTGGGGCTTCTGATATGCAAGAGACTTGTCAGCCTGCTTGACGGAAGGATATCCGTAAACAGTGAGATAGGAAGGGGATCGACGTTCAAATTCACGATCCCTCAGGACGTTGTAAGCAGAAAGAAGAAGATTCTTAATTAGGACATAATATGATATCTGACAGGATCATCGGTAATTGCATAGAAGAAGCGTGTGCCATAACGGGAGCGGGATTTGCTGCAATACATCCGGACGGAAGCGTGATCGCATCGGCAGGAAATTTAGGGTCATTTGATACGGAGGCTGTATCCTTTGCAGAGTCTTCCGACGACATGGCACGGACAGGCGGGCATCTTTTTATCCGGATCAAGGATGGGGATGATACTGCGCTCATACTGGTGACGGCTGATACGGAAGAGGTATCGGCAAGGCTTGTTGCATCGCAGCTGAAAAACCTTATCATAGCATATAATGACAGGACAGACCGCAATTCGTATTTTCGCGATCTGCTGCTTGATAATATGCTGCACGTCGATATGTACAGGCTGGCTGAAAAGCTTCATATAGAACCTGCAGTAAGACGCTGTGTTTTTGTCATTGAACCGGTTGTTCACAAGGACAACAGCCTTATGGAGATGGTTAAGGAACTGTTCTATTCCGAAGCGGGAGATCATGTTACATCTGTCGATGAGAACAGGATAATCGTGATAAAAGCACTTGACCAGAATGACGGCCCCGAGGATCTTGAGGAGTCGGCAAGGATGCTCGTTGATATGGCTGAATCGGAGGCAATGTGCGATGTAAGGGTTGCATACGGAACCGTGGCCGAAGACATAGGGGGTGTGACTGCATCTTACAGAGAAGCCAGGATGGCGCTTGAAGTAAGCAAAATCTTTTATCCGTTAAAGAGAACGATAGAATACGGAAATCTCGGAGTCGGAAGGCTCATTTACCAGCTTCCGGAAGATCTGTGCCGCGTATTTGTTAAGGAGATATTCGGCGACAGCGTTCCCGAAGAGATAGATGAAGAGATACTGTCTACCGTGGACAAATTCTTTGAAAATAATCTGAACGTATCTGAGACATCGAGGCAGTTGTACATTCACAGGAACACTCTGATCTACAGGATTGAAAAGATCCAGAAGGCGACGGGACTTGATGTGAGAGTGTTTGATGATGCGCTGACACTCAAGATCGCGCTCATGGTTGTAGGTTATATGAGGTATATCAGGAAATCGGAGTAAACTTATACTCCGCGGATCTCTACCGTTTCGACATATTTCTCAAGCTCGCGGCAACACTGCTCGAGCTTTTCTTTTGAAACCGCATGAAGTGTCTTGTCGGGAACAAATTCCGATTCAACATACCCCTGAAGATAATAGCGTTTTGCCCCTTTTATGAGCATGCCTATATCGTTTGCGGTATCTGTATCGAAGTACTCTTCTACCGTCGTTGTACGGAATTCGTAATCACATTTGCCGGTAAGTAACAGATCTATACTCTCTTTGACAGGTGCAAGCCTGATATCGGGTACACCACAGACTCTGCCGTAATCACGAAGGGATGATTTTATATCCA
>JAFZQP010000004.1 GCA_017620345.1 Lachnospiraceae bacterium
CAGATACCATAAAAGGATCACTTGTAGCGGATTAAAGAGGACAGTGCGAAAAGTAAGGTTAAGTGAAGTAAATGACAGGAGACCATGTAGCAGATGCAGCAGATGAAACTGATGAGACAGATGATAGCGCTCTTTATGCTCGCGATATGCGCATATACGGACATAAAGAAGAAATATATATATCTGGTCCCGCTCGTTATCTGTGCAGTCGGGGGGAGTCTTATCGTTCTTACCGCGTATTTTGCGATACCTGAATACACAGGGGTGGAGCTTACAAATGATCTGATCACGCCGGCACTGGCGGGGACTGTGCTCATACTCCTTGCAAAATGCGCTGACAGATACATAGGAAGCGGTGACGGCTATCTGATGACAGCACTCGGTATACTGATAGGAAACAGATGCAACCTTTATGTTGCGGCTGTCGGTTCGGTATTGGCTTCGGGTTATGCTTTTGTCATGCTGGTAAGAAAGAAAAAGAGATTCATGAGTTCTATCCCGTTTGCTCCGTTTGTCATGGCGGGTTTTGTGATGGTGACGGCATATGAGATATAAAGGCAGCTTTACTGTTGAGGCGGCACTGATAATGCCTGTGATACTGGGTGTTATAGTGCTGTTCCTTTATCTTGCGATGTTTTTACATGACAGATGCACGATGCAGTATGTCTGTCAGGAGGCCGCTCTTGAAGCGGTATATCACGAGAAATACATGGATGTATATGCAGGAGAAATCATTGATGATGAGCTTGAAAAAAAGCTGATAATTCATTGGGATCATGAAACATATGTATCTTCGGACGATGAAAGCATTTCGGTAAAGATCAGCGCAAGGCCGCAAATAACACTTTTTTCCAAAGTATTAACAGAATCAGCGCAATTTGATATAATCTCCGTATGGTCGAAAAGATACAGAGCCTGCTTGAAAAACAGGGATATTTAAAAATCGAGTCAAATGTTCCGTTTGTCAAGCTGTTCGTTTCTTACGAGATGTCTTCGGCAAAGGTGATACAGGTCCTTGACTGCGTTGACATTATCCCCATTACCACAGATCAGTACACGGTCTTTTGTGAGAAGTCAAAAGAACATATAAGAAACAGAGGGTATGAGAGTATCGATTTTCTGACCCTTATCGTTACTCCGTGGGTCGGTGAGGCCAGAAAGTTCGTGCTTAATGATGATCACTGCTGGATCATCAATTCGAATACGATGGCGCTGATCCTGTATGATAATGAGCCGGATGATTTCTTCGGGTTAAGAAGTGTTCTGGAGAGCGCATCGGAAGGAGTTGTTCCGCCTTCGGAGGAAAACTTTGTAAGAAAACCGGCAGGCGGTTATACGGGATATTATGACAGCAATCCAAGGCAGGAGAGATCCTTTTCACAGGAGTTCACGCTGGTCAATACAGTGCTTGTCATGATAAATGTCGCAGTATTTTTTTCCATGGTATTTGCGGGCGCCAACAGGTTCGATTCTTTCCTGGAAAAAGGCGGCATGTTCGTTCCGGCGATCATAGGTGACGGACAGTATTACAGACTGTTCACATGCCTGTTTCTTCACTTTAACTTCATGCATCTTGTCGGAAACATGGTCGTTCTGATGTTCCTCGGGGACAACGTGGAAAGAGCGGTCGGAAAAGTCAGATATCTGCTGATATATCTGTTGGCAGGTCTGATCGGAAGCATTGGATCGTTTTTCTATGCGCTCATTTATAATCAGGGGATCCTTTCGGCAGGTGCTTCGGGAGCGATATTCGGAGTGATAGGAGCGCTTCTGTGGCTCGTTATCAGAAACAAAGGAAAACTTGAGGATATGACCATTCTCCGCATGTGCGTACTTATCGCGTATGCGCTCTACAACGGTATAAGATCGGAGAATGTCGATATGGCGGCACATCTGTTCGGACTGATCGGAGGCTTTTTGCTGGCGATCTTGTTATACAGAAAAAAAGACAGGAGTACGGTTTCATGAAGATCAACATTTATTACGGCGGAAGAGGTATACTGGACGATCCGACACTGTTTGTCATCAACAAGATGACAGAGGTTCTGACGGAGCTTAACGTTCAGGTTGAGAGGTTCCCGCTGTATGAGCTGAGAAACCAGATCACTTCCCTTCCGGCTTCGATAAACGAGGCGGACGGGATAGTGCTTGCGACAACGGTCGAATGGTACGGCGTAGGCGGCTATATGATGCAGTTCCTTGATGCGTGCTGGTTGTACGGTAACAAGGAAAAGATCAGCAGGACATATATGTGCCCTGTTGTCATGTCGCTTTCAAGCGGCGAGCGTGAAGCCAAGACAAACCTTCAGGTTGCCTGGGAGATACTCGGGGGACTTCCGTGCAGCGGGCTGTGCGGTTATGTTGATGATATGACGAGCTTTGAGCTTAACAAGGATTACATCAATATCATCGAAAAGAAGACCGAAAATCTCTACCGTACGATATCTCAGAAGATGCACTCTCTTCCTTCGAGCAATCAGGCAGTCAAGCAGATAGTCGGCGGCACCAAGAACATTCCGCTCACTCCGCAGGAGACGGAGCAGCTGTCCAAATATGCATCGGATGAGCAGTATGTTCAGCAGCAGAAGGAAGATATTCAGGAGCTGTCTTCACTCTTTAAGGGAATGCTCGAAAAAAAGGATGTTGATGTCAGCCGCCAGTTCATAAGTGATTTTGAGGATCACTTCGCTCCGGAAGGTACTGTTAACGCATCTTACAAGTTCATGATCGAGGACCGCAAGAAGCCGCTCATCGTTGAGATAGTTGATTCGAAGCTGAAGTGTTATTACGGAAGCCTGGATTCACCCGATATACTGTGCAAGATAAAACCCGAAGTGCTTGAACACATCATAGCGGGACAGATGAGTTTCCAGAGGGCGTTCATGACGGGGGACATGCAGGTTAAGGGAGATTTCAGGATATTGCTTTTACTCGATCAGGTATTCACATTTCTTGGTAGTGAAGGAGAATTCTAAATGAAAAAAGATGACTGTATTTTCTGCAAACTGGCAAACGGGGATATCCCGACCAACACGATATATGAGGATGACGATTTTCGCGTCTTTCTGGACGCGGGCCCGGCAACACGCGGTCACTGCCTCATAGTTCCGAAGGAGCATTTTGATAACCTTGAGATGCTCGATGATGAAGTAGCAGCCAAGGTGATGCCTCTTGCGAAAAAGATGATGAAGCTTCTGAAAGAGAAGCTGTCGTGGGACGGATTCAATGTGGTTCAGAACAACGGTGAGGTTGCGGGACAGTCGGTATTCCATTTCCATACACACCTGATCCCCAGATACAAAGATGACGGGCAGAAGATACTCTGGAAGCCGGGCGAGCCGACAGATGAGGAGCTTAAGGCACTGTGCAGGACAATAGTGTCATAGCATAAATAAGATGTTATAATATTAACGTTTTAACAAGATCACAGATCAAGAAGGAGCAGATCAGACAATGAGTACAAAAGTTACTTATGACTACAGCAAAGCAATGCAGTTTATCAGTGAGCAGGAAGTAAAATCCATGTGTGACATCGTGGAGAACGCCAGAGAGGTTCTTGTCTCAAAGAGCGGTGCGGGAAATGATTTTCTCGGATGGATCGATCTTCCGGTAGATTACGACAAGGAAGAGTTTGACCGTATTCTGAAGGCAGCGGAAAAGATCAAGAGCGATTCGGAAGTTCTGCTTGTTATCGGTATCGGCGGATCGTACCTCGGTGCAAGAGCAGCGATCGAATTCCTGCGTCATTCATTCTATAACGTTATCCCGAAGGATATGAGAAAGACTCCGGAGATATACTTTGTCGGAAACAGTATCAGCAGCACATACATCAAGCATCTGATGGATGTCATCGGAGACCGCGATTTTTCGATCAACATGATCAGTAAGTCCGGAACGACGACAGAGCCTGCGATCGCTTTCCGTGTTTTCAAGGAAAAACTTGAGAAGAAATACGGTAAGGCTGAGGCTGCCGGGAGGATATATGCGACAACCGACAAGGCAAGAGGATCTCTTAAGAATCTTGCAACAGAGGAAGGTTACGAGAGCTTTGTTGTACCCGATGATGTCGGCGGAAGATTTTCAGTGCTTACTGCAGTCGGACTTCTTCCGATAGCTGTATCAGGTGCTGATATCACAAAACTGATGGAAGGCGCACAGGCAGCAAGAGAGACAGCGCTCACGGCTCCTTTTGAGGAGAATGACGCTCTTAAGTATGCAGCGATCAGAAATATCCTTCTGCGCAAGGGCAAGGTAATCGAGATCATGGCAAACTACGAGCCTTCGGTTCACTTCATTTCGGAGTGGTGGAAGCAGCTTTACGGAGAGAGTGAGGGCAAGGACCAGAAGGGTATCTTCCCCGCAAGTGTCGATCTGACGACGGATCTTCATTCGATGGGACAGTTCATTCAGGACGGTTCAAGGAATATATTCGAGACAGTCATCAATATAGAGACATCAAGGGAGGAGATCACGATAGGTGAGGAGCCGGTTGATCTTGACGGACTTAACTATCTTGCCGGAAAGACTGTTGATTTCGTTAACAAGAGTGCCATGAACGGAACGATACTCGCACATACCGATGGTAACGTGCCCAACACGGTTGTTAATGTTCCTGAGGTTAATGAGTTCTATCTCGGACAGCTGTTCTACTTCTTTGAGTTCGCGTGCGGCGTGAGCGGATATACGCTCGGTGTCAATCCGTTCAATCAGCCCGGTGTTGAGAGCTACAAGAAGAACATGTTTGCACTTCTCGGCAAGCCCGGATATGAGGAGCAGAGAGAGGCACTTCTGGCAAGACTTTGATGAAGCGGATAGTACTTACCGGTGGAGGTACGGCCGGACATGTAACACCGAATATCGCGCTGATACCGTCACTTAAAGAGGCAGGTTACGATATTCATTATATTGGATCATATGAAGGGATGGAGAAGTCGCTGATAGGGGATTGCTCCATCCCTTATCATGGTATAGCAACTGGAAAGCTTAGAAGGTATTTTTCTCTGAAAAACTTTACGGATCCGTTCAGGGTACTTAAAGGGTTCGGGGAGGCAAATAAGATCATCAAAGAACTCAGGCCTTCGATAGTTTTTTCAAAAGGCGGGTTTGTTTCGGTACCGGTCGTATGGGCCGCAAAGAAAAATCATGTCAAGGTCATCATACATGAATCTGATATGACTCCCGGACTTGCAAATAAACTGAGCTTTTCGGCGGCAA
>JAFZQP010000043.1 GCA_017620345.1 Lachnospiraceae bacterium
GCAGTTCTTCGGATCCTTATCGGAGCAATCCGCAAGTTTGCCGGGAAGAGCCATTCCTTCAAGTGCAGTCTTACGACGTGTAAGGTCGCGGGCTTTTCTGGCCGCCTCTCTCGCGCGCTGCGCGAGGATCGATTTTTCACATATCTGCTTGGCAACGGTAGGATTCTGTTCCAGGTAGTAAGTCAGCTGTTCCGATACTACTGAATCCACGGCTGCTCTTGCCTCTGAATTACCGAGCTTCTGCTTGGTCTGACCCTCGAACTGAGGCTCTTCTATCTTGACCGAAATGATCGCGGTAAGTCCTTCTCTTATATCATCTCCAGTAAGGTTTGCTTCGGTATCTTTAAGGAGCTTGTTCGTTCTTGCATAATCATTGAATGTCTTGGTGATCGCGTTTCTGAAACCGGTAAGATGAGTACCGCCTTCGGGAGTCGTGATGTTATTAACAAAACTGAACACGCTCTCGTTAAATGAATCGTTATGCTGCATCGCAACTTCTACAAGAACGTTACTTTGCTTTCCTTCAAAATACAGTACCTCATCATAGAGAGGAGTCTTGCTCCTGTTAAGGTATGTAACGAATTCCTTGATACCGCCTTCGTAATGGAAAGTTCTCTCAACAACTTCTTCGGGTCTCGTATCACGAAGAACGATCTTGAGATTCTTCGTAAGGAATGCAGTCTCGCGAAGACGGGTTTTGAGTACATCAAAATCAAATACCGTCTCTTCGAATATCGTATCGTCAGGCATGAATGTGACCATCGTACCCGTCTCTTCAATAGGACATGAATCTATGACTTCAAGCTTCTTAACTACATGACCTCTTTCGTAACGCTGCATGTATACTTTTCCTTCCTGACGGATACGAACCTCCAGCCAGTTGGAAAGAGCATTAACAACAGAAGCTCCGACACCGTGAAGTCCTCCCGATACTTTGTATCCGCCTCCGCCGAATTTTCCGCCGGCATGAAGGATCGTAAATACGACTTCAACAGCCGGGATACCGGCTTTTTTGTTGATACCCACCGGAATACCTCGACCGTTATCTACTACCGTAACTGAGTTGTCGGGATTGATCGTAACCTCTATCGCGGAACAGTATCCTGCCAGTGCTTCGTCAACCGAGTTATCGACTATCTCATATACGAGATGATGAAGTCCTCTTGACGATGTGCTTCCGATATACATACCGGGACGTTTTCTGACTGCTTCAAGTCCCTCAAGTATCTGTATCTGATCGGCACCGTATTCGCCGTTCACTTCGTAATTTTCTTCAACATTAGTTATCTCTTCACTCATTACTAATTCTCCCTTACTACTTTCCCGCCGCTTACTTTGAATATCTTATTGACCGTCAGTCTTGAATTGATGAATTCATCAAGACCGGTACATGTGACTATCGTCTGGATATTTCCTATGCTGTTGAGCAGATAATTCTGTCTGTTTGAATCAAGCTCTGACAGAACATCATCAAGCAGAAGGATAGGATTTTGTCCTGTAAGATTCTGTACAAGTTTGATCTCGGAAAGTTTCAGCGACAGCGCTGCAGTTCTCTGCTGACCCTGCGAAGCATATTTTTTTGAATCCATATCATTGATAAAGAATATAAAATCATCTCTGTGGGGTCCTACCGAAGTAAGCTTGTATTTTATATCCTTTTCGCGGTTTCTTTTGATCTTCTGCGAATAATCCATGATCTCAACATTCGGATCATACTTGATCATAAGCTTTTCGGATTCGTTCGTAAGATTCCTGTGTATATCGTAGATGATCTCATTGAGCTGATTAACAAAAAGTGTTCTTCTGTCTATTATCTTTGTGCCGAGGGAAATCAGCTGCGAATCCCATACATCAAGAGTATCCGTAAGTTCAGGATGATAAGTGATCTCTTTTAGCAGACTGTTTCTCTGATTAACTATCTTGTTATAACTTGTGAGGTTATACAGATATACTTTATCAAGCTGGCACAGTTCTGAATCGATGAACCTTCTTCTTTCCGAAGGACCGTTTTTGATTATCGACAGATCTTCGGGTGAAAACAGGATGACATTTATGACACCCATGAGCTCGGCTGCTTTTTTAAGCTTTACTCCGTTTATCGCTATACCTTTTGATTTGTCGGTACGAAGATGGATATCGATCTGATAGTCTACTTCATTTTTCTCGAAGAGACATCTGATATGTCCTTCATGTTCACCGAATCTTACTATCTCTTTATCGCGGCTGCCGCGGTGAGATTTTGTGGTACTGGACAGATAGATCGATTCAAGGACGTTTGTCTTTCCGACCGCATTATCGCCGTACAGTATGTTGACACCTTTATCAAAATCGATCTGGACTCTTTCGTAGTTCCTGTAATTACTGAGCTCTAATGATCTAACGTACATATAACGTACCTGCTTCCTTTATATTCAAATGTATCTCCTACATAAAGCTTCCTGCCGCGCTGCAGACACTCTTCTCCGTTGACTGTAACAAGACCTTCATTAATGTAGATCTTTGCTTCCAGTCCGGATCCGACAGCACCGCACAGTTTAAGAGCCTGTCCAAGCTTTATGAATTCATCCCTTATAAATACTTCTTCCATTTTTTTAAGATCAAATACTAAACGGTAAAGTTTACCGGAAGGATCAGATACAGATAAGAATCATCCTCATTTTTAATGATGCATGGAGCTTTTGGATTTACCATATAAAGAGTGACTGATTCGTCATCTATTACACGAAGCGCATCAATGAGGAATTTAGGATTAAATCCTATCAGTATATCTTTTCCGCTCTTTTCAATATCAAGATCATCTTTCATGCTTCCTACAGATGAATTGATTGAAAGTGTTGCTGTTCCATCTTTTACATCAAATACTATGGGTTTCTTATCTCCTTCTTTTACAAGAAGAGTAGATCTCTGAATTACCTCAAGAAGTTCTTTCTTACTTACATCGATCTTTGTCTCATAATCATTTGATATCATCTGATCGATCTTGAAATAATTACCTTCTATTATTCTTGAAACAACCTTTACGGAATCATATTCAAAGATCACATGATTTTCGCATAGATATATCATTACATCTTTATCAACGTCACCAGGGATTATCTTTGATAATTCAAGAAGAGTCTTACCGGGAACAATTACGGATTTATCATCATAACTTTTCTTAAGAGTAATGTTTCTGACTGAGATCCTGTGTCCGTCAAGAGATACTACTTTGAACTGGTCACCTTTTATCTCAAACAGTTCACCGGTCATTATCTTGTTTGTATCATTATCAGATATTGAAAAAATAGTTTGTCTGATAAGCTCTTTAATTGAAAACTGTGATATCTCAACAGGATCCGCTTTATCAAGTTCGGGAAGAAGAACAAATTCTTCAGTTGATCTTCCTGGAATATCAAGCTTTGATTTTCCGCACTCAATATGAACCATGTTATCTTCATCAGAATCAATGACAAACTCTTCATCACTGTAACTTCTGATGAGATTAGAGATTATCTTTGCTTCTATTGCAACAGTACCTGCAACCTCAACCTGTCCTTCTATATATGTTTCAATACCAATTTCCATATCATTGGCTGTAAGCTTGATACCTTCTTCATCAGCAGTAAACAATATACATTCAAGTATTGTCATTGATGTCTTTGAAGGTACTGCCTTTGATACGGTATTGATACCGTATAATAATTGAGATTGTGAACACCTGATCCTCATATGATCTCCCTTCCAAAAATCTTATTTATATATGTATAACTTAAATAATATTATTCTTATTATAGAGTGTGGATTTGTTGATAACTCTCATGATCCACTGATTTAGCCTGTTATGCTTATTTATAAAATTGTTGATATGATTAAATAACATGTTTGTAAAAAAGCAGTTATCATCATCAGTCAGATTTAAGCTTATTAACGATAGTCTCTATTGTTCTCTTTGTTGATTCATCTTTTTCCATCATATCGCTTATTGATCTTTCGCCGTACATGATCGTTGAATGATCTCTTCCGCCAAGAAGCGATGCTATTTCCTTATATGTTGCACCGGTCATGCTGCGGCACAGATACATTATGACCTGTCTGGGATAGACAAGTTCCTTATTTCTCTTGCTTGATTTGATATCATCTATTGACACATTAAAGTGATCGCAAACAACGCTCATGATATTTTCCGGACTTATCATAGAAGGAGAATTAGGAGATATTATATCTTTGAGTGCTTCCTTTGCTATATCAAGATCTATGTCTTTCTTTTCAAGATTTGCAAGAACGACTACTTTCTTTATTGAACCTTCAAGCTCTCTTATATTTGATTTAACGTTATTTGCTATATAAGATAAGACATCGTTACTTATATTATAGTCAAATGCTTCGACCTTTTTCTGAAGTATAGCCATCCTTGTTTCATAATCAGGAAACTGGATATCTGCTATAAGACCCCAGGCAAATCTTGATCTGAAACGCTCTTCAAGGACATCCATATCTTTAGGAGGTTTATCGGAAGTGATTATTATCTGCTTTTTCTGTTCATACAGATGATTGAAGGTGTGGAAAAACTCTTCCTGAGTTGAAGCCTTTCCTATTATAAACTGTATATCATCTATAAGAAGAACATCTATGTTTCTGTATTTATCCCTGAATTGTTTGATCTTTTCGGGATTATTGTTACCTGTCCTGACTGCTTCTATGACTTCATTGGTAAACTGCTCACTTGTAACATAGAGAACAGTTGCATCAGGGTTCTGATCTATGATGTAATGTCCGATCGCATGCATCAGATGTGTCTTACCGAGTCCTACTCCTCCGTATATGAAAAGAGGATTATATACTTTGCCCGGATCTTCCGATACGGCAATGGCACTTGCCTGAGCAAGTCTGTTATTGCTTCCTACTACAAAAGTATCAAACGTATAATTGAGATTAAGGTTTGCTTTTTCGTATCTTGCCTGATTATCAACATAAGACTTGGAATGATTATCTTCCTTATGTATATCATCTTCGGAGATGATCTCTATCTCATACTGATCTTCAAAGCTTTTGCTCAGTGCTTCGTTGATATATACCTTTAGCGGAGAGCGATACTTCTTATTTACCATTGCTATATTCGGAGCAAGCTCTCTTGTGATAGTGATATAAACAGTGTTGTTCTTGATCTGTCCTATCTTCAGAGGTTCGATCCAGGTCCTATAAGCAATATCAGTTAATTCATATTCTATTCTGAGGGACTCTTTGATCTCGTCCCATTTAGATACTAATTCTTCCATTATTTACAAATTTTCATTTAAATAAAAAAAACTACCTTGATATTGTATAACAAAATATGCCATATTTCAAACAGATTTAGGTTATTTATCCACTAAATTTAGTATAGGGATGATTTTTGTCGAAAGTAGGCTGTTTTATCAAATTTGGTCAAAATAGGGCTTTCTTATCAACACATTTTAAACAGGTTATCCACACTCTTGATTTTGATTATCCACTATTTATTCACATTTTGTGGATTAAACAATCAGGCGTTATGTATTTTTTCTTGACATTGACGAACGCTTTTAATAGAATATGACTTGACGTTTTCCAAGAACATACTACTAAAACGTATGAAAAGGAGGTGTTTCCTATGAAAATGACATTTCAGCCCAAGAAGAGACAGAGATCGAAAGTTCATGGCTTCAGAAGCAGAATGAGTACTCCCGGCGGACGTAAAGTTCTTAAGAGCAGAAGAGCAAAGGGAAGAAAGATTTTATCAGCATAAAAAAGGCCACATAATATGTGGCTTTTTTTTCTAAGGCTATAATTTATGATTTTTACCGAAGGTTTAAAGAAGAATTCGGATTTCAGAGAAGTATATGATAAAGGCCGCTCCAAGGCCAATCGTTATCTTGTCGTATATGTTAAGGAAAACGGAAGTACGAAAAACAGACTGGGAGTGTCGATCAGTAAAAAGGTCGGAAACTCCGTATACAGACATTATTTTAAAAGATGTGTTAAAGAAAGTTACAGGCTACACGAAGAGATGTTCAATAGTGGTTTGGACATTGTAGTCCTGGCGCGAGGCAGCGCGAAGGGTATTAAATACAGCGATATCGAAAGTGCAATGTTGCACTTGATGAGAATACATAAGGTTTACAGATAAACTTACGGATGAAAAAGTTTATACTTGCAGGTATAAGGTTTTATCAGAAATATATATCACATTTAAAATCAACAAAATGTCCTTATTTCCCATCTTGTTCCGAGTATGGCTATGAGGCTGTGGAAAAGTACGGCCCTTTTAAAGGAAGTCTTCTTGCCATATGGAGAATAATTCGTTGTAATCCGTTTTCAAAAGGCGGTTACGATCCTGTTCCTTGATCCCTTTCCTGTAATTGGAGGAAAAAAATTTGTATAGTGTGATCTTAACACAGTATGAGGGAAAAATCCTTGGTCCTATTGCCAAGGTTCTCGGATGGATCCTTGAAAGAATATTCTTACTTCTTGAAAAGATCGATATGCCGAATATCGCACTTGCCATCATACTGTTTACTATTGTTATCTATCTGCTGCTGATGCCTCTTACGATCAGACAGCAAAAGTATTCAAAGCTTTCAGCCAAGATGAGTCCTGAGATCCAGGCTATCCAGGCTAAGTACAAAGGTAAGAAAGATCAGGCGTCAATGGCAGCCATGAATGAAGAGACTCAGGCTGTTTACAAGAAGTACGGCGTGTCTCCTTCGGGAAGCTGTATCCAGCTTGTGATCCAGATGCCTATCCTTTTTGCACTTTACCGTGTTATCTACAATGTTCCCGCATATGTTAGTTCCGTTAAGGCTGTGTTCATGCCTTTTGTTGATGAGCTGATCACGAAGACGGGAGCTCTTGATTTTATCAGTAATAAGGATAACTTTGCAGGTGCTGCGCAGTTTTCCAAACAGTTCGAGAATGAAGCGTTCAAGCTCGGCGCTGATAATACCTATGTTATCAACACTTTTATCGATGTTCTCAATCGTGCGACAACGGCCGAGTGGAATGCGATATCCGTAAAGTATCCCGAAATAAGCGATCTGTGTACGAAGACATATGAGACGGTTACTCGTTACAACAATTTCTTCGGACTCAACATTGCAAACTCTCCCAAATATTATATTTTAGACTGGTGGAGCAACAAAGCTTCCATAGGTCTTGCGATAGGGGCTCTGATGATCCCGCTGTTTTCGGCATTGACACAGTGGCTTAATACGAAGCTCATGCCTCAGGCTGCAACGCCCACAGGTGATGATCAGGCAAGTGCAATGGCAGCATCGATGAAGTCAATGAACATCATGATGCCGCTTATGTCTCTTGTGTTCGTGTTCACTCTTCCGATAGGTATGGGTATCTACTGGATCTCAGGTGCCATAATCAGAAGCGTGCAGCAGGTATTCATCAATAAGCACATCGACAAGATGGATATTGATTCTATAATAGAAAAGAATACGGAGAAGCTTGAGAAGAAGATAGAAAAGAAAAGCGGTGTTACTGGTGCAGCTCTTAACCAGGCTGCAAGGATGTCTACAAGAACTCTTTCCGAAAAGAGTCATTCACAGGCAAATGATGCAGAAAAAGATCAGGCCATGAAGAAGCGTGAAGAGCTTGGCAGCAAAGGGTTTAAGGCCGGAAGCCTGTCAGCAAAGGCCAACATGGTCAGAGAATATAATGAAAAGAACAATAAATAGGATGTTCAAAGATTGGAGGCAGTTATGGAATACATTGAATTTAC
>JAFZQP010000044.1 GCA_017620345.1 Lachnospiraceae bacterium
AATACAAAAGTTGTTATAGTATTTACGGCTATAGCCAAGCGGTAAGGCACAGGATTTTGATTCCTGCATTCGCTGGTTCAAATCCAGCTAGCCGTGGTATGCAGATAGGGATACCGCGGAGCGGAGGGACCCTGTCTGCACGTGGAGCGCCTATTCGACGAAGTCGAATCCAAATGCGCGACACACCTTGGCGATCCAAATGGCCGAGCGACCTTAGCGGCGGAACGCAGTGGGTACGGTAACTACAGCAATACAAATGGGATACTAGCTCAGTTGGTAGAGCACCTGACTTTTAATCAGGTTGTCGGGGGTTCGAATCCCCCGTGTCTCATGTTGCAAGGAGGGACCCACCAAAGGTGGGAGGATGCCTTGCTACACCGCGAGGCCCTATCGCTTATCCCGTACGAAGTGCGGGATGCCGCCCCGGCGAGGGGCGAAGCGATCCAAATGGCCGAGCGTCCTTTAAGAATTATCTCACGTGAAAACGTGAGTTTTTTCTTGTAAGGATATATTTGTTGAAGATGGCTTAAAATGTGGTAAAATAAGGATTATGAAACGTTTTGTGATTCTTATATCCATCATCATCGCTGCAATTGCTTTTTCACCGGTTGCGGTAAGTGCAGCGGAGCCTTCTAAAAATGTGCGTGTCGGATGGTACGAGTCGCCTTTTAATTCAATGGACGCAGCCGGCCGACGCTCGGGCTATGCTTATGAGTACCAGATGAAGATAGCTGCGTATTCGGGCTGGGAGTATACATATGTCAGCGGCAGCTGGCCCGATCTTATGCAGATGCTCATCGAAGGCAAGATCGATCTTCTCAGTGATGTTTCCTATACTGAAGAACGCGCAGATAAAATGCTGTTTGCGGACCTTCCCATGGGAACGGAAGAATACGTTATTTTTATTTCACCCAAGAACAAAGATATAACGGCGGATGATCTTTCCACATTGAACGGAAAGCGTATCGGAGTGAACAAGGGCAGCCTGCAGGCCGGCCTTTTTGTGTCATGGGCAAAGGAACATAATGTTGATGCCGAGCTGCTTGAACTTACAAGCAATGAGGTTACAGCGGAAGAAATGCTAGAGACGGGAAAACTTGACGCATATATCACGCTGAATGCATACGGGGATCCGAAGAAAATGGTCCCGGTTTGCAAGATAGGCTCCTCTGACTTTTTCTTTGCGGTAAACAAGGACCGTCCCGATCTGTTAAGTGATCTCAATGATGCACAGGACAGGATACAGGGAGAGGATCCTTATTATAATCAGCGGATGTATGAAAAACATATCCAGAGATTCGGAACAAATGCGTTCCTGACTGACGATGAGAAGGAATGGCTGACAAATCACGGTAAGATCCGTGTGGGATATCAGGACAGATATCTGGCTTTTTGTGCCAAAGATCCCGAGACGGGCGAATTAACCGGAGCACTGAAGGACTATCTTGAATATGCTTCGGACTGTGTATCCAACACCCATATTGATTTTGAGCCAATAGCATTTCAGACGGCAGAAGCAGCTCTTACGGCACTTGAAAACGGTGAAGTGGACTGCGTATTTCCTGCCAATCTCAGCAATTACGACGGTGAGAGGATGCATATAGAGATGACGCCTCCGCTTATGCGTACGGATATATTTGCCGTGATACGTCAGAACGACAGGGAAGGGTTTGCAAATAAGGATCGTGTTGTTGTTGCGGTCAATGAAGGCAATCCGAATTACGATGCATTTCTGCTCGATAACTATCCCGAATGGAGAACCGTTTATTATCCGACTACGCCGGACTGTCTGAAGGCTGTGAGTGATAACATCGCAGATTGTGTTCTTATAAGCAGTTTCCGTTACAACAACATATCAAGGTACTGCGAAAGATACCGGCTGACGACATTTGCCACGGGAATTGCGCTAGATTACTGTTTTGCGGTCAGAAGCGGCGACACCATGCTGTATTCCGTATTGGCCAAGACTACAGGACTTGTTCCGTCATCAACTGTTGATGCGGCGCTGTCCCATTATATGACCGAGGATGCAAAGAGATCGCTTTCCGATCTGTTATATGACAACATAGGTGTCGTGTCTGTTGTGACAGCCGCTATTGTGTTGCTGATATTGTTCCTGCTGTTTAGGAGTATGAGGTCGGAGAAAAGAGCAAGAGACCTCATCAGCGCGACCGAGACCGATGAACTGACGGGACTGTATAACCGTGATTACTTTTTCCAGTACGCATACCGCATGTATATGGAAAACCGTAATATTCCGAGAGATGCGATAGTGCTCAATATTGAACAGTTCCATACGATCAATGCGTTAAACGGCTGGGAGTTCGGCGACCAGATCCTTCGTACGCTTGCCGGAGAGATACGTTCCGTTGCAAAGGAAGGCGCCGGTATTGCCGGAAGGTTTGGCGCTGACCGCTTTGACATATACTTCAGGAGCACTGATGATTATCAGAGGATATTTGACCGCCTTCAGGGAAGGCTTAAAGCCGTTGCGCCCGAGGCAAGCGTACGCCTGAGAATGGGAGTCATGCCATGGCAGGAAGAGCTTGAACCGATACAGCAGTTTGATATGGCAAGGACAGCGTGCAATATGGCGCGCGGTCACTACATGGATCATCTGATCGTATTTGACGAAAAAGTACGCAGTCGTGAGCTGAACGATCAGCTTCTGCAGAACGATCTTCAAAGAGCACTCGACGCGTTTGAATTTGAAGTATATTACCAACCCAAATATGATATTCAGGCTGAACCGCCCAAACTTATCGGAGCCGAGGCACTCATAAGGTGGCAGCACCCTCAGCTTGGCATGGTACCACCTGATTCTTTTATCCCGCTGTTTGAACAGAACGGAAAGATAGGAGATGTCGACAAGTACGTATGGGCACAGACCGCAAGACAGATCGCAAGATGGAGGACCGAGTTTGGCATAACGCTTCCCGTGTCTGTCAATCTGTCGCGGGTAGATGTCTTTGATCCGACACTTGAGGAGACTCTTGATGAGATACTCGAACAGAACGGACTGGATCATGATGCATTAAAGCTTGAGATCACCGAATCGGCATATACCGGTAACTCCGACAGGGTCATCAGGGTCGCCGAGGATCTGCATAACAAG
>JAFZQP010000045.1 GCA_017620345.1 Lachnospiraceae bacterium
AATCATCCGAGGTGAGCGACTGCCGGCAGGCAAAAAAATTCATCCCCACTCAAAAAGAGGCAAATACGCCATACAGACGAAACGGCTCAATCCCTTGTCGTTACAGGGATTGAGCCTATTTTACTTCCGAACTTGAGATTACGATAGTTAATAATTCAACTCTTTTTTCTCATGTGGCCGAATATTGCTCTGATCAGTGCGTAAATACGATGAAATGACGACCTTCTCAAGTATCCTTTTCAGCACTATCTGTATCTCTTCGTGCGGATCTATCGGCCTTACAAGGATATTGTATATGCCTGCGCGCTTTGCGCCCCATATATCCGTAAACAGCTGATCTCCTATGAACAGTGTTGTATCCGCATTACTCTGCATGATCTCCATTGCCTTTGCATAGCCTTTTGTACCCGGTTTTCCGGCCTTATGAAGGTAAAATGCTTCCGGCACGCTACCATCTCTGAAGCTTTTTACCCTCTTTTCTTTGTTATTTGACAGGAACAGTATCTTAAAACCCGTATCGCTTATCGTTTTCAGAAGTGCTGTGCTTCTTTCATCCGGCGGATAGTCATGCATGACGAGCGTGTTGTCTATATCGAATATTATCGCTCTTTTTCCTTCTTCATAAAGTTTCCGGTAATCAATAACATATGCATTTTCGATATACTCATCCGGATAGAAATAACTTATGATATCTATTTCAACCATGAGCATAGCCAGGATCAGCATCACACAGCCTGTTATCATCTTGTGCGTCATCGTCTCACCAAGCCAGAAGTATGATGCTACAGCACCGACAACGGCTTCCATTCCCATTATGATGGCTGCGGGTGCAGGAGGTGCATATTTCTGACATACATTCTGAAGTCCGAAGCCGAATATGGTCGGAAATATCACAAGAAACGCAAGCCCGTAAACAGATCCCCTTGAAAACATCTCCGGCAAAAGCGGTCCGGAAACAAACGGAGCCACAGCGAAACCCAGTATCCCGGTCTCTATAAACTGAACGGCCGCAAGTACTATAGGATCATCATCCTTTGCGAATCTTGCGATCAGTATTATCTGCAGTGCATAAAAGAAGCCGCAAACAAGTGTAAGCCAGTCACCAAGCTGTATGCTGAGGGATTCGGTGAGCGAAATGAGACCTATGCCCCAGAATCCGATAACGGCTGCAATAAAATAGCGCAGTCTCTGTCTGCTCTTATTGAACAACCTGTCAAGGAACGGAACAAGGATAACATATATGGTTGTCAGAAATGCATTTTTTCCGGCCGTCGTGTATTTGCAGCCGTATGTTTGGAAAAGCATCGCCACAAACAGAAAAACACCTATTATCAATCCATGAACTATCTGATCTTTTCCGGACCCGGCCAGTTTTTTCCAAAAGATCACGCCAAGAATAACACCGGCTGTTAAGAATCTGAATCCGAGAAGATAGAGCGGGGGCATATCATCCACACTTGTCTTGACAAAGACAAATCCAAGACCCCAGCAGACGGTCACAAATATAAGCCCGAGACAGGCCAAAAGCTCTTTTTTCTTAGTTTTGCTCATGAAAATGAGTATAAAAAAACCTCCTGCAAATTGCAAGAGGTTTAAAAGGCTTCATAATATCACTTGGCTATCACGATACCGTCTTCGCTGTTCATGATCCCCTGCTCACCTACAAAGTACTGATACTGCATGAGCGCCTGATCCTTCTGCATATCTGAAACAGCCTTTTCCATATCAAGTGCGTCGATATCAGACTCTCTTCCCTTCATCTCAAAGCCATTGGGCTCATTGAGACTGAGAGTTATATCCTCAAGACTGGCGTTCTGCCTCGGACGGATATCCGAAAGTCTCAGATCAAGATCTCTTGAAGGTGCTTCCTGTATCTTCTCGTTTGTTGCCTGAGCACTTTCCTGAACAGGTCTCTTTGTTACCTGTTCAGCATTGATCCTGTTATATGCGCTGTAATCAAAACCCTGATAATTGCCGATTCCCTTTAACATCTTATTTCCCTCACCCTCGTATCGATTGGTTTACATAATCGACACAAGGAAATTATATCACATTATTTATCATTTGCAATACTTATATCGACACTCATCCGGAATAATTAACCATGTATACGAAATTTTTTTTATTTTGTATAACCTGCACTTAATAACAGTTGTTTTGTGTACGTTTCCTTGGGATCATTGTATATTTCTTCATCTGTTCCCTGCTCCACTATCACGCCGTCCTTCATCACGATTATCCTGGAGCAGAGCTCATAGACCACCTTCAGATCATGTGATATGAACAGTATCGCGATGCCCAGTTCCTTATTCAGTTTGATCAGAAGCTTTATGACCTGTTCCTGCACCGTGACATCAAGTGCGGAAACCGGCTCATCGGCTATTATGAGCCTGGGCTCGAGCATAAGCGCAAGCGCTATACATACTCTCTGCCTCTGACCCCCGGATAATGCATTGGGGCGTCTACCCATATAGCTTTCATCAAGGCCCACAAGAGACAGCATGTTTTTTGCCTTGGCTAAGCGTTCCTCCCTCGTATAACCGCCTTTTATGCGCAGCGGTTCCTCAAGTATCCGGCCGATCGTTTTCATCGGATTAAGAGATCCGTACGGATCCTGGAATATCATCTGCGGCATCTTTGAATAATGAACGACACTTCCTTCCGTGTCGGCAAGCATTCCCAGCACGGTCTTTCCCAGCGTTGTCTTACCGCTGCCGCTCTCACCGACAAGCCCCAGTATCTCTCCTTCATACATCGTAAAAGACACATTCTTTATGATCTGTCTTCCTCTGGAGCCCGGAACGAAATATCCCGTTACTTTTTTATAACGTGCACTGACATCCTTAACCTCAAGTATCGGGGCTTTGTCTTTTGTATCATAATGTCCGGCTATCTTCGTAAACCTCGGGATCGCATTTATAAGATGCTTTGTATACTCCTCTTTGGGTGCATTAAATACTTCCTGCGCAGGTCCGCTTTCCACAACCCGTCCTTTGTTCATTACTACAACCCGGCTGCACAGGGATCTTACAAGACTCAGATCATGTGATATGAACAGTATCGCTGTTCCCTTCTCACGGTTGATCTTCTTTAAGAGTTCGATTATCTGTGCCTGTATCGTAACATCGAGCGCAGTAGTCGGCTCATCCGCGATCAGCAGCTTGGGGTCGCATATAAGCGCCGCAGCGATCATAACACGCTGTCTCATGCCGCCTGACAGTTCATGAGGATACTTATGATACACTCCTTCAGGGTCATCGAGTTCAACATCGGCAAGCATACGGATCGCAGCATTTTTGAGTTCATCATCCGACAGATCGCTGTGTATCCGAAGAGCCTCTTCCACCTGCCAGCCGATCGGCTTTACGGGATTGAGACTTGTCATAGGTTCCTGAAATACGACTGATATGTCATTTCCCTGGATGCGTCTTAAATGCGATCTTTCGACGCTGAGCAGTTCCTCATTTTCGAACATGATGCTGCCTTTTTTCTTCATGTCCTTTCGTGACAGAAGTCCTGCAATAGCCAGTGCCGACATGGACTTACCGGAGCCTGATTCACCGACTATGCCGACTATATCGCCGGCATTTACCGTTATGTCAAAATCATACACAACGGTCTCCGGTATCTCAGAGTCTTCTATTTCAATATTAAGATCCTTAACTTCAAGCATTCTTCTTTAACCCGTCTCCCAAAAGCGAAAATCCGAGCACGATAAGTGCTATTGTACATCCCGTATACAATGCATATGCCGGTGACATGAACAAAAAAGCCTGTGCTTCGGACAGCATCCTTCCAAGCGATGACTGCGGCGGCTGAACGCCGATCCCGAGAAAGCTCATACTGGCTTCTGCCAGAACGGCATTATTGAATCCTATCACCGTTGAAGACATCAATACCGGAAAAGTATTCGGCAGTATATGAACAAACATGATCCTTATGTCCCCTGCTCCCATGAGTCTTGCGGATCTGACATAATCAAGGTTCTTACATCGCATGAATTCCGATCTGACTATACGGGCAAAGCTCGGAACAAATACTATACCGAGCGATACTATCACCTTCCATGTGCCGCTTCCGAATATGCTTATGAATACAAGCGCCAGAAGGATACTCGGAAATGCGAGCACGGCATCGTTAAACCGCATCAGTACCTCATCAACGGCTCCGCCGTAGTAACCGGTAAACGCACCTATGATCGTCCCCGCAACAACGCCTATCAATATCGTTCCAAGCGCCACGAACAGAGTCGTAGCTCCTCCGTATGTCAGTCTTGCGAACAGATCGCGCCCGAAATTATCGCATCCGAGTATATGCTTTGCCGAGGGTGCGGCAAACTTAAGGGAGGCATCCATCTCATCGGGATCATACGGTGAAAATATCACGCCCGCGATCATCAACAGTATCATGAACGCAGTTAAGGCAGCGCCAATGAACAGTTCCGGATTCTTTTTAAACTTAAAGGCCACCTTTTGCATGATCAGTTACCTCTCATCCTCGGATCCAGTACCTGATACATGATATCTACCAGTCTGTTGATGATTATGACGATCATCGCGATTATTGCGATTATCGCCTGAACAACGGGATAGTCCCTGTTTGCTATGGAGGATATAAGGAGTCTCCCGTAGCCGGGTATCGAAAAGACCTGTTCTATTACAAGGCTTCCGGCGACTATATCGGCAAGGGTCATACCCAGAAAAGTTATCACGGGGATTATTGCATTCTTAAGAACATGCTTGTACAGAACATCCATTGTAGAATTTCCCCTGCTGTAGGCAGTCCTTACATAATCGAGCTTTCTCTCGGATAATATCGATGTTTTTAAAAGCTTCGTGCTCATAGCCGCCTTGGGGATCGCTATCGCAAGAGCCGGGAAAAACAGATATCCGAAAAACTTCGCCGGATTTATATCATACGAAACAAATCCGCCCGGTGTGAATGCGCGAAGTACCATGCCGAACAGATAAGTTATTAGTATTCCGAGAAAAAACGGCGGTATCGCCATCAGAAGCTGGCCTATGATATCGGACGCTTTGGATATTGCTCTGTCCTCATATTTGGACGTAAACAGACCGATCGGAATCGATAAGACAACTATCATGACGAAAGACATTCCGGTAAGCGTGACCGTGATAGGGAGTTTTGATGCGAGCATCGATCTTACACTGACTCCGTATGAATACGAAGTTCCCATGTCTCCGAAAAAGAAATCGCCCAGCCATGAAAAATAGCGCACAAAAAAAGGCCTGGACAAACCCATCTCCTCCCGAAGGCGCCGAAGCGCTTCGGGAGTTGCATTTATTCCAAGCCTGTTAGTCGCCGCATCACCCGGTATGATATCAAACGCTATAAATACAAACAACGTTACGAGTAATACCGTTGCAACGAAAGATAACGTTTTTTTGAGTATTGTTTTGATCATTGATCCTTCAATCGTATCTTCGCGATATCCTGAACATACATCGGATAGAACACATATCCTTCGAATTTTTTCGAAAGAGCTACAAATTCAGCCATATCCTGGATATAGATGTTGGCGGCATTGTCCGCAAGATTCTTCTGAAGAGACTTGTATATCTCGACTCTCTCTTCATCAGATTTTGCACTGTATACTTTTTTATACAGTTCATCATATTCGGGATCATTATAATTGGTAAAATTGTTCGGTGCATCCGAAACAAATCTGTCAAGCATCGCTGTAGCTGTCGGTGATGCTGCATCTACTCCGATAAGAGTCGCTTCATAATTCCTTCCGGAATATACATCTGACAGCCACGTGTTCCATTCAACCAGTTTGATATCAGCTGTAACTCCGATCTGCTTGAGTTGCTGTGATACTACCTGTGCAGCTTCAATATGCGGCTGATAGTTTGAAGGAACCGTTATGGAAAACTTGAAACCATCCGGATATCCTGCCGAAGCGAGCAGTTCTTTTGCCTTCTCAGTATCCTTGGGATAACTGTCCGACAGATCTACGTAGTATTTCTTGAACGACGGGAACATACTGCTTCCTACCGGGAAGCCCTTTCCGTCGCTCGTCATATCGAGTATGTTATCAACATCAACGGCGTATGAAAGCGCACGACACACGTCAACGTTGTCAAACGGTCTTACGGCGTGATTAAGATAAACGGCCTGTACAAGATTCATCTCTCCCTCAAGGACATTGAAATCATCCGAAAGTTGTTTGGTCTGTGTCACCGTCAGCCTTGCAAACATATCAACCGCCCCGCCGTTTAAGTTCATTACTATTGAATCGGCGTTAGGAATGATCTTCAGCGTTACATTCTCAATATTGGCAGGCATACCCCAGTATGAATCAAACTTGCGAAGTACGATATTTTCCTGCGGAGATCTTGACACATACCTGTAAGGACCTGTTCCGATCGGATCGGTTGAAGGCTTACTGTTGCTCTTCGGTATGATACTTGCGTTAAGGTTTGAAATATATGCGGGAAAATCAATGTCCGGCTCTTCAAGCACAATATCAACGGTACTTTTATCTATGATATTTACTTCTTTGATATTTGAAAAAGCAGCTATGAGAGATTCCGTCCCGTTCATTCCGGCACTTTTCTCAATGCTGTATTTAATATCCTCTACAGTGACATCCTTACCGTTATGAAACTTTATACCGTCCCGCAGCACAAATGAATATGTCAGTCCGTCATCCGATACTGAATATTCCTTCGCAACGGCCGGAACAAGATTACCTGTTTCATCAGGCTTCAGAAGACCTTCGTAGACATTAAAAAGTATCTCCTTTGTTCCTGCCGCAACAGCTTCATGCGGGTCAAGGCTGTCCTCCAGATCCTGTGGGATTCCGATCACGATCTTTGAAGACTCATCCGTCTTATCTTGCGAGCAGGCAGTCAGTAAAGCACCGGGGATCATGGCCACACACACAGCCAGTGCAACAATCTTTCTCTTTATCATTTTGTGTGTTCTCCTCTCTTTTCACATTTGCCCGTATAATACATATCATCTGCATAAAACACTCCGCGCCGCATGGCTCGGAGTGTTACAGGCTATCGATTGTGATAAAACTATTTCAAAACTTTCTTAAGCTCATCCATGAAAGTATTGACATCTTTGAATTCCCTGTAGACGGAAGCAAATCTGACGTAAGCTACCGCATCAAGATCCTTCAGTTTTGACATTATGAGTTCACCGATGATACTGCTCGGGATCTCCTTGTCTTCATATGAAAAGATCGCTGTTTCAACCTCATCGACTATCTGTGTGATGCTCGATGCCGGAACCGGACGTTTATGGCAGGCACGCAGTATTCCTGCTTCGATCTTCGCTCTGTCATATGTTTCTCTGTTATTGTCTTTCTTGATTATGATGATCGGGATCGTCTCTACCTTTTCGTAGGTAGTGAATCTCTTGTCACATTCATCACAGACCCTGCGTCGTCTTATTGAATTATTATCGTCAGCCGGACGGCTGTCAATTACTCTTGTATTCTCATGACCGCAAAATGGACACTTCATAAGTTCTCTCCTGTTGTTTATTTATTACTCTTAAGAAAATCGGGTATCTTGATAGACTTGGCTTCTACTTTGCTCTCAAGCGGAGCAGTAGGTCTTGATATCCCTGATAAAGAACTTACTGTATGCTGCGTAGGCGCAGACGGAGTAGGAATACCGGCAGGCTGTGCAGCGCCCGGCTGTATCGGCATAGTTCCTGTAGCTGCCCCCTGACCGATCGCATTGTTCATTACAGGATTCATCGGCTGTGAATATGCGGGATTCACATGGTTGCCGTACATAGTCTGAGGCATGTTCGGCATACCCGCTCCCATCATCTGTCCCTGCATCTGTCCAAGACCGTTCATCGGCGGCATATTACCACCGATACCGGGTGTTGCCATTCCCATCTGAGGCATCGGCTGTCCGGGTCTTCTTGCATATCTTGCCGCAGCCGGCTGTCCGGATGCAGGTACTTTGATCGCATTTTCATCTATACCCGTAGCAAATACCGTCACGGTACATGTATCGGTGTCTCTCGAATCATCTCTTGCGCCCATTATCAGGTTGACTTCATCACCTGTGATATCTCTTACATACTCTACTGCATCATATGCATCATACAATGAAATATCACCCGATATGTTAACGATGAGATCGCTCGCTCCCTGAATCGTCGTCTCAAGCAGAGGAGAATTGACCGCAAGCTTAACTGCCTCGACAGCCTTGTCGTCTCCGCTCGCCATACCGATACCGAGATGGGCTATTCCCTTGTCCTGCATTACTGTTCGAACATCAGCGAAGTCAAGGTTTATAAGTGAAGGAACATTGATCAGGTCAGTTATACCTCTGACACCCTGCTGCAGAACCTCATCAGCCTTCTTGAGGGCATCTGCCATACTTGTCCTTCTGTCAACTATATCAAGAAGCTTATCATTCGGAATAACGATAAGCGTATCTACATTCTGCTTAAGCTTTTCAATGCCGCCTATGGCATTTTCCATTCGCTTTCTTGCTTCAAATCTGAACGGCTTTGTGACTATACCTACCGTAAGGGCACCCTGTTCCTTGGCGATCTTGGCAATAACGGGAGCCGCGCCTGTTCCTGTTCCGCCGCCCATACCGCATGTTACGAACACCATATGCGCGCCTCTGATCGCAGTCGCTATAGTCTCTGCCGACTCTTCAGCCGCTTTCTCGCCGATCTCGGGCACTGCTCCGGCGCCAAGCCCCTGAGTGAGTTTTTCCCCGATCTGTAATAATCTGTGCGAATTGCACATCTTAAGTGCCTGGCTGTCCGTATTGACCCCCAGGAACTCTACTCCGGCGATATTCTCTTCAACCATGCGGTTAACCGCATTATTACCGGCCCCGCCGACCCCTACGACGAGAATTCTTGCTGCAGCTTCTACTTCATTGTTCTTAATCTCCAGCACTTCTGACTCCTCCTTACAATCACTAAACTGTCCCTCATATATTTCTTGTATCCGGCAAGAACCGTACCACAATTTGTTACGTCAACAATATTACGTAAACCCATACAAACATATAATATATACATTTATTTAATTTATCAACACTTTTTTTGAAAAATCATGATTTTTTTTATTCATTACCCGCTTCGGGCTCTTCACTGTCTTCGCCTTCGGTTTCCTCTTCCGTGGTTTCCTCTGTTTCCTCTTTATCCATGTCAAACGAGAAATTGACTTCTTCTCCGACGTAATTTTCCATGTGCAGCGTTCCGGAATAGCCTTTGAGCTTAGGAAGCAGCAGATGCATCTCATTTATCTTCTCGTCGATAAAATCATCCGTTCCGAGTGATACCCTCGCATTCCCGAAATACAGCGTGATGTTCTCATCCGAATCAAACGCTATCCTGTCCGTCTCTATCTGATACTTGCCCAGAAGCTGCGTAATACTGAGTATCGTTAAAAAAACAGCCGGTTTTTTAACGGGAAGCGGTTCATGAAGCACAACATGATCATATGACAGTCCCGTCACGAACGGGATACCCTCTATCGCCCTGTTGGAACTCTCGACAACTATACCGTCCTTGTCAAAATACATATAATGGCCGAGATACTCCACATATCCTGCGACCGCCTTCTCATATACATTGATCCTTACAGAATCGGCGCTGACTATGTCAACATCCATCTTTTCTATGAAAGGTATATCCTCGATTGTCTGATTCCTGTACATCAGTGACAGAACGATCGAATTATATGAATAAGGTCCGGTAAATACCATATCCTTGATCTCATCATCGGAATAGTGGGAGTTACCGCTTACGGTAACGCTAGTTATTGAATATTTGTACCATAAAAAAGCAAGCAGTCCGCACAGTATCGCCAGGATGATAACAACAGTCAGCAGTATACGGAGCACTTTACTGTTTTTTATAACGGTAAAAGGCTTGATCATGCTATCCCTCCAGGCGAATGCTTCTCGATACGCTCAGCACGAGGCCCATCTCCGCAAGCAGAAACACTATCGAAGATCCACCGTAGCTGATAAACGGAAGTGTTATACCGGTATTGGGGATCGTATTGGTAACAACCGCTATGTTAAGAATGACCTGGATCGATATATGAGCCATGACTCCCACTACGAGAAGCGCGCCGAACTTATCCTGGGCATTGTTTGCTATGACCATGAATCTCCATATGAGGAGCACGAACAGAAGTATTATGGCTATCGCACCGAACAGTCCCAGTTCTTCACATATTATCGAAAAGATCATGTCGTTCTGTGCCTCCGGAAGGTATCCGAGCTTCTGAATGCTCTCTCCGAGACCTTTACCGAATATATCTCCCGATCCGATGGCATAGAGAGCCTGCAGTGTCTGGAACCCTTTGTTTGCGGCATATGATTCCGGATCCATCCAGGCCTTGATCCTGGCAAATCTGTAAGACAGGTTTGTGGGAAGAACATCGTATTTGACAAGGAGTACGACGGCAACAGCTATAACAAGTGCTATCCCGGCTATTATGAAATATTCCTTGTACTGGGGAGTTGCTACGAACAGCATCATAAGAACGATACTGAAAATGATTATGGCGGAGCTTAGGTTCTGCGTTATCGTAAGAACGCAGAATGAATGCGGGATCGCAAGAGCCAGAACGATGATCAGTCCTCTCTTTTCTTTGATATGCTCACCGAACCGGCATACAACGGAAGCAAAAAACACTATAAGAGCAAGCTTTGCAACCTCCGCAGGCTGAAGCGACATGCCCAGATTAAGCCATCTTCTGGCTCCGCCGGCCTCATAGCCGAGCGGTGTCAGGACAAGCAGTATCAATACAAGTGATACAACGTATGCAAGCGCAGCAAACCTCTGGACTATATGATAATCAAGCAGCATGATGGCAAGCATGACAACTATCCCAATAGCCGATGCTATCGCCTGCTTTCTGAAATAGAACGCCGAATCCTCAAACTTGATATTGGCTTCGTATGAACTGGTGGAATACAGCATTACCAGCCCGAAAAGAAGCAGGAATATTACAATGAACAACATTGTATAATCGAAAAAATATTTTGTTTTCTTCTTCTTTCTGACCTGTTCACTCATTACGATCTAAACCAGTATATATCAGTTTCCTAGATCTGTTACGGTAGGATCCACCGGTGCACCGGTCGCGGGATCGAGAAGCACTCCGGAAGTAGGATCTATCGCATAACCCGTGGCAGGATCGATCTCTACCTTCCTGCCTGTCGTATCCTCTTCGTCAAGTGCGTTACCGTTCTCATCAACAAATGTTATGGCGCCGTTTGACTGTGTGCCGCCCGCATCTTCGGTTTTTTCGGAATCAACGATTATCTCTCCCTGTGTCTCTTCTTCCGTCTCGGCAGTAGAGCCCTTTGAGAAATCCTGCTGCTTCTCGGCAAGTTCTTCTGCTTCTTTTTCCGTAAGTTCTTCCGTCTGGAATATTCCCATATACGGAAGGACTTCCGTCAGTATATCCTTACACAGAACAGCAGCATATTTTGAAACAGCCTGATTGCCTGTATTGGGTTCATCTATTACAACATAGCAGACGATCTGCGGATCATCCGCCGGCGCAAACGACATGAAAGATACTACATAATTCCCCGTTCCTCTGGGATATTTCTCGGCCGTACCGGTCTTGCCGCCTATGCGGTATCCTGCCGGTCTTGCAGATTTACCCGTTCCGTTTTCGACAACGCCTATACAAAGCTCCCTGATCTTCTCGCTTGTAGCCTCCGACACGGTCTGCTTGAGGATCCTCGGTTCGGTTGTCTCGACTGTAGCTCCTGCAGAATCAAGTATCTTCGTAACAACGTGAGGCCTGTAATAATATCCGCCGTTTATGAGACTGCAGAATCCGGTCACCATCTGGATCATCGTAACGTTAAATCCCTGTCCGAACGAACTGATCGCAAGGTCGGTCGGCGTCATCGTATTGATATCAAATACGAGCGAATTGGTAAGCGCTTCACCGGTAAGATCTATATTCGTCTTGAGACCGAAGTTGAATATCTGGTTGTATTTCATGAACACCGATTTGCCTATCGCTCCGCCGATCTTCATGAACGCAACGTTACACGACTGTTCGAGAGCACCGGCAAACGTGAGCGTACCGTGTCCGAGACGGTTGCTGCAGTGGATCTCATGTCCGCCGACTTCCATAACACCGTTACAGACATATGACTCATCGCCCTTAAGGATCCCCTCCTCAAGTCCTGCCGCCATAGTAAACGGCTTCATGGTTGATCCCGGCTCGTATGTGGAATTGATGCAGAAGTTCTTCCACAGTGAATTGAGAGCCTCCATCTTGGCATCCTCATATGCCTTATCATATGCTTCGGCATAGGACATTCCCTTGTACGGATCATCCGGATCCTCAGTTTCAGTCGATTCGTCTTCTCCGGCATCCTGCCCTACATTGATGTTGATATCGGTATTTCCTTCTTCTTCGGCCATCTTTCTGACCGCATCGGCTATCTCGGCATCATCCATTTCCGAAATGTCCGTGTTGCCGTCAAGTATACCGTTCATCACACCGAATTTTTCAGGCTCAAGTTCAACCTTTATGTCGAGATTATCTGTATTCCTCGGGTCATTTAAGTTAAAGACGGGATAGCTCGCCATCGCAAGTATTTCACCGTTATTGGGATTCATTATGATGACGCCGGTGTTGGATGATCCCGCCCCCTCTCTTGCTTCATTGCGATGCTCTTCGTTGAACGCAAGGATGTTCTTTTCGACTATACTCTGGATGTTGACATCTATGCTCGTGACGAGTGTCTTGCCGTCCTGTGCCGGTTTGAGCGTTCTCTCAAGGTTTTCGTTATCGTTCAGGTACCCGTATTCCCTGCCGTTGGTCCCGACGAGTGTGCTGTTATAGAACTCCTCGAGACCGTATGCTCCTTCGTTGTCGCCCTGTACAAACCCAATGACATCGCATGCGAGCGAATTGTACGGATACTGTCTTACATATGTATCTTCAAGCCAAACGCCCTTAAAATCAGGGTACATGTTCGGATTGTTTACTCTGTTCATTATCTCGCCCACAACTTCATAGCTTTGTTTCTTGGCTATGATCCTGTACTGGCTGTCGGGATTTTCCCTGATATATGAACGAAGCTCATCCTTTGTATAAGTGAACTCAACAGGAGTGGAATAAAGCGTGGTGATCGTACTTTCTATGTTCGCCCCGTCATCCTTGTTGAGAGTCTTGGCATCGATACAGACATTGTATACCTTTTGGCTTACCGCCATCTTTGTATTGTTCCTGTCAACGATGTCGCCGCGCTTGGCAGGGATCGTGATGCTGTCATATGCCTGCTGTGACAGCACTCTCTTTTTGTACTTCTCCCCCTCGGTGCGGTTGATTATGCACAGCCTTACTCCCAAAAAAGCAAAAGCCACCAGTATCATTACAAACAATACTGCCAGCTTTATTGACATCTTCTGTGTAAATCTGCCCGATCCGCTTTGTGGTCTGTTACGCTTTGCCAAAACTACACCGCTATCTGCCTCTGTTATTCAAGAGAAACGAACTGTCTGACATAATCGGTTCCGTCACTGTTGTAGACCACGATCTGGTCATCGCTCGCATATGTCATTCCAAGCTCATCCATGGCGCGCTTCTTGATGTTCTCAAGTCCGATCGCACCCTTTATACGGCTCTCGTAATCATCGTTCTCTGCCTTGAGGCTCTGTAATTCCATCTCCATAGCAGACAATTCTCCGACATATGTCGTCAGCGAAGACTGCATACGGATATACTGAACACAAACAATTCCCGTAAGAACCATGGCAAGTGTCATAAAGAGCATGAAACCCGGGTTCATGCCCGTATCCCTGTCAATATTCTTGCGAGATGCTGATTTTAATCTTCGAGGTGATCTTACATCCTGTTCAACAGGTCTCAGGGCTCTTGCTGTATTTCCGTATACATATGCATCATTTCTTCTGCCCACAAAAACACCTACCTTTCGAGTATACTATATATTGTGTTCAATATCAAAGTTTTTTACAAAATATCCGAAGTTTGGCACTTTTTGATCTCGGATTGTCCTGCATTTCCTCTTCCGACGGCAGGATCGGTTTTTTCGTAATTACCGTTCCCTTTGATGTCTTCCCGCATACACATACCGGAAAATCAGACGGACATGTGCATGGATCCTGCGCATTTTTGAAGATATTTTTGACTATCCTGTCCTCCAGTGAGTGGAACGTTATCACACAGAGCCTTCCGCCCGGATTCAGCAGATCTATCATCGTATCCAGAGTGTCGGACAGTACGGTTAGTTCGCGATTGAGTTCAATGCGTATTGCCTGAAATGTCTGTTTGGCCGGGTGTCCCATAGTCTTTTGGACTTTCATCGGGATCGAGGCCTTTATGATGTCGACAAGCTCTCCTGTTGTCTTAATTGGGCCGCCTTCCCTGGCAGCCGTAATGTGTTTTGCGATGTTGGCGGCGAACTTCTCCTCCCCATAGACCCGGATGATCCTTGTAAGTTCGCTCCGAGAATAGTTGTTCACTATGTCTGTCGCCGTCATGCTGCTCCTCGTGTCCATCCTCATGTCAAGAGGAGCATCGCTCATATAGGAAAATCCCCTCTCGGGCGTATCAAGCTGATATGATGATACTCCCAGGTCCAGCAGTATGCCGTCTACCGACATTATATTCATGGAGCTTAGCACCTGCTGTATGTTGCAGTAGTTGTTGCGAACTATCGTCGCATTTTTAAATCTTTCAAGACGTTCCCCGGCGGCTGCAACTGCCGCTCCGTCCTGATCTATCCCGATCAATCTCCCCTGATCGTTCAGTCTTTCGAGAATGTGATACGAATGTCCACCGCCTCCCAACGTGCCGTCCACGTAGGTCCCTTCAGGTCTGATGTCAAGTCCGTCTATCACTTCCCTCAGCAGAACCGATTTGTGTGAAAATGTCACCTGTGTCTCTCCTTCTTTCTCATCCCCTAGATGGAGAGCCCGAGTCCTGCCATTTCTTCGGCGATGTCGTCCATGTTATCGATGTTCGTCTGCGCTGTCCAGCGCTCCTTGTCCCATACTTCTATCTTGTCTATGACACCGACAAGAACAACATCTTTGTCAAGTCCGGCATGCTCCCGAAGGTTTCCGGGAACCAGTATCCTTCCCTGTTTATCCGTTGCCACTTCGACAGATGAGCCTACAATGTTACGGACATAGGTTCTTATATGGTTATTGGCCGGCAGAGTTTGGATCTTTCCCAAAAAGGTTTCCCACGCCTCATTGGTATAGATCGCAAGGCAACCGTCGTTCCCCTTCGTTATCACGAAAGCTTCCCCAAGCTGTTCGCGAAACTTTGTGGGCACTATCACACGCCCCTTCGGATCGATTGTGTGGCTGTATTCACCCATGAACATGGTGTTTGCTCCTATCTACCACTCTCTACCACTTTTCACCACTACGTGACCATATTAACCCCTGTCTTGTAAAAAATCAACCCTGTGCAGCCATAAAAAGCACCGTAAAAATGCCGAAATTTTGCCAGGTGGTGAGAAGTGGGGGATATGTTCAAATCCATATATAGAGCATAGGGATAAAAAAAGAGTACCAAAACCACTAAATATTGTTTTGGTACTCTTTTTACCGGTATATGAAATTTCTTTCAAAATATGTTTTATTTCATCATACGTTAAATCGGAACAGGATGACATCTCCGTCTTTTACAACATAATCCTTTCCTTCCATTCCAACAAGCCCCTTTTCTCTTGCAGCGGCGAGGCTCCCGCAATCAAGAAGGTCCTTATAGTTTACGACCTCGGCTTTGATGAACCCTCTTTCAAAATCAGTATGGATCTTTCCTGCAGCCTGCGGAGCCTTTGTTCCTATCTTAATTGTCCAGGCTCTGCACTCATCCTCACCTGCCGTCAGGAAACTCATAAGGTTCAGTATCCTGTAGCTTGCAGCGATCAGTTTATCAAGTCCTGACTCCTTAAGACCCAGATCCTCGAGGAACATAGCCTTCTCATCATCGTCAAGTTCCGCGATCTCCTGCTCTATCTGTGCACAGATCACGAACACTTCGCTCCCGTTCTCCTTGGCGAACTCTCTGACTTTTGCAACGTTTTCATTTGATGCGCCGTCATCCGCAAGATCATCCTCGGAAACATTTGCCGCAAAGATCACGGGCTTACCGGTGAGCAGATTATATGAAGCGAGCCAGGCCTCTTCATCTTCGTCAGCGCATTCGTAACCAATAGCAAGGTTATTATCTTCAAGATAAGCGATCAGCTTCTTTAGGAATTCGACTTCCTTTGCAATTTTCTTGTCATTGTTTGCCGCGCGTCCCTGTTTTGCCACACGTCTTTCAAGAACCTCTATATCCGCAAAGACCAGTTCGAGATTGATCGTCTCGATATCCCTCAGCGGATCGATGGAGCCGTCAACGTGGACTACATTCGTATCTTCAAAGCACCTGACAACATGGACAATCGCATCGACTTCCCTTATGTTCGCAAGAAACTGATTCCCAAGTCCCTCACCCTTTGATGCACCCTTTACGAGTCCGGCTATATCAACGAATTCGATCGTTGCAGGTGTGACTTTCTTCGTATTATATAACTGCCCGAGGAGTTTTATCCTCTCATCGGGTACCGCAACGACACCGACATTCGGGTCTATCGTACAAAACGGATAGTTTGCCGATTCCGCACCTGCCTTTGTAAGTGAGTTAAAAAGTGTTGACTTCCCGACATTCGGAAGTCCGACTATGCCCAAACGCATGTTATGTAAACCTCTCTTCCGGTCCTGAATATGTGAAAAATCACGCAACCTATGGAATTCTACCATATTATGCGTGATTTCTCAATCAATAAAGGAATTGCCTTTTTTACCTGTCAATACCTCTTCTCTATCTCGCCCGTTATCCCGTACTCTTTTTTGAACAGCTCAAGGTCTTCTTCATCCCTTATCAGCATGATCTCCTCAAAGGCTCCTGTCTGAATGTTTAAAAAGCCCGCGACCTGTTCGCCGTTACATATGCTTGCCCTGATCACAGGCTTTTTGATATCGGGATCATATGATTTTTGCGTATGCTTCTTAAAGAGCATAGCGTGATATAATGTGGACAGCCGAAGCAAGGTATCCGCCTCCGAATAAATTATAGTGGTTCAGTATATGATACAGGTTGTACAGATCCTTTCGGTCCTCATAACCGTATTCTTTCGGAACCTTTTCATAATAACCCGCGTAGAACGCCTGCGGCATCGGGCTGAACATCTGCGTCATGGCAATATCCGCCTCCGGGTGTCCCACATATACCGCGGGGTCTATGAGTACAGGACGCCCGTCCTTATCAAACAGATGATTCCCTCCCCACATATCTCCGTGCAGAAGTGAAGGTTTTTCGGGCTCCGTCAGCAGATCGCCCAGCCTGTCGAGAACACTTTGCATGGCTCTGATATTTTCACTTGTAAACGCATGGCTCGCCATCTTAAACTGCACTTCAAGCCTGCACTCCCGGAAAAAATCTATCCAATTGTCCTTCGGAGTATTTACCTGAACAGATGCTCCGATATAATCATCACGAAGGAACCCGAACCGGGCCCCGCCTGCAAAGGATGATGCATCTGCCAGATGCATGTCGGCAAACTGCCTGCCCATCCTCTCCATCGCTTCATTTCCGACTCTCGCGGTCTCGATAAGTTCCATCATCAGAAATGATATCCCGCTTTGCCTATCGATCCCTTTTGCATACAGATGCGGTGTTGCGATAGTCCCCGTAGCTGCGATCGCCTCAAGGCCGGCTTCCTCGGCATCAAAGAAATCCGCATTCTTTGCGGAATTGGTCTTGATCAGCACCTGCATGCCGGAAGAAAGAGTCAGTTTATATGTGGAATTGATATCACCTGCCGCAAAGTGAACCTTCCCGGTGACTGTGATGTCCGTCCCGAAGCATCCTTTTACGGCTTCCTCAACAGATCCGTATGTTTTAAGCGCCATTATCTTCAATACATTTGGGAAGCAGCACCGATCGCTTCCTTCATTTTCTCGTTTGCTCTCTTTACGACGATGCCGATATCCTTAGCTCCGTTTATGCAGTAGACCACGCCGAGCGATACATTTATACCCTTCTCCTTGGAATTCCTCTCGAATCTGGCAACGTCATCATAAAAATATGTCTCATCCGTTTCAAAGCCAAATGCGACAAACCTGGAGCCCGCCATACGGTAAACGTTCTCTTTTCCGAACACCTCACTCAGGATCGCAACCATATCCTCGATCACTGCGTCTCCGGCTTCAAATCCTCCTTTATCACTGATCTCTTCAAGGTTGGATATAGTACATATAAGGTATCCGAAAGACGATGCAAGGTCGAGCCTCTCCCTTACAAACTCATCATATGCTCTTCTGTTCTGGGCACCGGAAAGCGAATCGTTGTATGTGTACAGTCTCATCCTCTTCTGATCATCGCGGCGGAGTATCAGCTGGGACAGGAAATATGACGTAAGGTCCGCAACAGATGCAGCCTCATTGATGAGGTCGTCGGGCATATCAAGAAGCAGCAGGATACCTGTCACTTCTCCGTCAACCTCAAGCGGTTTTGCAACAAGGTTCGATATCCTGTACGTGGCAAGAAGGTTGTATACGCTCTGTTTTGTATCCTTGAAGCTTTCAACATCTTCGATCACATATCTGTTCCCGTTTTCCCTGTACACCTCCAGTATGTTTTCCACAACACCTTTGTACGGAACATACAGAAGATCTATCGATCTTTTTCCAAGGCTCTTGTCGAACCATGCGTATCTTCCGTGGTATCTTCCATTATGGGCATCTTCGAACACGATCACTCTCTTGCACTTAAGCTCCTCGCCCATAAACTCGAGCATCAGACGTATACTCTCATCCGGTGAATCAGATGAGAGCGCATATTGAAGTGCCCTGTTCGTAAAACGCTCCCTCTCAATGACCTGGCGGTCTTTGGTCCACCATCTTATGAACTGGACGAGCACGACAGGGAACAATACAAATGTCCCGATACTTGTAAGCATTCCGTAGGAGTTGCCGAACAGCCGTTTGTAAAAATATATGGAAAAATCCGTGATCGCAAAAAAGATAAACGCACCTATCCCGACATAATAGAACTTAAGTCCCGATGATATCCCGTTTGCCCTGCAGTACAGTTCATGCCTTACAAACATCACGATCGTAAGTATTATGATCTGTGCAAAGAAGAACACAAGTACTCTCTGGAATGTGTGCATCATGTCTATTCCGAAACCGAATCTGAGCACCAGGATCAGTATGATGGTAAAAATATTCACCCAGAATTCTATAAGCGGATATATCCGGCTCTTCTTATATGTCAGTGAATTGAAAAAACAAATGAGCGGCACGCCTGCGATAAGTACAAGAAATCTGTCGAGGCACCGGATGATATAAATATGACCGCTGATAAGCTGGAAAACAGTTGAAAGAACGAGCAGCCACGATCCCAGTATTATCGATGTGAGACCAAGCGCCCCTACATCGAAAGGAAGTCTTTCGTTGTCGGATATGACGAAACTGATAAGGAGAAAAACAAGTCCGAAGAACAGTATCAGACCCGCGGACACTACTGTTGCAAGATTACTTCTCATCACCTTATACACATAGGTGACTGCTCCGCCCAGATACATGTTTTCGATATGTCCGCGCTTCGATTTTAATTTGAGATTACTTCTGTCAAATCTTATCTGTACGGTCCTGCCCGACATATCAGAAGACAGCCCGACCGTATGATATGCCGTCCCGTATCCCCAGCCCGTAATGTTCTCCTCTGATGCAAATGAATATACCTTCTGGCCGTCTATGTATACATCAAGATTGATATTATATGATTCAAAACACAGGCAGTCACTGTCCTTGACATTTACCGGCAGTTTCTTCATGACGATCGGTGCAACACCGTCATAATTGGCTCGTACGTCTGCAATATCGTAACTTCTGCCGTCAATGTCACTCCATCCGCCTTCAAAATTACGAAGCGTACTGTCTGAGGCTCTGTCGATCCCCGTTGTGACTGTTACCACATATATGAGCAAAAAGACGGCTAATACGGAAAACACCGCCAGGATGATCCTGTTTTGATCAAAGTTCTTTTTTTCCATTACAATACCTTTTTAAGTGATTCTTTTATACTCATCAGATGAGCCAGGACCTTGGGGGTATTTTTTCTGATATAATCAATATCCTCGTTCTTGCCGGCCATTTCAAGTTCACGTGCCTCGTCAGACAGTTCCTTTGCACCTATGAGCAGAGACGTGCTCTTTAAAGCATGTACCCTGACTGTGTAATCATTCCAGTTTTCGGTTTCCAGTAATCCCTTTATCGTTTCTGCGTCGGAATCGATCGAATCATAAAATACCCTGACCGCAGTCTTATATATCTCCTCAGAACCGCTGTTTTTGATCCCGAGCTGCATATCTATCCCCCGGATATCATCAACCGTGTTATCCGGAGACTGAAGTTCCTTTTCCTGCGCAGACACATCGGCAGTTTCATCTGAGATCACCTCCGGCCTTACATCCTCTTCAATATAAGGTTCTTCATCGAACAGGCGTCCGAGATCATACGAATGATCTCCGGCTTCCACAAATACGATAGCAAAAGCATCTGTACCCATATGTATCGGAAGGATCGCCGAAGTCCTCTGGAATACTATCCTCCTGAAATCACACTCTTTCTTAAGATAACTCAGGATCTTTTCTTTTTGAACCTCTGACAGCTGCGCATACACAACAACCGCAATATCCCTGTCCGGTCTTGTAAATGCCGGTATCATGTGATCGATGAATTTCCTGTAATATCTGTCAAATCCGCCCAGAATAACCTTATCGGGGCCAAACCTGTCATTCTTATATCTGATGACAAGACGGGCGTTTAAGGCCCGCAGAAAAGCTGCAACACCTTCTTTTATCGTTCCTATCTTCTGCAGGAAGAATATACAGTCAAGAACGAAGGCACATCTTATCCTCTTTTTGGCCTTCTCGATCTCTTCAACGATCTTCTCAAAGTTCTCACCTCTCGACGACATCCTGTTGGCGATCAGCATCAGGAATCCGACAGCGATAGAACATGCCTGCGTATCGATAACTTCAACGTTGTCATATGACTTCGCTGCTTCCACTGCCCTGCTGTATTCATCACTTATCCCGGCACCGCCGGAAATATAAATGATATTATGCGCATATTTAAGCCTGTTACCGAAAAACGTCCTGAATTCTTCCACCGAAGGAGGATCACATTCAAAATCAATACCTTCGTTTATGTATCTTACCAGTTCATCTCCCGATGCCTCGATACCGTCATAGAACGTCCGGCCCTGCGACATTACCTTATACGGAATAGTCTCAAGCTGGTATTTTTTTATTACCCTAAGAGGCAGATCGCACGTGCTGGCACAGGTGACAAGCACGGGGATCTTACGGCTGTAATCCCTGGATGTGTTCATCCTTACCATTGCCACATCCTTGTTGTCCGTACGCTCCACTTTCGAAGCGGGCAGATGAGCAAGGAGCATTTCCTCAAGCTGGGCTCCCGTGACGGGTTTGAGAAGATAATCATCAAATCCGCTCTGAGCATACAGCTGCTTGTTCTCACTTTCCGCATTGGCTGTAAGTACGATTATCGGTACCCTGTTATTAAGTCCCGCAACCTGTGTCCTGATATGCTGCAGGCACTCTATACCGTCCATTTCAGGCATCAGATGATCCATGAAGATCACGTCATACCTTTCGGCGCGTGTCATGGCAAGTGCTTCTTCTCCGCTCTTAGCTGTATCAACCGATATACCCGTACGCTCAAGGAGTCTCTTCTCGACAGTCAGGTTCATGACGCTGTCATCAACGATCAGTACCCTCGCATCCTTTGCCGTAAATGATACCGAATGCTCCTTTGAAGCCGAAGTCCTGCCGTAATTGCCGATATCTATCGATCCTATGGCATCACTCCTTGTCACTCTCTGTCTCAAAGTGACCGTAAAGGTAGATCCCTGGGTATATATACTGTCAACCGCTATCCTGCCGCCCATAAGATCAACAAGCTGTTTAACGATCGACAGTCCGAGTCCGGTTCCCTCTATCCGGGCATTTCTGCCCTCATCAACTCTCTTGAACGCATCAAAAAGATAAGGGATGACTTCCTGTTTGATACCCATTCCTGTATCGGAAACGCTGAACATGATAACGATCTGGTCTTCTTCCTGTGTCTCTTTTTCCACATGAAGCGTGACAGAACCCTCTTTCGTATACTTGACGGCATTGTTAAGAAGATTTATGAGTATCTGTCTGATACGCATCTCATCGCCGTACAGTTCCGACGGAAGCGCCGGATCTATCTCAACATTGAACTTGAGTCCTTTTTCTTCGGCGCGGTGCCATATCATATTGACTATATCCGATACAAGTTCGCCCAGATTGTAGTTGACGGGCACGATATCCATCTTGCCTGCTTCGATCTTGGAAAAATCAAGTATATCGTTGATCAGTGCCAGCAGCATCCGGCCGGCTCCCTGTATATTCCCGGCATCCTTTTTGATCGTTTCCGATGCACTCGGATCGTTAAGTATCACCTCATTCATTCCGAGGATGGAATTGATGGGCGTTCTGATCTCATGACTCATATTGGAAAAGAAACGGTTCTGTGATCTGGACAGATCCTCGACCTTCTTCATCTCCTCACTTGCGGTCCTGTTTTCCCGCTCGTTCAGAAGGTTCTGGAACCATGTCATTACAAAACACACATAGCCGACCTCGATGACAGCGAGGGCGGTATCCATGTATCTGACTTCCCGCGTATGAACAGCTGCCAATTCCGGATGATAATAACCGAAAACAAATGAACCGGTAACAACGATCGTAAGAAGGATAAGTGCTGCAACTCTTGATCTTCCCGACAGGACAAGACCTATATACAGATAAGCGAAGATCATCCATGGTATGACAGCGCCTTCCGCACCTCCGCCATAGTAGAAAACGATCGGCAATATCACGATTATAAGAGTGAATGATATAAGCTTCGTTACCGGGTTGATGTACCCCCTGCGGACTCCCAGCAGGGTGATGAACGGCACTCCGACCGTTGTCACAATGAGTATTATGATCTCGATCAGACTGTCGCCGTACAGTATGTCACCGATAAGTGCGAGCGCACATACGACTACCGCTGTCATCGTAAGGACGACGAAAATTCGTTCCTTCAGACTTCTCGAAGAGTCGGAGATGATCTTTTTGATATACTCATCAAGTCTCATTCCCTTCCTCCTTCATCGTCCGAACCCGAAGCTCCCTTGGGCAGTACGGTTCTCATTGTCCTCTCGAACTCACTTATGTTGATAGGCTTCCCGATAAATCCGGCAAACCCCTCTCTTGCGAACATCTCTCTTGCTCCGCTGACAACGTTTGCGGTAAGTGCAACGACTCTTGCCGTCTTCTGCTGCTGGAATGCGACATCCATTATCCTCTTCATGGCCTCGACACCGTCCATCTTGGGCATCATGTGATCCATGAACACGACATCGTAATCATTGTCCGTATACTTCTGTATCGCTTCCGGTCCGGACTTTGCCGTATCAACGATCATGTTGTATTCACTGAACAGTCCTTTAGCAACGATCAGGTTGAGCGGTTCATCATCAACGACAAGAGCTCTTACATTATCAAGAACCGGACGTTCCGAAGCCGATGCAGCCGGCTGAAGTATTCCGCCTTCTCCGTTTAATACACGGACTATCGGATAACCATACAGCGGACGCGGCATGACTATGATATTACCGTTCTTCGTTATGTTATCTCCGGTCGTACTCACGGCAACGGTAACCTTCTTTGATATACGGTCATAGAATGCCGGGTCGGCCAGGTATTCCTTCTCACCCATGAATATATTCGTGATATCCCCGCGCGCGATCATTTTTTCAACATCCGCAGCAGTAGGTGCAAAATACATATTTATGCGAAGATCCGATGCCGTATTGACGGCCATCTCCCTGTACAGTTCCCACACTCTCGAATCCCTGTAGTTTTTCGGATCGAGATGATAAATGACATTGAAGAATTTATCCGAATCGATACGAAGACACGGAGTAGGATCGACAACAACCTGTGCGACCGATACGCGGACCGTCGTACCTTTCCCTTTTACACTGTCGATACTGACAAATCCGTTCATACGACGTACGAACCCGTACACGATCGGAAGTCCCAGTCCTATACCGCCGGTGCTGCGGCTTCTCGTCCTGTTACTCTGGTACATTCCGTTATTGATCTTTTCTATCTCATCTGCAGTCATTCCAACGCCTGTATCCGTAACCTCAATGACAAGGTTGGTCACATCCCCGTGATCCATAGTTGTGAGCCGAAGGTATACACCACCTCTGTGAGTGAACTTGAACGCGTTGTCAAGAAGATGCCCCAATATCTTACTTATCCTTCGCGAATCACCCATCAGCACTGACGGCGTATTAGGATCAAGATCCACGATCAGATCTTTTTCCCTGTCTTTCTGGTAGAATGAATAACCCGCTATGATATCGTTGATCATCGAAGCTATATCGTACTTGTTTTCCTCGAGGATCACGTCTCCCCTCTGTATCTCACTGTAATCCTGGATGTCCTCGATCTGACGGGCCATACGAAATCCCGCATCACATATCGATGCAACATCATCCCTTTCTTCCTTTTTCATTATGAGTGTGGAAAGCCCGTTGATAACATTTACCGGAGTTCTGAGTTCATGCGATATATTGGTAAGGAAATCCTCCATATCGCTCCTCTCACTCTTTCTTTCTTCATTCATGCGCTCCAGTTCACCGGTGTCATCCCTGTTACTCCTGATGACCGCGCGAAGTACAAGATAAGCGTTTATCTCGGTTATGCAGTGAAGTATCAGTCTGGAAACAGTGAGCGAGTCAAATTCTATTAGGCCCGACATCGCGCTCCTTGAGACTCTCAAAATGATCAGAAAAAAGAATTCGATAAGAAGATAGTTCAGAAATTCGTTTCTTCGAAGAAGCGTTGCCGTTATCATCAGAAGAAGTGATACAACCACGATATCAAAAGTGCTCGTCTCATGTACTCCATGATAAAAAGCGAGCATCATGGAGAAAACAAGATAATAATTCTCCCTGAACACCCTCTGTCTGTATTGAAGTATATGAAGGAACCATGAAGATATGAGACCTGCAACGATAAGAATGGGAACCCAGTATTCCCACCCCTGTGTCACGCTCTCGATAATGGTCCCGATCGAAGCAACGGTCATTATGGCGAGTACGGTATTATGTACTCTTGTATTCTGCTGATTTATCTCTTTCATTGATGTCCCTGTCAATGTCTTCGTCTGTCATTTGAATCACTGTAAAACAGGCGTTTTTCTTCATACATCCTCTTATCCGCCTCTATCTTCCGTGAATTATAATCCGGATCCGGGAACTGCGCAAAGGAAATGCCGATCGCCACATGGATATTCTTCTCGGCGATCCTCTTCCTTACCTCATCTATCTTGTCCTCGAAAGTCTGCCTGTAATCATCATAGGAATAAACAGCAAATTCATCGCCGCCCATCCTGTATACATTATCGCGTCCAAATACCTCTGAAAGAATGGACGCTACATTCTTTATCATCCTGTCTCCGGCCTCATGTCCTTCGTTATCGTTCACGGACTTCAATCCGTTGACATCACACATGGCAAAGCCGTATGGACGTGAAGTATCAAGGCTTTCCTTCTCAAATTCGCGAAGAGCCCTTCTGTTTCCAACTTCCGTGAGGGCATCATGGTAACTGTAGTCCACCAGCTGTTTCTGGCTGTCCCTTCGGGATACGATAGATGACAGAAAGAACATCAGAAGTCTTATGATCTCGGATATCTCTTCCATCATCTCCGTCGGCGGGTTATCAACACCGAAGAATCCTATATATACACCATCGATGATAAGCGGTCCTGTGACCAGTGTATTGATACCCTGCGGTTTTAAGACCTGATACATGTTTTCATTGACTTCACGGTATTTCTCGATATCATATATCAGAACATGCCCGCCCTTTTTATACTCATCATACCACGAATCAATGACTCCTTCGTATTTCACTCCTTTGAGATTGTCTATCTCCGGTGTCACACCTTTGGCACAATACTCGTAAGTGTTGTCGAACGTCCCGTCCTCCATGTCCTCAAAAATGTAGGCGCGATCGGCATGAAGTTCCGTACACAGATACTTAAGAACTTTATTGATCCTGTCATCCGGATCCATGGCATCCATTGTGTATTGGAGAAGATGATTTACAAAGCGATCCCTCTCAAGTGATCTTTTCTCTTTGGTCCACCATTCGAATATCTGAAATCCCATAAACATGAAGAATATTACAAGTCCGAATCTGAACCAGCTGCCGTGCCATATGGATCCCCTCTTGGCCACCAAATACCTGCACATGTCAACGAACGAGGTAATGGCAAATACCGCCGCACCGAGATAAAAATATCTCAGGTAGGACGACAGATCATTTTTGCGGCAGTATCTCTCGTTATCAATGAGCATTATCAGCAGCCACAGCAGCTGGGAAATATATGAAAAATAGATCAGCGGGACCATCCTGTGCATATCAACGCCGTACACATATCTTGCCAGCAGAAGAGCCCCGAAGCAGACTATCGTGGTGCCAAATGACAGATACAGGTATATACGCTTTTGCTGCTTTGTTTTGGAATCGACAAAATAGATCATCGGAAATCCGGCCAGATGCAGTACCCCGTAAACAATTTCACGTGATAAATATGTGCACCCGGTAAGCAGCTGCGGCAATCCCGTATCACACAGGCTCCAGAATCCGAAAAGGACCGCGGACAGTCCCAGTGCCCAAAGCGACCTCGTGATCGTGCCCCTATGGGGCGTTGCAAAATAGAAGGCTATGACGACCACGCCGAATATGATCATCAGTATGGACAGGTTCATCCCGGTGATATTGCGTCTCACAACGGCATACCTGTACAACTCTTCGGCCCCGTAGCTCATCTCGTTGATGCGCCCGCTCAGTCCGTCGTCAAATACAGTCTCTGCCTCTATACGCATCGTTCTGCCTTCATCCTTGGTCCCCAGACCTATCATATGATATGATATACCGTCTCCGGTACCTGTAAGATTTTCATGCGTATCAAAAGAATAGACAGTCTCGTCATCTACGTATACCGTAAACTTAAGATTGCTCGTGGAAAAATATACCGCATCGGTTTCAAGCATCGTATCCGGGAGAGTCCTGGACGCGACAAAACCTCCGCCGAACTGTGCGGCGGAAATATCATCTATACTTACAGACTCGCCCGTATCAAGTATCCAGTCCTGTGCAAAATCATGTTCGCGAAGCTTGGCATCGGCATGCCAAAACTCCTGCAGATCGGTACCGAATAAAATACGATACAGAAAAAGGACCAGAATGATAAAGTAAACTGTCAAAATACATTTTACAAGTTTTCCGGGATATGATCTCATCAAAACCTCTTATCTTCTTTACTTTATCAATAATCTTACCGTGTTTTACCGGTCAGCGTCAACAATTATCGCTTATATGCGTTAACGGCTTCTATTACTTTGGTGATCTCGTCATCATCCATGTATTCCATCATCGGAAGCGTGACGATATGCGCACACAGATCTTCCGTTATCGGATGATCTCCTTCTTTGTATCCGAACTTTTCCGTCATGCACGGCTGCAGATACGGCGGTGTTCGCCATGATATATCCGTTGCTATGTCCCTGTCCGACATGTACTGTCTGAACCCTTCCTGATCGTCGGCACGGACTATGAACTGATACCATGTATGCTCGCACCCGTCGGCTGTCTTCGGAAGTTCTATAAGAGGATTATCCATTTCTTTAAGATAACGTTCTGCGATATGACGCCTGTTTGCAAGAAGTGTATCCATATGAGACAGCCTTACACGCAGCAATCCTGCCTGCAGTTCGTCAAGTCTCATGTTGTAACCTATCGCGATATTATGATATCTCCTGTCACTTCCGTAATTGCGCAACACCTTCACTCTGTCGGTTATGGCCGGATCCGTTGACACAACCGCTCCTCCGTCTCCGAAACATCCGAGATTCTTGGTCGGATAAAAGCTGAAGAATGAAACCTTTCCGAACAGTCCGGTATTGACTCCTTTATAAGGAGCAAAATGCGACTGCGCACAGTCTTCGAACAGATCAAGTCCGTATTTTTTACACTCCGAAATGACAGGATCCATACGGGTTGCCTGCCCGTACAGGTGCGTTACGAGAACGGCTTTGGTCTTAGGTGTTACGGCAGCTGCGATATTTGCCGCATCAAGCTGATAATACTCATCCGGCTCCACGAACACCGGAATTGCCCCGCACTGAAGTATCCCGAGCATAGTTGCGATATAACCGTTCGCCTGAACTATTATCTCATCTCCCTCTCCTATGCCCGCAGCCTCAAGGCCAAGCGTTATCGCATCAAGTCCGTTATCAACGCCCGCGCAGTAACAGTTCCCGAGTCGCTTTGCAAATTCTTCTTCAAAGGCCGAAACTTCCTTACCGAGAATGTACCAGCCGCTTCTTAGAACCTCAAGCGCCTTATCCTCATATTCCTTCTGATACAGCCTGAATCCTCTTCCGAGATCATTTATCGGTATCATCCTGTTCTCCTTTACTGTCTGTATTCTTCGGTCTGAAATAGACCTTTCCGCACTTTACAACTGTTTCTTCAAAGCCGTTGTCCCTTATATAATCCTTCCAGTACTGCCCCATCTCGTCAAGATTCGGCTCATGATCATCATCGACATCTCCCGATGCATCATATGATCCGTACCGGCTGTCGAGTACTATTATAACATCCGGTACCGAAGTTTTGTGAGTTTCATAATAAAGATCAAGCTGCTCATCGGTAAATGCTGTTGTTCTCCACGTCGACGGAAATCCGCAGTCAAGGCGCGATACGGCATATCCCCACGGCAGTATCTTGGAGAACATGACGTTTCCGTTCGGATTGCCGCTTACCGGTTCGATATCATCCGTGTTCAGGCAGTACTCATCAAGCATCTCATATATATCAACATACTGTGACAGATGTTCATCCGTCGTATACAGCCCCTTTGCCACTCCGGTCGGAATGATTCTCGTAAGCTGCCCTATCGGCGCATCACGATAAACATTCGTAAACCTTAATGCAACCGTTATTACAAGGCAAACCACACACGCGGCCGCCGCAGAGGCTGTCGCAAGCTTTTGATACCATATCCCCTGCCCCATGCCGGCGCGTATATAGTCACAGACCGCGCACAGACATGCACTTACAGCCACCGACAGACCAAGGGCTATGACATAGAGAAAATCACTTGATGTGAAGCTGTATATGACCGACACAAGTCCTGCCGGGATGACCATCATCCAAAACAGCGTATGATTTTTCTTCTCCGAAACAAAAAATACGGGCAACGCGAACAGGAAAAACGCCACATGAACATATCCCGTGTGCCCGAATGATATTACAGCCATTATCGCAAACAGGACCGTATCCGCAAACACGATTATATCGCAAAACGGATGCTTCTTAAGAAACCTGCCTGATACAAACGACAGGGCGATCAATATGTACGACGCATACGTATACATACCGAACACATCCATAAGACACCTGTGCGGCTTACGGATAAAATACCCCAGTGATTCGTTATGCTCATTATCAACGAGAACCTTCGGAAGAACATCTGTCAGATATCCGATATCAACATGCAAAAACAGCCAGATCGCAAACAGCACTGCGGGGATCGCAACGCCGATCACGGTATAGATGATAACAGTCCGCAGTGTTTTGCTTTTCTTAACGATAAGTAAAATGACCGCTCCCAGCATGACCGGGACGTAGCCGATCACAAAAGCAGGCATACAGAGCACCGAAAGCGCCGTAAGGACGCCTGCTAAGATCAGTACGCCGCGTCTGGCCGAATCCCTGCAGTCGTATATCAGTATCAGCGCAGCCATGAGCAGCACGGTCGATAGCATGTAGTATGAGAAAGTAGCATTATTAAGATGTGCATAGCACATTATGAATATCGCCGCGCCGAGCCCTACATATCGGGGATATTCTTTTTCAAGTACGCGGTAATACAGAATCGCAACTGCTGTACAAAGGAGCAGATACAATATCCGAAAATAGAGTATCACTCCTGCGTTTGATCCGGTCACAGCCACGAAAAGTGCATAGAAAGGAAGCATTACGACTGACGACATCTGGGTCCTGAACCACTCATCGACGAGCGGTATCTGCCCTCTGTAGAAACGATCGCATGTCGATACATAAAAGCTCTCATCCGTCCAGCAAAAACCCATAAAGCTTCGCCATGTAAGACAGAGAAAGCAGAAAAGCATGCATATGTAGACATAGTTCTTCCTGATGAATTTGATCATATGTACGGTCAAACAGCCACGATGATGACTCCGCTTATCACAAGAGCCATACCGAGGAGCTTTTGTTTGGATATCTTCTCCCTGAGTATTATGCGTCCGAGAACAGTAACAAAAACATAACCGCTTGCTTCAAGCATTGCTCCGACAGACAACGGAACAACCTTGTAACAGTATACCGTGAGCAGTGTTGCCAGAAAGAATATGGCATATGCACTTATTACCCTTACGTTTAGATATTCAAATATCCACGAACTGTACTTCCTTCTTGCCGCGATCTTCAGAAGTATCTGCGAAAATGCGGATATCAGCGACGAAGCAAGGAATATGATGATATACACACTCATTCTTTTTCGGACCTTCTTGTATCATTTACCGTGTCCACGATGAACACGGGTCTCTTTCTTGTAGCATCGAGCGCTCTCCACAGATACTCTCCGAGTATCCCGAGCATCAGCAGTATCATCCCCGCCGAGAACAACACAAGGCACATAAGTGTCGACCATCCTCTTACCGGTGCGCCGGAATTAAAATATTCAATGATGACACCGATGATCCATATAAATGCCAGCGCTGCCATTGCCACTCCGAGTCCCGACATGAACTTGATCGGGAAATATGAAAAACTCATCATGGAATCTATAACAAGCTTTATCTTCTTGGACATCGTCCAGCGTGATCTTCCGACCTCTCTGTCCTTCCTGTGAAAATACACATTATCGGACTTAAATCCCATCCAGAGCACCTGCAGAGAAAGTGATGAATTCTTTTCATCAAGGCGGAGCAGAACCTCTATCGCCTGGCGGTCAAGAAGATAACAGTCAAATCCTCCCTTGGGCATCTTCTTATCTATGACCGATCTTACGATCGAATAATACAGATTGGCGAAGAATTTCTTAACCGCGGGCTCATCACGCTCCTGCCGGACGGCCAGAACCACCTTGTTACCCTCTTTCCATTTTTCATACATCCGGACTATGAGTTCGGAATCTTCCTGAAGATCCGCCTGTTTTGTCACAGCGCAGTCACCCGTACAGTTTGAAAGTCCCGCGAGCAACGCCGCATGCTCCCCGAAATTACGGGACAGTCTGACACACTTGACGTTCTCATCAAGGTCCCTGATCTTATTCATGACATCCCATGAATCATCGCCCGAGCCGTCATCGACCATTACGATCTCATAATCCCCGAGATCCGGCAGGATCTTTTCCTTCATGTCCTCGTACAGGAGCATAAGCGTATCCGCATTGTAATATACCGGAATGATTATAGATATTCTGCTCATTGTTTATCCTTTCAGGTATTCTTTTACCGATTCGTATTCTTCCTTCGGAAGGAACGGGAACATATCATCGTTGGCGGCACTTGTTATCGTACCGTCCGGATGCACCTTGGATGAAAGCTTCGGTTCAAAATTCTGTCTGTCATCAACGATCACATCAACAAGAACCGGTCCGGCAGTGTCCACTGCATCCCTAATCTTATCCCGCAGGCCTTCCTCACTTTCTATCCGTACATACGGGATCGAAAAAGCATATGCAACCTTTTCAAAATCCGGGAACGATATCCCGTTTCCGTCACACACGCCGATCAGTTTTCTTCCCGCAAAAAGATTCTGCTGCGTCTGTCTGATCGAATGATAGCCGTTATTGTTAAGTATGAATATCTTGATATTGATATTATTATAATAAACGGTCTGCAGCTCCTGAATGTTCATCATAAAGCTTCCGTCACCGTCGAGACAGATCACGCGCTCCTTCCCTCTTGCTGTTGCCGCACCTATCGCTGCCGGAAATCCGTATCCCATCGCAGCACATCCCGAATTGGTAAAAAGCCGCTGATCCTTCTTAACAGCTGCTGCCTGAAATCCCATCACGCACGCCCCGCCGTTACCGGTAACGATCACGTCACCTTCACCGAGCACATCATACAGTCCTTCAAGAAATACATAGGGATTGAGTTTATCCGTATGTCTGTAGCTGTCAAGCACAGCAGGATACCGGTCATTGACGTCTTTGGCCCGTGCCAGCCATGCGCTGTGCATGCCGGGATCATAATCGCTTCTGCAGCCGAGCCTTGCCGTGATATCAGTCATCACATCAAGTACGTCTGCATGTACCGGCATATCGATATTTACCGTAGGTTTGCGAAGCTCGGCTTCATCTATATCAACTGCGATCTTGTATGCGTCCTTTGCAAATGCCAGCTTATTGTAGCTGATCATCCTTATGTTCATCCTGCACCCGAGAACAAGCACAAGATCCGCACACTGGATGACAAAATTCCCGCCCCGAAGTCCTACGGTACCGGGCTTACCGCAAAAGAGCGGATCATCAGTCGGCATCAGATCGTGCGCATTCCAGGCAGTAAGAACGGGAATGCCAAGAGCTCCTGCACACTTCAGGAATTCATCCCTTGCCCCGGCAACATTGATACCCGTGCCCGCAAGTATAACGGGACGTTTTGCTGCCATGATCCTGTCTATTATCTCATCAGTCTGTTTTTTGTCATATACCGGATCTTCATCTTCATCAGGCACGAAACCGTCAAGCTCATCCGGGTCTATAAGAGCCGCCTGTATGTCGAGCGGAACATCGATCCACACAGGGCCTTTCCTTCCGTTGTCACAAAGATACCATGCTTTTTCCATGTGGTATCTGATCGTATTTTTTTCAGTTACCATCACGGCATACTTTGTCATGTTCCTGACCGAGTCGACTATCTGGAACTCCTGGTCTCCGAGCTGACGCAGGGGAACATCGGTTGACCACGTCGTTGTCTCGCATTTAACCTGACCTGACACAACGAACATCGGTATCGAATCCTGCCATGCACCGATCACTCCGGTTATGGCGTTCGTTCCTCCGGGTCCGCTCGTAACGCAAACCGGAGCAACCCTTCCAGTCAGTCTTGCATATCCTTCCGCTGCGATCGCACATGCCTGCTCATGATGGTTATATATACATCTAAGCCCTTCCCTGTGTCCGATGGCATCATCAAGATGCATCGCACCGCCGCCGGTCACAAGGAACACATCGGTCACTCCTCTTTGTATGAAAAAATCAGCTATATATTCCGATACTTTCATTGTCATAACACATACCTCAGTATCCCCTCAGGGCTGTCAGCGGATCCTATATTTGAAAACGCCTCCACATCTTTGGCGCTGCTAAAACCGAAGCCGTACGTTACTCCTACAAATGATACTCCGATCTCTGAAGCTCCGATCGCATCATTATCACTGTCACCTGTCATCACGACTTGCGACCTGTCCGTTATGCCGAGACGCTCTATGGCATTTACTATTATATCCTTCTTGGTCAGTTTCCCCGCAAAGTCGGATCCGCATATGGCATCCACTGCCCTGTCAAATCCGAAACCCGTCAGTATCTTTTCGGCATAGTCCTGTCTTTTATATGTTGCGACCGCCGTCTTAACACCTGCTTCCGAAAGCCTTTCGAGTGTCTCAAACATGCCATCATATGGTCTTGCAAGCATCAGATCATGGTCCTTGTATCTGTTTCTGAACACATCGGCAGCCCTGTCCGCCTCCTCTTTGTCCATTCCGTATACCCGGGCAAATGACTTCTGAATAGGAGGCCCGATAAATGTTCTGAGTACATCCTGCGGTATATCCGCAAGACCGAGTGTATTGATCGCATATGTTACGGAACTGAATATTCCCTCGGATGTATCAAGGAGCGTTCCGTCAAGATCAAAGATCACCGCTTTATAATGACTCATAAATACTCTCCGTTACAAATACAGGGGTGACTCCCAGATCGAGCTTCCGTATTCCCCTTACGGTGTCTTTATTGATATTATCAGCCTCATCACTGCTGTATGAATATTCCATGTTGGGATTCACATAGTTTGAAACCGATGTCTCCCGGTATCCGTCAAATCCCGCAAGTCCGATACTTTTTATCTGCGCCTTCTTCAGAAGCCCGAGCAGCATGATCAGCGGATTATCCGGCATCAGTGCTTCCTCGTCAAGAAGGTCACTGTAATTAAGCGTGTAATCAAACTCTCCCAAAGTCCTGGTGATGTTTGATGTTGCGATAAGTTTCGACTTTTCTTTTTGTTCATTAAGAGCCGAACACAACTGCACGTATCTTTTGGCATTACTCATGAATACGTAATCCACTTCATAATCTTCGGGTATGAAATTGATCGATATCGTCACACATTTCTTTGCGGCGATATATCTTTCCACTCTGTCTCTTTGTCTGTATATGTTCCTGCCGGGTCCCATCAGCAGAACGTCCGCTCCTCTGAGGTCTTCGATCAGTTCTCTTACCGAATCGGAATCGGCACAGTGCTGCTTCTGATATTCAAAATACTGATCTCTTATATAGTCCGCATCATACAGAAGCCTCTTATCTTCATCCAACGATCCCAGTATCTCACTAATCGACTTGACCGACAGTTTTCCCATATCCATCAGGAAATTGACATAGTTCGGATGGCAGTCATGCGATGCGGCAAGGTAAAATTTGAACGAATAACCCCAGCGGTACTTCCTGCTCATCTCAAGCATCGTAACTTCTATCGCTTCAAGTATCTGACTGTTATGATAGGCGGTTCCGTGATATGAGTTCATATGCATGACAAGCAGTTCGATCGGGGTGTTGCCCGCACTTTTACCCATACCGTAAAGCGATCCGTCTACGATAAGCATCCGTCCCTTCGGCGGATCATCAAGGAGTTCTATGCAGTTGGCATATGCAAGCTGGAAATTGTTATGCGCATGATACCCTATACCGATATCACTGTTCAGATGGGAACATGCAAAATCAAAATAATGCCGCAGCTGTCCTTTATGCAAAAGTCCGTATGTATCCACAAGCGAGAACGCATATGGCTTAAGGTCATTGACAAGCCCGATCAGTTCCGACAATTCTTCATCATCATAACTCGTTATCGAAACAGCCTGGGCAAAGACTTTATAGCCCTTTTCCCTGACCTGTCTGCAGAAATCTATCGCTTCATGCATCCTGTGCTTCTTGAAAATGACCCTGATACCGTCCAGAAAGCACTCCGATGCGGGCATTACGTTTTCTATCGGACATGTCCCGTAATCTATCATGCCCACGATCATCGAATCGCCTTTTTTCAGTCTGCCGTATGTTCTGTTGATCCCTTCTGTGTCCGGGAAGATCGTGCGGTTTTCATCATAGTTCCTTCCGGCATCGATGAAACCTGTCTCGATTATATCCACGCCGGCACTGACAAGACGCTCGAATATATTTATGATATTGCTCTTTCCGAACTCCCAGTCATTAAGGTATCCGCCGTCGCGCAGCGTACAGTCAAGGAGTTTTATCTCATTACTGCTCAATCCCATCCTCCGATCGGCTCTTTGCCTCTTCTGTCTCTTCCCTGGCATCTTCGGTAACAATGAACACGATCCCGCATATGATGATAAGCGCGCCTACGATCTTGCGTATCGTGATTTTCTCGTCAAAAATAAAATAGCCCCACATTATCCCCCATATAACGGTGACTCCTCTGTTCGCATAAGCCGAGATAAGCGGCATGTGCTTGATTATCTGCTGCCATGCGACGGCATACAGAAACAGTCCGAACAGAACTATACCGTAATAAAACAGGAATTCAAAGGACATGAATTCGTATCCGGCTGCACACTTGGATGCGACTCCGGTCAGTGAATATACAGCCAGGAACAGATGCAGGATTATCATATATTTGATGTCAGATCTCATTGATTTTTCTCCCGGCGACTCTTCTGTTGAGTATCAGATGATCTACTCCCGCAGCAACAGCGCTCATGCCGTCTTTTTCCATACGGTCTCCTATCATCAGGATATCATCGGCATCGATACCCGTGTCCTCCATTATGACCATAAGTCCCTTGGGCGAGGGCTTGAGTTCATCGATCCTGGGATCATCAGGGCTGTACTGTCCGTCAACCGAAACACCCATGGCCGAAAGCTTATCACCTGTCGGATAATCAGACAGGATAACAACCTTTTTCCCTTTTTCGCGAAGTGACTTTATCCAGCCGATAAGTTTCCTGTCAGCCGTCATTGCCACGGCAGTAAGCGGATCATCGTATATCCACTTTCTGACGATCCGGCGGACTCTGTCGATATCTGTATTCCTGTCGGCTGCAACCTTTTTGATGATCTCCTCTTCAGACGAATTCCCGGTCCAGCCGTCCTTGACTTTTCTGAAGTGCTGCAGTATCAGAAGATCGCCTGCCGAAAACGGATGAAGGATATAATATCCCATAAGGCGGCCTGCCATGATGGCACGAAGTTTCGGCTGATCATAAAGTGTTCCGTCAAGATCGAACACATACAGTTTGTAGTCACCTATGTTCTTCTTCATCATCTACACATTGAAAAGTGTCGGACTTGTCCAGTATGAAGGCATCGGTATATCAATGAACGTAAGCAGCACAAGGATGATGACCAGTACCGCGATATAAGCAAGAAGCGATTTTTCCTTATAGAGCTTCTCAGGTTTCTGGACCGCCGAATCCGGTTTGAACGCAATGTACAGATAGAAACAGAACAGGCCGAACACAAACGGCATCGCGATGATGTATTCCATCCTGTACTTGATCATGAACACACCGATAAAGAATGTCGCGCACATCGCATAAAAGAACGACGATACAAGAAGACTCGTCTCCGTGTAGTGCGCAAAGCTCTTTCTGTAGAGCCCCGCCACGGACGGATCTCCGATCATCCTGTATTCGGCAAACCTCTTGGTCGCCATAAGAAACGCACCCGCAAACCAGTACCCTATCAGTATACTGCTGGGCGGCTGATACTCCTGCGTGATTATGAACCATCCGAGAAGGAGTCTTATCATATTGTTGATCGACTCTGACAGGACATCCAGATACGGGATATCCTTTGTTCTTATCGGCTTGACGTTATAGAGCACACCCATCAAAAGGAGCCACAGTTCCATATACAGGAACATCTTTCCGACAAAGAACGAAAGCCCTACTCCGAGAATGATAAGGATGATATACTCCGTCATAACAAGCGAAAACTTCATGTTAGCCGATACTACCGGCCTGTTCTTCTTGGTCGGATGATACTTGTCGAACTCGGCATCAAGCCATTCGTTTATCACATAATTCGCCGACGCGATAAAACACGTTGCCATGAACCCGAGAACAAACCTTATGATCACTTCGGGTGAAAATGTAAAATCAGTCAGCAATATCGCTATCGCGACACCGGGTAATATAAATGCATTTTTGACCCAATGATCCGGACGTGCGATCTTGATATAATTCTTCATGTATACTCTCCTTTATATGTTTGCGATCCGTTAACTGTATCTTTTGAACAGGTCTGAAAAATATCTTGTGTTTGCTTCCACATCACCGCCGAATATCGATGATCCCATGACAATGACATTTGCTCCGGCATCAAGCACGGTTGTTACGTTTTCACGCGTTATCCCGCCGTCAACCTGTATGTCTGTATCAAGGCCATTCTCTGAAAGTTTGTCGCGAAGGTTTCTGATCTTGTCGGTACACATTTCCATGTACTTCTGGCCTCCGAATCCCGGCTCTACCGTCATGACGAGAAACATATCCGCTTTACCGAAAAACGGCGTCAGCGTCTCTATGTCCGTATGAGGTTTGATGGCTATCCCGGCCTTCTTTCCCCTGTCATGGATCCTGTCTATCGTCTCGGAAAGCGGTACACACGCTTCCTGATGAACAGTCACTATATCCGCACCCGCATCAATGAACTTATCAATGTATCTTTCCGGTGCCTGTACCATCAGGTGTACATCCAATACCTTGTCAGTCGCCTTGCGGACTGATGTCAGTACCGGTATGCCGAATGAGATGTTCGGAACAAACATCCCGTCCATGACATCGAAGTGAAAGTAATCATTCCCACCCGACTCAGCCTTCTTCATCTGCTCACCGAGAATGGTAAAATCGGAAGCAAGGATTGAAGGTGATAAAATAACCATCGTCAATATCTCCTTGATCTAGCTAATTCATTGTAGATGTATACATAATCATCGTATCTTCTGCGCGATATCTCACCGTTTTCGACTGCACATTTGACGCCGCAGTCCGGCTCGTGCGTATGTGAGCACGGAGAAAACCGGCAATTCAGGTATCCTGTAAACTCTTCATAGTGATCCGCAAGTTCCTCCGGTCTTATATCAAACAGCTCGAATGAACCGAATCCCGGTGTATCGACTATATAAGTATTCTTCATGATCGGGATTATCTCGGAATGTCTTGTGGTATGTTTCCCCCTTGCAAGCTTTTCCGATATCTCACCGGTCTTCTGAGCATCCGTGCGTGTAATGCAGTTTATTATCGATGACTTGCCGACTCCCGACGGACCCGCTACAACAGTTGTCTTATCCGCAAGGGCAGATATCAGGTCGTCGATCCCTTCCCCGGCCTTTGCGCTTGTAATGAATATCCTGCTCCCGCATCCCCTGTAATCATGCGCGACCGTATCCGCAAGATCATCGCTCGCAAGATCCTCTTTATTAAAGCATATTAGCACAGGTATTCCCTGTGCTCTGTATTGCAGGATCATCTTATCGAGTGTCACGAAGTTCGGTTCCGGGCTCGTCAGTGCAAATATGATCAGTGCCTGATCGACATTTGATACGTTGGGTCTTATGAGTTCATTGCTGCGCTCAAGAATATCCGAAACATTTCCTATCTTCTCATCGTCGGACACAATATCTATCTCAACATGATCGCCGACAAGCGGTTTCATATTATCATGTCTGAACAGCCCTTTTGCCTTGCATGTAAACAGCCCGTCATCGGTATCGACATAATAAAAGCCGCCTATCCCTTTGATTATCCTGCCCTTCATGCTCATTCTTCCGCCGTGAACGTAACTGCCGTCGGATTGGTAGTCTCCCATGTTCCCTCTGCCGACAGATATGTTATCGTGATGGCTCCGGAGGAGATATCGTTTATTCCCTTCTTGGATACATTATAAGGGAATGTGGTTGTTGAAAATCTTCCGAGTTCCTCACCTGCGGGGCTGAGCAGTACGATCACCGCTTCGGATCCTTCCATGAAATTGGCGGGTGCACCGACATCGACCGAACACGAATACGATACCGTCTTCTTACCGAGACTGACCTTTAAGTCTACCGCGGTTCCCTTGTCAACCATTCCTCCCGCAGCCGGTGACTGTGAAGTTACTTTGCCCTTTTCGACAGTATCCGAATTTTCTTCGGCAACCGTTCCGATAGACAGGCCTTCTTCTTCTATAACTACCTTTGCTTCTTCCTCGGTCTTGCCTGTAAGATCCGGCATCGTTATCTGTTCAACATTCTTGCCGGAACTGATGACGACGGTGATCGGGCTTCCTTTTGCAGCCGTTGTTGCTCCGAGTGGATTCTGAGAGATGACATTACCCTTCTCCACGGTATCGCTTTCCTGGAGCTGCTTCTGCATCGCAAAGCCTTCATTCTCAAGCATGACCTTGGCCTCAGCCTCGGACAGTCCGACAACATCCGGAACATTTACGCCTACGATCTTGCCGCTCGACACAACAAGATTGAGTACCGTACCTGCAGGAACCTCGGTATTACCTTCGATATCCTGAGATACTATATAATCCTTGTCATACTCGGTGGATTCCTTGTATGTCGCCTTGGCAGTAAGTCCTGCTTTGGTAAGCGCCTCTCCCGCCTCGGCAACGGTCATACCGACAACATTTGGAACTATTGCGGTCGATGAAGATGATGTCTCTATCGTCAGTTCCTCACCGCCGTCTGATGAGTCACCGGAGAATGCACCGAAGACTTTTCCTATGACGACTATCGCTATTATCGTTATGATGATGGCCGCAACAACGAGCAGTATCGTGACGGCTTTTTCCATCTTGGGATCTACATCATCGTCAAGTTCGTCTTCGTAATAATCTTTTCTGTCAGGCTTCTTAGGCTTGGTATTCTTCGTTTTGGGATTCCGGTTTGCGGCAGGCTTTCTTGTTTCTTCTTTCCTTGTCTTTGGCGGCTTCCTGTCCCTTACTCCAAATACATCTTCATAATCATCCTCATATGCGTCATCCGTTTCCTGTTCATATGACGCCTTCCTCGGAGCAGGTCTTGGCTCCTCCTGAGGGATCGGCATGATGTTGTCCGTATTGACGAATGCAGTCTGATTCCTTATCTGAATCTTCTCCTGATCGGAGATGTTCTTGGTACCTCCCTCACTCGCAGGCTCGGAAAATACAACAAATTCTTCATCGGGATTCGTGAGCGAATGCTTGAGGTCGCGTATCAGCTGACCTACATTGGCATATCTTCTGTCAGGGTTCTTCTGACAGCACTTGGATATGATCTGTTCCACGCTGATCGGAACATCGGGAACATAGATCCTCGGAGACGGCATCTCTTCCTGTATATGCTTTATCGCAACGGCAACCGTTGTTTCACCGTCGAACGGAACATGACCGGTCACCATCTCAAACAAAGTGATACCGATCGAATAGATATCGCTCTTGGCATCGGAATACCCTCCGCGTGCCTGTTCCGGCGAAGTATAGTGCACGGATCCCATTGCATGCGAAGTAACGGTATTGCTTGTTGCAGCCTTGGCGATACCGAAATCAGCAACCTTGACCTTACCTTCCTTGGATATGATTATGTTCTGAGGCTTAATATCCCTGTGGATGATACCGTTATTGTGTGCGGCCTCGATACCCATTGATACCTGAATAGCAATGCTGACCGCTTCCTTGGATGTGAGGCGGATCTTCTTTTCGATGTAATGTTTGAGAGTGATGCCCTCGACAAGTTCCATGACGAAGTAATACATCCTTCTCTCTTCACCGACATCGTACACATTAACGATATTGGGATGCATCAGACCTGCTGCGGCCTGTGCCTCTGCTTTGAATTTGGAGACAAACCCCGAATCCGAAGAAAACTCGGGCTTAAGTACCTTTATTGCTACGAACCTGTTGAGCTTATGGCATTTGGCCTTATACACATCGGCCATGCCGCCGCTCCCGATCAGTTCGAGTATCTCATATCTGTCCCCTAAAAAAGTTCCTATTTCCAGCATTTATCTCTCCTCCGACGATTCAATGATAACAACCCCTATATTATCCTTCCCGCCGTTATGATTTGCCATTTTTATCAGGTTTTCCGCAATGTCGGGCACATCAACACTGGTCTTGATGATCCTGAGTATCTCATCATCATCCACCATGTTGGTAAGTCCGTCGGTGCACATCAGGATCACATCTCCGATATTGAGCTCAACCTCAAAGAAATCGATCTCCACCGAAGGTGCGGCACCTATCGCGCGGGTGATTATGTTCTTGTCCGGATGTGACTTGGCCTGGCTTTCATCAAGAGAGCCTTTTCTGACAAGTTCGGCAACAAGCGAATGATCCTTAGTGACCTGTGTTATATCCTTATCTATCAGATAGAGACGGCTGTCTCCGACATTTGCAACATAGAGTATGTCATCAGATATCGTTGCGACGACACACGTTGTTCCCATACCCGCAAAATCTGGCTCCATCGAAGCCTTGTCATATATCTCCGTATTGGCTATCGTTATCGCTTCGCGCATTATCTTAATGGGTGATTTATCCTCACACACCTCAACCTCGCGCTCTATAGCCTTGACCGTATATGCCGATGCGTAATCACCGGCCTTGTGTCCGCCCATACCGTCACAGACGATGAACAGGTTATTAAGATTGCCGAGCGGGTGCTCACAGGTATATACGGTATCCTGATTAAGCTTTCTCTTTCGACCTATGTCGGTCATTGAATAAGTCCTGAGCATTAACTCTCTCCTACAGTGATTCTATGTATTTGCGGCGCAACTGACCGCAGGACGCCTGTCTATCGCGCCCCATTTCCCTTCTTATAGTAACATTTATATTGTTTTTTTCAAGTTTATTTTTAAGCTCCACAGCGTCTTTGCGGCTTGTCGGGCTGTAGTTTCTCTCCTCTATCGGATTGATCGGAATGAGATTTACATGAGCTGCCAGACTCTTTGCGATCCCGGCAAGAAGAACCGCATCCTCCGCTGTATCGTTAAACCCCGATATCAGGCTGTATTCAAGCGTTATCCGCCTGTTTGTCTTTTCAAAATAGTATCTGCACGCATCTGTTATCTCGGAAACGGAATATCTGTTTGCAACGGGCATTATAGTCTTTCTTTTTTCGTCCGTGACAGCATGGAGTGAGATCGCGAGCGTTATCTGGTATTTCCTGTCTGCAAGCTGTCTTATCTTAGGGACTATCCCACACGTACTGGCCGTTATGTTCCTCGCGCTTATGCAGGAGCCCCGGCTGTCGGTGATCAGTTCGATAAAACCGGTAAAATTGTCAAAATTATCAAGCGGCTCCCCGCTTCCCATGACAACAACGTGGCTCACTCTTTCACCGATATCGGCCTCTACCGAATAGATCTGCGCCGCCATCTCACCCGCAGTCAGGTTCCTTACAAGACCGTCAACGGTTGACGCGCAGAACCTGCAGCCCATCCTGCAGCCTACCTGTGAACTTATGCATACGCTGTTACCGTGTTCGTACTTCAGCAAAACGGTCTCAATGACATTCCCGTCATGGAGCCTGTGAATGTATTTACGCGTTCCGTCCTCAGACACAAGCGTACTTACTGCCTGTACGGTATATACCGCATATTCCTCTGACAGTCTTTCGCGGAGTTTTTGCGACAGATTGGACATCTCCGAAAAGTCATTTACCTTTTTGACGTGCAGCCAGTCAAATATCTGGTCTGCGCGAAAGGGTTTCTCCCCCAAAGATGTCATGCATTCCTTAAGTTTATCGTATGAAAATGATCTTATGTCTTCTTTTTCGTTCATTTTGTAAGTCTGGCAATAAAGAAGCCGTCCGTAAGCCCGTCCTTTCCGTACAGCTGTACATAACCGTCAGTTGCCGTATCAGCCTTAAGCATATCTGGAAGCAGATCGTAAATATCAACCGTGTGCATTCCGAGCACGTCCGTAAGATACGAAAGGTTTCCCTCGTTCTCTTCCCGCGAACAGGTGCATGTACTGAACATAAGAGTTCCTCCGGGCTTGACATACTTTACCGCGTTATCAAGAATTGCGCGCTGGAGTATCACAAGATCATCGATCGCATCACTCGTCAGACCGTATTTGATATCGTTTTTTCTTCCCATAACCCCCAGTCCGGAGCACGGAACGTCCGCTATTACAACATCGCCCTTTTCATAAAGCGTTTCGTCATAAACAGTTGCATCGCCTACGGCGGCGGTAACATTTCCGAATCCGCATCTTCGTATGTTCTCGCGGATCTTTTCGACCTTCTTTTCGGATACGTCGAATGACAGAACCCGGCCTTTCGTACATATATCGGCGGCATGCATCGATTTGCCTCCGGGAGCGGCACACAGATCGATCACCGTATCATCCTGTCTGATCCCCGAAAGGAGCCCGACAAGAGCGGAAGCGGTGTCCATTATACATATACTGCCGTTCGCAAATGCCGGGATATCCGGAACGGTATCAAAGTCGTCAAGTATTATCACTTCCTTGCAGACATCCGAAGCCCTTCCGGAGCACTCCGACAGAGCCTGTTCAACTGTTGTTTGGGACAGATTGACTCTTGCCGTGACATTCCTTACGCTCACCGATGATCCCAGGAGCGTCTGTGCATTCTCCCTGCCCTGTTCTCTGATAAGTTTATCGACGATCCACTTCGGACATGAGTATTTTACAGACATGTACTCTGTCAGATCCGTATCGGCCGAAGGCCATTTGATATCATCTTTGTGTCTGGCGATGGACCTGAGCACTCCGTTAACGAATCCGGACAGCGCAGAAAGCCCTGTCTTTCGCGTCAGCCTGACCGTTTCATTCACGGCCGCGAACTGGGCAACACCGTCCATATACAGCAGCTGATATGTACCCATCCGAAGGAGCACCCTGATCTGCTTTTTCATCTTCGATGTACTTATCTTACTGTAACAGTCGATCACGTAATCAAGTGTTATCCTGCGCTCCGTAACTCCTTCAATGAGTATCTTAAGGAAGCTTCTCGACTGCCTGTCGAGATATGAATACTTATCAAGGACATCCTTCGTAAGCGTGATACTTCTGCCGTCCTCTGCCGCAAGGAGTGCTTCGTATGCAACGGCTCTTACATCAGTCACGCCTGCTCCTGCCTCCCTGCGCGATGAGTATGAGTCGGAGCAATGACAGTATGGAGGCTGCCGCTGAAGCAACATATGTCATGGCGGCACTCTTTAATACCTTCTTTGCGCCTTCCATTTCTCCGTCACCGAGTATACCCATTTCGGATATAACCTCAAGCGCTCTTCTTGAAGCATCAAATTCAACCGGAAGCGTTGCAAGCTGGAATACAACACCGAATGCAAACAGCAGAACCCCGATGAACACAAGCGGTCTTAAAAAGCTCAGGATCAGTCCCGCTATCACGATCCACAATCCGTACTTTGATCCGAAATTTGCAACCGGAAGTATCGTACTCCTGATCCTGAGCGGGAAATAATCTTCATCATGCTGTATGGCATGGCCGCATTCATGAGCCGCAACACTTATAGCCGACACGCTCGTACTGCCATATACAGTCTCTGAAAGACTGACGACCTTTGTCGCGGGATTGAAGTGATCGGTAAGACTTCCCGACACCTGCTCAACCTTTGCATCATATATTCCTTTGCTCTTCAATATCTGCGCCGCCACCTGTGCTCCCGTAAGGCCTGACGATGACATCACCTTGGAATACCTGTTGAACGTTGATTTGACCATCCCGGACGTGATGAGACATAAAAGTGCTCCTATAAGCACCAGTATTATACTTGGATCATTGTAATACATTCCTAAACCTCTCATTGTCTGTCACCTTCCTTTTCTTATGCCAGCCCGAGTTTTGTACCCGGCTTTATCGGATTTCCGAGCAGAAAATCATGCACGCTCATCTGTTTTTTCCCTTCAAGCTGGACGCCTGTTACCGACAGAGCGCCTTCGGAAAACGCTATCACAAGATCATCTGCGGAAACGGATACCACGGTTCCGGCCACGCCTGTTACATCATCTTTGCAAACCGAGCAGTTTTTTATCTTGAGCATTTTTCCGTCAAGGTATGTATATACTCCCGGCCACGGCGTGAATGCTCTTACAAGTCTCTCGGCTCTTTGCGCCGAAACGGAAAAGTCGATAAGTCCCATATCTTTTTTTATCATACGGGCGTAGGTTGCCTTCGACTCATCCTGAGGCACATGCCGTGCCTCGTGTTTTTCTATGAGACGGAGTGTATCAACGGTAAGCTGCGCGCCGGCTTCCATCAGTTTATCAAACAGTGATTCGCCCGTTTCGTCATCCGCTATGTCGACAACGGCTGTTTCGATTATATCGCCCGTATCCACGCCTTCGTTCATCTGCTGGATAGTGACTCCGGTTTGTTCTTCGCCGTCCGCTATTGCCCACTGGATCGGTGCGGCGCCTCTGTATTTCGGAAGGAGCGATGCATGTACATTGATGCATCCGTACTTCGGGATCGTTAATATCTCCGGTGAAAGTATCTGCCCGAATGCGGCTACTACATATATATCCGCATCGATCCCGCGAAGTTTTTGAACCTCGTCGGGAACTTTGATCTTCTCTGGCTGGAGCACCTGTATACCTTTTTCCAGTGCATATTCCTTAACGGGACTCGCAACCATCCTGCCGCTTCTTCCCTTCGGTCTGTCCGGCTGTGTGACAACGGCCACGACCTCATGATCGCTCTTTTGGATTATCGCTCTAAGTATCCCTGCGGCAAAATCAGGGGTCCCCATAAACAGTATCTTCATTGCTCCCCGTCCTTATCCTGCCCGGCTTCCTCCTGTTCCTTTAAAAGCTGTGCAAGCTCTTCATTTGTAAGAAGAGGTCCGTCCACTTTTTCAACATACATATGTCCGTCAAGATGTTCTATCTCATGGAGCAGCGCTCTTGCAAGGAGCCCGTCTCCTTCTACCGTAAACTCCTTCATGTCGATATTGTATGCTCTGACCTTAGCATGGTCCGGCCTTGTTACAAGTCCTACCTTACCGGGAACCGAGAGGCATCCTTCATAATCGGTCTGTTCTCCCGACACCTCAATGACCTCCGGATTGATCAGTACCAACGGCTTATCCTGATAATCATCACCCGCGTCGATGACCGCGATCCTCTTTAATATGCCGACCTGCGGTGCAGCAAGTCCGACTCCGTCCGCATCGTACATCGTATCGAGAAGATCGTTTATGAGTTCAAGCGTCCTGTCACTCATGACGCTTACGGTCTTGCACACTTTCTTAAGGCACGGATCTCCTATTTCCCTTATCTGTCTTAACGCCATCATTTACCTCCATGAATTCCTGCACGATAATTATCAATATGATCCCATTGGATCCAGATCGAAACTTACCCGTATATCCGGAAAGGTTTTTTCCTCCACCTTATCCTTTATCTCTATCAGTTGCTCCGCATCGGTGCTCTTAACGTATATCATATGTCTGTAGACATCTTTGATCTTTCTTATCGTAGCGGCTGTAGGGCCTATCACAGGCGTCATTATACCATCCGAAATGATCCGTGCCAATGCATCTGCCGCGGCTCTGCCTTCTTTTTCCGTCCTGCTCTCGATCAGTATGGCGAGCATATGTCCCGCCGGCGGATAGGAAAGAAGGCGGCGGTATCCCATCTCTTCTTCATAGAACGCTCTGTAATCCTGAGTGATCGCCGCGCATATCGCATAGTGATCCGGCCTGTATGTCTGTATCAGTACTTCCCCGCTCCTGCTGTCTCTTCCGGCTCTTCCCGCAGCCTGTACAAGAAGCTGGAACGTCCTCTCTCCGGCCCTGTAATCATTTGCATACAATGACATATCCGCAGCAAGTATACCGACAAGTGTGACATACGGAAAATCATGGCCTTTAACGATCATCTGCGTCCCGACAAGGATGTCCGCCTCGCGGTTTGCGAACGTGGACAATATCGCTTCGTAATCGTCCTTCTTCTTTGTCGTGTCCGCATCCATCCTAAGAACAGAAGCGTATGGAAACAGATTTCTGATCTGCTGTTCCACCGATTCGGTACCTATTCCGCCCATGGCGCCTATGAGAGTGCTTCCGCATTTACTGCACTTTCTGACTTCGTTCTGCTCGTATCCGCAGTAATGGCATACAAGCTTTCCTCTGCCGTGCTGTGAAAGAGAGACATCACAATGCGGACATTTGACAGCCTCTCCGCATGCCCTGCATGAAACAAATGCAGATATGCCTCTTCTGTTAAGAAACAGCATCACCTGTTCATTCCTTCCAAGGCGGTCGGCTATCGCATCTTTTAACCTGCCGGAAAAGATGCTCCTGTTTCCCTGCGCCAGTTCGGTACGCATATCTATGGAGCGCGCCTCGGGAAGTGATGCATCCTTTGCCCTTTTTGTAAGAGTATAGAGCTTGTACTGCCCGGACTTTGCGGCATTGTATGACTCGATAGAAGGCGTTGCGCTTCCGAGGACTACAGATGCTCCATGTATTTCGGCCAGTTTATTTGCTACATCCCTTGCGTGATACTTCGGCATCTGATCACTCTTGTACGACATCTCATGTTCTTCATCGATGACGATCAGCCCGAGATCGTCAAACGGAGTAAAAAGTGCTGATCTCGGTCCTATCATTATGTCTATCTCATGATTCCTTGCCCGTTCAAACTGGTCGTATCTTTCACCGTCGGACAGCCTTGAATGCAGCGTTGATACCCTGTCCCCGAAACGTTTGTAAAATCTCATAACGGTCTGATACGTAAGTGATATCTCCGGTATCAGAACGATAGCCTGGTGTCCCTGTGATATGACGGAATCTATCATTTCCATATACACTTCCGTCTTGCCGCTTCCGGTTATCCCGTGAAGAAGATATGTCCTTCTGATCCCGCTGTCATATTCCGATTTAAAATCATTGGCCACGTACCGCTGCTCATCCGAAAGCTGTACCGGCTGTGCACGTTCCGTAGTTCTTACGGTATTTCTGTACAGGCGCCTGGTTCTTACTTCAATGATCCCCCGGTCGCAAAGAGCCTTGATCGTGGATGCTGATATATTCAGCTTCCCGGTGACCACTTTCTGATCGATACAGTGCCATGTCATAAGCTCCGACAAAAGCCTTGCGCGGGCTACATTTTTCTTTTGTCTGAACTGCTCAAGCTTCTCGTAAGCCTCTTCTTCGGACAGAATGAGCGCAACTTCCTTCTTTTCGGCTGCCTTTACATTCTTCTTGACCGGCAGCACTGTTGAAAGTGCACGGTTCATCGTCGATCCGTACCTGTGTCTCATCCAGTCTGCCAGGACTATGAGTTTTTGTTCCACAAGAGTATCATCCGTAATGACACTGATGATATCTTTTGTCCTTGCGGGATCGAATTTGGCCTTATCCGATACCCCGAGAACGAATCCCTGTATCTGCCTGTTGCCGTTCCCGAACGGTATCAGCACACGGCTGCCGACTGCAACGCTTCCCGCAAGGTCCTGCGGGATCCTGTACTGAAAAGTCCGGTCGAGGTTCTCATGTGAAATATCAACGATTATATCTGCATAAAAATCATTCATTATCAAAAATCAAAAGCCCCTCCGCAAGCGAAGGGGCCGGTTATCAGTTATTAAGCTTGTCGAAGTGGGACTCGAGCATTTTTACCACCTCATCGATATCCTCACCGTCCGGAACGATCACCGCCGTCCCGGATTGTACATCCCAACGAAATACAAGTCCGTACGGATCGTTCTGTATCATATATTGGATATCCTCGCCGTCCATCTGGATGATCCTGCCGTCAAGCTCCCCTTCTATGCTCTTCATCAGCATGATAAAACCGTCCAGTTCATCCCGATAATCGTGTTTGATAAATATCCAATTATCTTCGATTGACGTTATCTCATACCCCATCATATGTCACTTCTTCTCATCCACTGTCCCGAACAGATCTCTGTACCATGCAAGCGCTTCAACATATGCATCATATACGGGACCTTCCTTGATGTTGTAAAGTATCATCTGCCTGGAGAGTTCGGACCACGAAGCAGTCTCGTAACGGATCATGAAGTCCATAACGCGGGCAAGATCACCGTTCTTGTTGACGAGGGCTACCGTTATCTCCTTCGATACATTGACCATTGAGAGTGCATCCTTCATCGGCTTGTCAAGTATGATATCAAGAACCGAGAACAGTCCCATCAGGAACAGTTCATTGGAGAGAGCTGCCATCTCAAACGTAGGTGCAAGGTTTTCGGCAAACTTCGCACGCAGCAGTGACAGCCTTGTGATCTCGTTGGGCTTATCGGCACACAACTGATGTGATACGACCGCATTGATCCACTTCTTCAGTTCCTTCTGACCGAGCATTGCTGCCGCATGTCTGATCGATGTGATCTCGGAATTGACAGCCATATGATTGACCATACGAAGCAGTTCTATAACAAGAGCCGTATCTCTTCCGATGATGTCCGCAGCCTTGGTCAGTTCAAAATCAGGATTGTTTACTATCTTGAGAAGTTCAATGTAATTGACCTTCAGAGGTGCAACCTTGGTAGTTCCCTTTGTAATGGGAAGTCTGTAGAAATCTCCTTCATAAAGCGAATATGCTTTGCCCTTTGACAGTTCTTCAAAATCCTCGAGCGAATCAACATTGACCGCGATGAGTTCAAGGCCGGGATAGACCTTGGAGAAGAAGTTCTGGGCTGCAGTCATGTTTATCTTCTTGTAGTCGAGCATTATATAATCAAGGAGCTTGAGTATCGGAGCATACTCCTGGAACTGTTCGATCGCAAGGTTTCTGATCGCCAGTTTGTATCCCATGAACTTGAGCTGCTGAAGTCTCTTTATATACATCGTCTCTGCGGGGATCGTATGATCGAACAGCAGCACGACCTTCTCATGCGGCATTGAACAGCTCTCTTCGATCGGAGAGAACACAGATATCTTGGACAGTTCAACGAACACTTCCTGGTTATCCGCAAGCGTTCCGGCGCCAAGACTTTCTACAACTTCCAACCCCAATATCGTTCCGGCGCCATCAAGTGATCCGGTCCCCAGCATGCTGGGATTAAGAAGAAAATTCTGCTTCTGTGCGAACAGTGAATAAGCGCGTACAGCAGTATTTTCATCAAATAATGGAATTAATGTCGCTAGCATTTTGTCTCCTCCTCTGTCTTAGGAACATTCTATCTATATATAATAGCAGAAATCGTATGATTTTCCAACAATTAATGCTTCAGGCAGGATTTTTTTCTTTCTGGAAGCGTATAAATGCGGATTTGGTAAGGGGTTTTGAAAAATAGAAACCCTGTATCTCATCCGCTCCGAGAGATACGAAAGAATCTACCATTTCTGCAGTCTCCACGCCCTCGACAAGTACCTTGAGTTTCATGTCCCTGAGCATCCTGATGAGATTCCGGATGATCACATGATTTCCGCCTTCCTCCTCCATTAAAACGAACACGCGGTCAAGTTTTACTATATCAAGCGGAAGCGACGCTATCCTCATAAGGTTCGAGTAACCGGTACCGAAATCATCAAGCGACACCGAAAATCCGTATTCCGATAACGCCGTGATGTTCGTGTACAGCTTCGACTGCGAATATCCGCTGGCAGTCTCGGTTATCTCAAGATTTATCTTTGACGGATCAACATTGTATTTTTGCGCAAGCCCGATTATCTCCTCCGCCAGATCGCTCCTGAGGCACTGCATCACGGAGAGGTTGATCTCGATGTAATCCACTCCGAGATCATCAAAATCCGGAGAAGCAATGAACTTTATGACCTCTTCAAGCACAAAGCTTCCGATCGCATGTATCGCTCCGCTCTTTTCCGCCATCGGTATGAACAGTGTCGGCGATATATATCCGTACTTGGGGTCCCTGAGCCGAAGAAGCGCTTCGGCGGATCTGAATGACTTCGTTGAGGTATTATATATCGGTTGATAAAATACCGAGAAATAATGATTTGTCATCGCCCTGTCGATGATCGTGGTCATTTCCTTCTTCAGCATGAATTCTTTTGTTCCGGTAATGGACGATGCGGAAACGACCCTTCCGTTGCTCTCGGCAAGATCGAGATCCGATATGAGCACAAACAGTGAATCAACATCCGATATATCATCCGGGCATGTTACAAGACACGTATTGATCTCAAGTTCAAAATCAGCCACTTCAAGACGTATGTTCTGCCTGATGGAACGCGTTATCTCTTCCGCGATCTCACGGGCAAAATCAAAATGCTTCCTCGACAGCTCTATCGCAAATTTACCGTCACCGTTGTAATAACACATGAACTGGGCATGAAAGCGTTTCATGATACGAAGTATCTCAGCAGACATCGGAGTCATCATCCTTAGCATCGGATCATACCCTACTATCCTGAGAGCATATTTGAAATTGACGATGTTAAGGAGTATAAGCTCCATCTGCTTGCCGGTCTTGAAATTGGTCCTCATGTCCTCGGCAAAGACCTTATACGTATGCATTCCCGTGGACACATCAACGGAATCTTCCACTCTTCTGTTGATAAGGATCAAAAGCAATATGCACAGTGTGATCGTAAAACAGACGATATTATGTCCGGGCGCGAAATAATTGACAGTCATCCCGGCAATGACGATTATGATCGGAACAGTCAGGATACCGGCCCTTCTTTCGTCTACCGGGCTTACATACTTTCTGATGAAAACTGCAGATAAGACAATATAGAAAAAGAATATAAAGTAAGTATAATAGTATCCCCAGTGCCTGATCAGCATCTTGTCAGGCCCTATCTCAAAAATGACAGGGTAGAAATAATTGCACACAAACATCGAGATATAAACAGCTATCGGAATAAAACATGCGCTGCTTTTCTTTACCGATCTGTCAAGTCTGTGCCACATATCCGTTGATGCCAGTATGTACAAAAGAAACAGAAGCGGGATGAATACAAGTATCAGCAGATAGATCGCATTGATATTAAGGTACCTGAAATCAGACACACTTTCTACTCCGGCAAACCTTACAGCTGTTGCATCACAAACGGACGCTGCAAGCGTGCATAATATGATAAGCGTCATGATCCTCGCTCTGTATGTTCCGTGAACGCTCGTTCTCAGATGATGGATCATAACGACCAGGAGCAATATGAATGCACAGTAATCATATGTTGCGATATCAGTACTCATACACGTTCCCTATCCCATAAGAATAAATCTTATGAGTTCCTTCTTCTCCATGGGCATACAGTAATAGTATCCCTGCAGATAGTTACAGTTAAGTTTCAAAAGACGCCCTTCCGTCTCCTCATTCTCTACTCCGACTGCGACAGCATCGATACCAAGATCTTCGATCATGCGAAGGCTTCCCTCGAATATGGCAGAGTTGTCATCACGCAGACCTTCTCTTACAAAGGAACGGTCAAGCTTGATACCCGAAAGCGGCATCTTCGCGATCCTTTCAACCTCAAATATCCCGGCTCCGAAATCATCCATAAAGATGTGAAATCCGACCTGGGACAACGCATTGATATTATCCTGCATCTTCTCGAACATCTCTTCATTCTCGACATCCGTTATGTTAAAACATATATTTTTCGGCATAACATTGTAATTCCGAAGAGTCGACAGCAATACCGTAACAAGTTCACTCCACATGCACTGTACCGGCGAGAGGTTGACCTCTATGAATTCAAATCCCAGCAGGAGAAAATCCGGCATCGATATGAACCGGCACACCTCTTCTATAACAAATGTCGTTATGGCATGTATCGAATGGATCTTCTCCGCTTCGCTTATGAGAAGGTCAGGACTGATCTGTCCGAAATCCGGATCGTTAAGCCGCAAAAACGCTTCCGCCCTGACAAACCTTTTATCCTTAACTGAGAATACAGGCTGAAAATGGAGTTGGAACAGTTTATCCGAAAATGCCCTGTCGATCACCTTTGATATATCGCGCCGCAGTTCAAACCTCTTCTTGTCAAAGAGTTTCTCGGCATAACGGAGTTCTCCGCTGTATACTTCCGCCTCCAGCCTTCCGTCAAAGGCGACCAGAAAATCCGGATCATCTATATCCTCCGGGCAGGCGATAAAGCATACATTGTTCATGACTCTTACCATCATCTCGCCTACAGCGACTTCCTGTGTCATTATCGCATTGATGCCCTGAGATATAGGCAGCATATTATCCCTGTATCGTTCATCGACTATAACTGCGAATCTCCCGCCGCCAAGGTAATACAGGTCAGCGTCCACCCTGTCAGCCGACGCCCATTTTTCAAGCCTTCCCGCTATTTCCTGTATGATCTGCTGTACACTGAAAAACCCGAGCATCTCGATAAGGGAATGGTAGTTTGTCATTACCGACAAAGTCACTCCTATCGGAGCCCTGATCGTTTTGTATTTATTGAGATCCTGAACATATGCGTTCATGGAAAACAGACCTGTCGAGCCGTGCATCCTCTCCTCCGGAGACTGTATCCCAAGCACCATTACGAGAAAGGAGACCGTAGAAAAGAACATCTGAACACAATACTGCGGCCGCAGTGCCTGGAGCACGCTTGCAGCCACGTTGATAAAAAAGACCATGAACACGCTGATCAGCTTCCTGCTGCCGAACAGATCCCTGTATTTGATCACCTGACTGTAGCCGACGATGATATACATGTACGAAAGTGCATACAGCACATAAAAAGCCGCACCTCTTGCGTACAGACCGTTCTCATCTATATAATAAACCAGCTTTGTAAAGGGATTGACAACAAAAATAAGCGCTGTCACAAGAACTATGGGAGTGTTGTAAGAAAATGCCAGAAGTTTTCTTTCTCTGATCTTGTACCATATCCCTATCATCGCGAAGAGATATCCGCAGAATATCACGGAGAACATTGAAGTTCCCCACAGACAGAAAGCATTGGCAACATACTTCGCCGTAATATATCCGGGCCCGAGCTTCTCAAAAGTCTGGGCCCCGATATCGGCTATCGTTGTCAGTATTATGTCGCTGATAAGCACAAGGGCCCATCTGTTAACACGGCCTCTTGTCATCCTTCGGACCACGAGGGATATAACTATCAGTGTCTCTACGATAAGAGCGCAATAATCAAAAACAAGAGAATTAATCAACTTTCAGGCTTTCCTTGCTGATCTCCAGGATCTTGTCCTTCATTTCGGTCTCAATACGCATTAGTTCGGTCTCAGCCGCCCGTCTCTTTTCGCGGCCTTCTGCCTGTATCTGCATGACTTCATCAAAAGTCTCAATGAGCATCTGATTGGTGGTCGTAAGTGTCTCTATGTCCACTATTCCCCTCTCGCTTTCCTTTGCGGACTCTATCGATGCCATCTTAAGCGCTTCCGCATTCTTCTTGAGAAGTTCGTTAGTCATATCCGTGACTTCTCTCTGTGCCTTTGCGGCATCAGCCGAATGATCGAGCCCTATCGCGATCACCATCTGGCTCTTCCAGAGAGGGATGGTATTGACGAGAGTCGACTGAATCTTCTCTGCCATGATCGTATCGTTGCTCTGGATCAGACGGATCTGCGGAGCCATCTGCATCGAAATGTTACGTGTAAGTTCAAGATCGTATATCTTCTTTTCGAAGCGCTCGATCATCGAAGCATAGTCCCTTGCCGCCTGGGAGTCCTCCTGGAGTCCCGTTTCCTCAGCCTTTGCAAGAAGACGCGGCAGCTCAACGGTCTTGGCTTCCTCGAGTTTTTTCTTGCCGGCAATTATATAGAGGCTAAGCTGTTTGAAATAGTCAAGATTCTCATCATACATCTTATCAAGCATGGCAACATCCTTAAGAAGCACCTGCTGATGTCCTTCCATGGCCTTGCATATCTTATTGACATTGACTTCCGCCTTGTCATATTTTGCCTTGAGCGAAGTGATCTGGTTCGATCCCTTCTTAAACAGTCCGAGGAATCCCCCCTTCTGTTCTTCCACGGAGAATCCCTTAAGTTCTGTAACGACTCCGGTCAGCATGGATCCTATCTCGCCCATATCCTTTGTCTTGACGCTTTTGAGCGCTCCCTCCGAAAACTCGGCAACGTTCTTCTGTGCTGCTGCTCCGTACTGCAGCACAAGCTGGGAATCCTTTATATCGATCGCCTGCATATACTGCTCAACCTTTGCCTGATCCTCCGGCGACAGATCCTCCTCCTTTGTCTCGACTATAGCCGTGCTCTCCGGTGCCTCCATAAGATCAAGGTCAAGTTCCTTTGCGTCAATTGCGTCAATTACTTCACTCATCATTGTTCTCCTTTCATATTGTCCTCCGGTCCGTTTGACAGACCCTTTTGTGCAAGTATCGTCTGCAGTACCTGCGCATCGGTAGTCACATCAAGAACGGAATCCTTGAACAGTTTATTAAGCAGTCTGCCCAAAGCGGCGTTGATCGTATCGAGCGTTTTTTCTATATCCTTTTTGGCCGATATGATCTGCTCCCCCGGCTCACTGACTCTGTCATATTCCCTGTATGCCCTCACAAGTTTCTCTGAAGTGGGCAGATAATAATCCATAAGTTCGTGTATGCGCGACATCTGATCCGGATGCTCCCTGACACCGACAAATATCTCACGAAGAAGTCCCTCGAGCCTGTCAAGTTTGGCGGATATCTCGACTCCCGGAATGTCGCGGTTCAGTTCGTTAAATCTCCTGATATAATCCTGTCCGTCGCGTATCATCCTGGACAGCTCTGCGGATTCTTCCGGCGACAATGTGGGGAATTCCTGCTCATCCTCGCTACGAGCTGTAGTATCTATCACTCCGGAACTTCGGTCGCCTGCCGCAAGTTCAAGGTAATGTCCGAACACCTCATCGGTCAGTATGAACGTCGTCTCCTTCTGATCCAGGTGTCCCTGCGGGAAAAATCCCGCCTGCAGAAGCTTTCTGAGTTCGCGTACGACCTTCTTCTCTGTCTTGTTAAGAAGGAGCGAAAGCGTTCTGATATCTATATACTGCCTTTTTCCTATCACCTCAACATAGCGTGCTGCTATCTTCGACAGTTTCTGCTGTGCTATGCCTCTTGCCAGAACAACACCGAAACCTGCCATAAAAGCAAGCGAAAAGAATATCCCTGTTCCGGTTACCGTGCCGGCGATGATACCCGCAAGAAGTCCGGATACGGAATATGCTGCGGTGATACCCAGACCGATACCTCCTACAAGACACCTCGCCACGGATGATGCGGCTCCGACATCGGTATAGGGAAATGCAAGTTCAGTAGAGCTTACGGCAGCCGGCCGCCTTTTCCGGTTTCTTCTGGCCTGCCTTGCCGCTTCGCGCTCTCTGCGCTCTTTTTCCATTTCTTCCCTGACGCGCTGACGTTCCTGTTTAAGCGCCCTTTGGCGCTCGGCCGTATGTGTCTTTCCGGAAAAATCTTCATTCCTTGACGATAAAGGAACTCCCCCGCTCCCTCCCATGGCCTCGTTCATTTTGTCACCGACGCCGTCAAGGAAGTTGTCGACACTTCTGACTATCACGTCATTGAGTACCGACCAGTCGTTATTCTCTATACCTTCGGAAAAAGCCCTTTCAAAGTCTTTCCCGATCCTGTTATCCTTCTTATCGGACATTTGATCAATTACCCTTCCGTCCGTGTGTAAGCTCCGGCTTCATATCATCCGTCTCATCTTCCGGTATGACATCCTCTTCATCAAACACATATCTGATCCGGTCGCTGCCGCTGTTATAAGCTATGAGCCTGCCATCCCCTGCCATATAGAACATATCCACGGATCCGTCGCGGCGGATTATAAATCCCCTGTAATCGAGTGCAGGCGTTACTTCCTCATCCGTCATTCCTGCGTACAGTTCCTCTATATGGGCTGTCAGTTCGGCATCGGTAGTATCCATGATGGCCAGCGCATCACTTGGTTCAAGCGCACGCGTCTTCTTCTTGTCATAGCCGTAACAGCGTATATCGGGGTCCGATGTGTCCGCCGGATATGTTGCAAAAGTCGTTGCCACCTGAACATAATCATCCGTCGTTAACGGATAAGAGCATATCAGATGCCATGACCCATCATCCAAAGGTGTATTTGCATACTCCAGTATCTCATGAGATATGCTCGCATTAAGCTCGTCCACTCCGGGAACATGTTCCTTGAACGAGCCGAAATACAACACTTCTTCAACATCCGCATATTTCGGATCTTCCTTATCATACGAATCATATCCGTACACCTGCATGACCGTCGTAAGATAAGGCATACCGTCTATCCTGTCCGAAGTCGCCCGGTCTCCCGGGCGGGAATCGGTTATCTCAAAATCAAAAAGTGCCCCCGTTGTCGTATCTCTTGTATTGGCCCTCATCGTATAAATGAAACTGACCATCTCCTCGCCTGTAACGGAATCGACAAGTGCAACTTTCATCTCCATCGATCCGTCGGAATACTGCGTCGCACTGACTACCTGCGGTTCGCTTGTTCCCCGGTCTCCTGACGTGAACTGATACTTAAGATCAGTGGTTATCCTTATATGCGCATCAGTATTCTCATCGCCAAAGGCACTTTCCGCGATCTGAGGTATCTCGGTAAGTTTTCCGAACATCGAGTAAATTATGTTGCTTACGGTTCTGGGATCGGCAATATAAGTTGTGCCCGCACGGCTTATATCTATTTTCTCATCGTCACAGTTGTCGATATACAGATGGACACAGTGCCATACAAATTCATTGTTCTTGAAATCATATGCGCTCTGCATTTCAACACACGCCATGTTTATCGCATCACACAGTCCGACCATCCGCATAACGTTATCAGGCAGGGAATCTACATCAAGCTGCGTGGAAGTCTTGACCGGAATATCATTCGTTAATGCTTCTTCTGTCTCGGCATCAGTGTCTTCATCACCGCCTTCAACATCGTCAACGAGGATATCTCCGTCGGTAAGTGCGTCCACCTGGCCGAAACTGCTCTTTTCCACCCGCTCTTCTTTGCAGGCGCACAGTATAAATGCGCTTATCAGCACTACCGATATTATGATTTTACGACTGTTTCGTCCCATTTTTATCCCCGGATCCGTGATCTGAACATACATAGTATATTCTATCATAATTTGGTTTTTTGTAAATATTTAAGGGGCGATGCGATCGCCCCTGTTTTACTGATTTTATCTGCTATAAAAGCTTTATGAATTCATCCTCCGGCATCGGTCTTGCATAGTAATATCCCTGTATTACCCTGCACCCCATATCCGTCAGCATATCGGCCTGTTCCTTCGTCTCCACTCCCTCGGCTACTATCTCACATCCTAGTTCCTTTGTCATGTTTACAACGTGTGATATGATGATCTTTCCTTTATCCTTGTTCTCCTCTCCACGCAGGAATCCCATATCGAGCTTAACGATATCTATCGGTGCATCCTTCAGAAGGTTAAGAGACGAATAGCCGCTTCCGAAGTCGTCCATATTGACTTTGAATCCCATATCCCTGATCTTCTGGAGTCTTCCGAATACCTCGTTATTATCACCCACGCATGCACTCTCCGTTATCTCAAACTGGATATACTCGCATGCGGTCGGATAATGCCTTGCGATGGATTCGATAGCGGATACGGCACTGTCATCATTCAGGCTGATCCTCGATATATTGACAGAAACCGGGACGGCTGACTTTCCGTGGTCCAGCCATCCTGTCACAGTCCTGAAGGAGTTCTCCCAGACGTATCTGTCAAGTTCTGTTATGAACCCGTTCTTCTCGAATACAGGGATAAAAACACCGGGGCTGACAATGGAACCGTCTTCTCTGATCCATCTTGACAGCGCTTCTGCGCCGACCATTTTCTGTGAAGTATGATCATACTTAGGCTGGAGATACAGAACAAACTCTCCGTTCTCTTTCGCTTTCTTCATCTTTTGCGTGACTTCGGCTTCCTCATACATGCTCTTCGACATCTCTTCGGTGTAGATCATGTATGTATTCCTGCTCCTGTCCCGTGTCGTTCTGAAAGCGTATGTGGCATACAGTATCGCACGCCCTATTGTTATCGACATATCATTGATCTCAAACAGACCGAACTTCATAGAAAGAGGGAAATCCATGCCCATATGTGAAATGGATAACTGTGTATCCTCTTTGAACTTGGCAAGATTTTCCTGAGTATTTTCAAATATACAGGCAAACACACCCGCACCGAGTCTTGCACACAGCCCTCTCTTATCCGAGAACTCCGCCAGTGTCTTGGCTATATAGCCGATCACAAGATCGCCGCCGGTATTACTGTACAGGTCGTTAATTCCTCCGAGTCCGTTTATATCTCCGACAACAAGCATGTACCTGGTACCCGGATGAACAGCGACAAGCGTGGATGCAAGCTTATGGAATCCTCTCTGGTTGGGAAGTCCGGTCAGCGAGTCTATCTCCAGCTGATTCTTCATCTCATCATTGAGATAATGAACGCATTCCTCGATCCTTGAATAACCGTTTGCAATGGCGCATGCCATCTCATAACAGTTCGTGTATCCGCAGGCCTGACAGTTAAGATTCCTCTTAACATCCGTAGTCTTATGCATTGATTCGAATATCTCATCAACAACATTTTCCGGAACCGAGCATCTCTGGTGATAATCTTCTTCACCTTCCCATTCAAAATCAAACGGTTTGAGATCAACGAACTTGTTTTCCAATTTTTCAAAGCGTTCATCCGGAGACAGCTCTCCGTCGTCAAGTCCCTGCACAGCCTTGCTGTATTTGCCGATATAACCTTCAACGGCTTCCGATGCTCCCAACGATACGTTTCCTATGGCAGGGCCGTCGATACATCCTGTATTGCACAGTTCAACCGTTACCATCGTCGGATGACTGGTATCCTCAAGCATGCGGAGATTATTAAGAAAGCCCCGGATCTTGGCATCGATCCCGGTACGTGATTTGAACAAAAGTCTCGGGGACAGGAATCTGGATACAACATGAGAGAACGCATCATTCTCACATATTATCGAACCTATGCTGTTTAGTTCCTCATCAAATCCGGAGTCAAATACCGAGATATCCCTGTCGCCTATCTGATCGAAAAGCGCCGAAAAACCTATGAGGTAATTGATGTTCCGTCCTGTATTGTATGAACTGAATTCATCGTATATCGCGGTACACGGGGACAGAAGTGCGAATCTTCCCTTAACTTCTTTGTACTTGCGGTAATATATCGCCGCACATACATTCGGCAGCTGTACCGGTATGAACTTGTTTATCGCTCCCGGTGCATAACGGGATACGTAGTTGGAAAACCCGGGACACGTGTGTGCGAAAAACCTGTCACATGTACCGTCTTCACCGATATTGTTCCTCAGATATCTTATATGATAATAGAGGCTGATCTCTCCTCCTATCGAAGCGTCAAATATACCCTTTATCCCAAGGGAACGAAGATACCCGAATACCTGCCTGGCCTTCTTTTCGCCATACGCAACGACAAACGTCGGATCGACTATGACGTTTACTTCCGCGCCTCTCTTCATGTCATGCAGCATCTCTTCAAGACTGTCCTGGTACTGTCTTGCACCGTGTACGCACTCTTTTATACATCTGCCGCAATGTATGCAGTTCTTGTCGGATACATCTATACTGATCCTGCCCTCATCGTTGGCGGTCACATTTGCGCCGATGGCGGGGCAGACATGAACGCAGCGGTTGCAGGCCACGCATTTATCGTTTGTATAGATCATTCCGTCATTGTATCTTCTCATATCACTGTCCGTATCATTCAAAAACAAGGATGAGCATTGTCTGGTTCAGGTGTCTGTATGAATGCTGTTCTCCGAATCCCGATACGCCTATATAGTCATCATAAAATGATGCCAGCGTCCTGTTGTAATCCCCCATCTTATCATGCTCCACAAAATACTTCGTCCGGAGATAGCAGTTGATGACAAAACAGAACGACGGCTCGGGTATCAGCTCACGAACTCTCTGATCCGTCTGCTTCCATACATCTTCTACCGGATCGATCGGATCGAGCAGAACGACTCTTGTCTGATTATATATCCTCGAGAAGAACTTCATGCTGCCGTCCGCAAATTGTTCTCTTACAGCTATTATGCCAAGATCATCTTTTTCCAGCCTTCCCATAGGATGGAAAAAAGTGTGTGCCGCAAGTTCATCCTCGGGAACCGCAAGTGCATTTGCCACCGCTGATGTGGCAGTCTTGTGATCGAATTCATATACTTTTCTGGCATCACAGTCAACATCAGTTGCAACAAAGAAATGTTCCGTCATCTTGAACATATTCTCTTTGATGATCCCGATCCTGCCTGTTTCATTATGGATCATGGCAAAAACGCAGGCGTCCATATACACTATCCCGTTGAGCGAAACAGCCGATGGTCTGTCGGGATTCTCAGCCGCTGCTGCGGTACATCCGCACAGCTGTATCGGCGAATCCTGCATGATATCGTGGAAGGTGTCCATTATTATCTCTTCACAGCTGTCAACGGACGCATTGAATTCAAGGCACACCGTGTTCTCATGTTCTATAGCGGCAAGTGCCTGGGTTATCGAATCACATGATCTTGAAGGATATCTTGAAACCTCAAAAAGAACGCCTGTCGATACGGATATACCGCCTGTTACGGCAAGCACCGACAGTCCGTTCCTTATAACTCCCTTCGGTGAATATAAAACGTTTGAAGTCATCCCGATGACTGTGGCATCCGGGAAAGAATTGGATAACATACGGGCATACCAGCCGAAGTTGGCATTATCCGAACAGAATATCACAAGAGAAGGAACTATGGGTTCTCCGTCTTCCTTAAGTTGTTCCAGTATCTGAGGAAAGACTTTGCTGCCTATCTTCTCCTCAGCCTGTGCAACATAGCACCTCTTCATAAAGCCTCCGTTACACGCCCCCTGTGTATCATTATATCACAAATATCACAGTTTTGAACGGTCGACTTTAATAAGCGCCAGATCCTGATCCTGCCAGATCGTTTCGCAGCATACCTCCCCGAGTCTCCAGAACCCGTTCCTGTTGACCGGATATTTACATACCTCGGCGGGACCTACAAAAATATAGTCGATCTCATGTTCTTTTATATAATTCCTGCAGTATTCCTCATTACCCGAGCAGAAAAAATAATTTACCCCGTCAGCACGCTCCCTGACAGGATCCGCATCGTTGTGCCACATCCACTCATGGACGAACCATCCTATCGGTGTACATGCGCCGGTATATACCGACAATGCGCTCTGATGAGTATAACTGTCTCCGGCAGCCTCGATTATATGGAGATTCCTGCGATCATCTTCCATCAGCAGGTCGGCGGCCGTCATCTCAAAACCGTATACTTCGTCATTCCTAAGCCCCGCAAGGGATGATATCCCGATCCTTCTGCTGCTGTCCAGTACATCCCCGTACCAGTCTTTTATCGAATGCGGACTGTATAATACAGACAGCGCACAATATACTGCCAGAAAGATACATGCGGCTCTTGCCGATCCCCTGTGTGCACTCCCGTACATCATGCGCCACAGTGCGACTGCAAAGGCAAGTCCCATTATTATCGCAAACAATGTGTATGCCTGATAAGTCAGTTTGAACATCGTATTGAACCGGCTGTTGGTCTCACCGTATATATCGATTACGTATACGAACTCCGGTGTTATGACAAGTCCCATGGTACACAGGATAAATGCAGTCAAGGCGCTGTTTGCCACATGGTTTTTGAACAAACCCTTATACTTCTTTAAGTTAATACTGACAAGGAGTCCGACAGCTACCGCAAACGGAATGAACCACAGTACCGCAAGTTTAAAGATCGGGGAATGCATGTCAGCCAACGCGATGCCGGATTCCATCTTATCAAATCCCAACGTGAACGGTATGATCGTAACAAAAGATACGGCAAAAACAAATACAGCCTTTACAGCGATATCAAGGACTGTCCTGACTGAAAGACCGGACCGCGAAATATCGGTAAACACGATCACTGCTCCCGTTATGACAAAATAGATCGCAAAATCCCAGTAATTGGCGCCCTTGTAGTATCCGAGCAGCATAGATATGAAAGTAAGGGCATATATTCCGGAAAGCCTGTTCTTTTTGTCCTTGTCTGACAAAGCAAGATCAAACAGTATCGCAACAAGCGGCAGTACAAATATCAGATTGATCACGTGAGCATGAAGATCGCCGAGAATGACCGAATATGCGGGGAATTCATTTTTCCCGTTATCGGAATCTCCCGCTTCCGTACTGATATAGACCGTTCCGTCGCAGAACCAGTATGACGGATAATCATCCGTAAAAAGCTTCCCGATACCGGCTCCGATTATTCCGGATAAAAACCAGTGCGGATTGCCTGCAAATGCCGCAAGTGCCGCACCAACCGTGGCCGCCGTGTTCCTGATCGTCCCTCCCCTTTTAACATCACCGATAAGCGCATCCGCAAGAGCATACACGATCTCGTATACCATAACGAATACCATCCCGATAAATGTAATGAGCATAAAATTATATCCGTACTCGGGTGTTGTATTGGCAAGAAAGCACATAAACACCGATGCGGACTGTCCGAGAAAATAATAATTAAGACGCGTCCCGCTAAACCACGGATCCTCCGGGATCGCAGCCTTCTGCCTGAAAATGGTCTGCATGAACCCGAAGTCCATATAATTTTCCGTTCCGGAGTCCACAAGCGGATTAAAACCTATCACCCAGAAAAAGAGGAGAAAGATAACCGCAAAGATCGCAAATCCGCGAAGAAGACCACTGAATTCGGATGGTGTTATATATTCTTCCTTTACGACAAATTTCCTGATAACAAAACCAGCGGCCGCAAAAAAAGCGGCAGCGATATAGGCTGTCACAGACGAGTATGGGACAGAGAACACCGCACAGACTGTCCATGTGAAATAGAAGCACAGAAAAAGACCTGCTCCAAAACATATCCCGAAACCTGCATCGGGAAACTTAAGATTCCGGAGCGGTATGAACGGTCTCATAAAAAAAGATACCGAAAAAACAACTGCAAGCCAGCAAAGAGCCGCAGTTGTTCCGGTATCATTCATGATCAGAAAGCATATGATTACGGCAGCCAGTACCGCAAGGCTAAAAAATACCGAAAAGCTTTTCCTGAAACGATCCATGTAACTCCTCGTATGTTGTATAATCAAACGCCGGATTATCAGTCCGTTTTCTCCATTCATCCCTTATCGCATCACACAGGAGTTTTGAATTGGCATCCTCTGTCTGCAGAATGGACGGAAAGATATAATATATCATGAACAGTGACAGATCCGTCCGGTCACTGCCCGAAAGCTTACCTGCGCTTGCGTATTCGCTGAACACATTTTCCGCGAAGATATTGGCGACCTCGGATGCAGCCACATTCGCATCGTCCCTTCCTTTGATGTACTGAGTCATGTCTTCAAAACATGCCCTGTACTCATCAAAGAAAACGGCAAATCTTTCCTCATATGTTCTCTTCTTGATCTTCCTCAGTTTCGATCTGTAACCTTCGAACATGGATGCTGTCTGATCGAACATATACACCTCCGGTACGGTTATTGTCCGTAATACGCATTTGCGCCGTGTTTTCTGTAATAATGCTTGTCCTGGAGTTCCTGCGGAGCCGGTGCGATCTCGGGATTGATCGTCTCGGCACGATAAGCCATCTTGGCAACCTCTTCAAGGACTACCGCGTTATGTACCGCATCGGCCGCGTCTTTTCCCCATGCGAACGGCCCGTGATTCTTGCACAGAACAGCCGGTACAGCCATTATATCCCTGCCGGACTTTTTGAATTCATCTACTATGAGAAGGCCGGTATTGGTCTCATATGCACTGTCGATCTCTTCTTTCGTAAGACATCTTACACACGGAACGTCGCCGTATATATAATCGGCATGTGTCGTCCCGTAGCACGGGATACTCCTTCCCGCCTGCGCCCAGCTTGTTGCATATGATGAATGAGTATGAACTACTCCGCCGATGCTGTCAAATGCTTTGTAAAGTTCCAGATGGGTAGGGGTATCACTTGAGGGCTTATATCTTCCCTCGACCTTATTGCCGTCAAGATCCATGACTACCATATCTTCAGCTGTCAGCTTATCATAATCGACTCCGCTCGGCTTGATGCAGAACAACCCGCTCTTTCTGTCTATCGCGGAAACATTTCCCCACGTGAACGTAACGAGTCCGTACTTGGGAAGAAGCATATTTGCTTCGTATACCTGTTTCTTTAATTCTTCCAGCATTATGATAACACCTCCACTGCCGCACGCTCTATCTTAAGCCCTTCCATATATGTCTTCATGAATGAATCGAATCCCTTCTCATCCTCTGCTGAAGGTTCGATCGTGCTTCCCTTTGCGTTTGCAAAGATCTTGCGGTTCAGGAAATGTTCAAGATCCTCATTGCCATCCCTTCCGTCCGCAAACGAAGCAAGTATGGCCATTCCCCATGGGCCGCCTTCTCCTGCTGTTTCCATGACCGATACAGGTGCATGAATGGCCGCAGCCGCAAACTTCTGACCTACTCCTTTTGTCTTAAAGTATCCGCCATGACCGTACATCTTGTCAACCTTAACTCCCTCTTCATTGATCAGTATATCAAGACCCGACTTAAGTGCGGCAAGCGCGGAATACAGATGCATTCTCATGACATTGCCGAGTGTGAATCTTGAATCTGCGGTACGCACAAAAAGCGGGGCTCCCTTGTCAAATCCGGTAACAGGCTCACCCGATATATAGTTGTACGAAAGAAGTCCGCCGCAGTCACTCTCACCGTCAAGCGCTTTGCTGTACAGTTTTGTGAACAGTTCGTTCATATCCGTCTTCTGTCCCATCATCTCGCCGAATTCCTTGAACAGATTCACCCATGCATTGATATCGCTCGTACAGTTGTTGCAGTGTACCATTGCAACAGCGGCACCGTCGGGTGTCGTGACCATATCGATCTGTTCGTATACCTTTGAAAGCGGTTTTTCAAGTACTACCATTGCAAAAACGCTTGTTCCGGCAGATGTATTTCCTGTACGGAGTCCTACCGAATTCGTGGCTACCATTCCGGTTCCGGCATCTCCCTCTGGAGGGCACAGCGGGATGCCGGCCTGAAGATTTCCTGAAGTATCAAGCAGCTTTGCGCCTTCTGCCGTAAGAGTTCCGGCATCAGCCCCGGCAGGAACAGACTTGGGCAGAACTTTCAGAAGATCCCATGAGAACCCGCACGGTTTGATCAACGCGTCAAACTTTGCGACCATGTTCTTATCATAATCACCTGTTGCCGAATCTATCGGGAACATACCCGACGCATCACCGACACCGAGTACCTTTTTGCCCGTCATCTTATAATGCACATAGCCGGCAAGCGTTGTAACAAAATCTATATCAGCAACGTGCTCCTCCTTGTTCAGGATCGCCTGATACAGATGAGCTATACTCCATCTCTGAGGGATGTTAAAATCAAACTCTTTTGTAAGAGCTGCCGCTGCTTCTTCCGTGATCGTATTCCTCCATGTTCTGAAAGGAACAAGAAGCTTTTCGTCCCTGTCAAACGCAAGATAACCGTGCATCATCGCCGAAAAACCGATCGATGCAAACTTTGTCGGTACTATGCCGTATTTATCCTTTATGTCCTTAAGGAGGTCGCTGTAGCAGTCGGCCAGGCCGCCCCATATATCGTCAAGTGTGTATGTCCATATTCCGTTATCGAGTCTGTTCTCCCACGAATGTCCGCCGGTTGCCAGAACATTTCCTTCGGCATCTATAACAACGCCCTTTATCCTGGTCGAGCCAAACTCTATCCCCAGATATGACTTTCCTTCTGCTATCAGATTTTTTGCATCCATAAACTCTTCTCCTTTCGATTATACGGCAGCCCCTGCTACCTCTTGTTCGTTACCCTGTATTCCTTGCCTCCGAGCATGACCGAAGTAACAGATGTGTCATTTGAAAACAGACCTTCACTGACATACTGATATTTGTACGGTTCTTCCCCTGCTTCAAGCTTTCTTATGATCGATTCGACACGGGGACCGTGCATCGGATTACATTCACCTATACATGATATCTCTCCGGTCATAAGATGCGAAAGCGCCTGTTTGTTTATCCCGTCAAACGACACGACCATTGTCTGTCCGTGCGCGATATCGCCTCCGCATTTTTTCCCCGATGCTTCCAGTACCTCGATCACTCCGAGGGCCTCATTATCATTTTCACAGTATACTACATTAACATCTTCATAATTCCTGAGTATCTTGAACATGGCCTCTTTACCTTTACTCCTGGTAAAATCACCCTGTTCATATGCAACAACATCCCAGCCGTACAGTTTTGCCATATGATCAAAACCCTTCGTACGACCAAGCTGGGCGGTGCTGCCGAGTGTGCCCTGAATATCGACTATATGAACGTCTTCTCCCCTGATGCCCTTCTGTCCGAGGTATTTGGATATCCACATGCATACCATCTTTCCTTCAAGTTCAAAGTCAGAACCCACCCAGCATGTGAACAGTCCCTCATCCGATACGTCTACCTGGCGGTCTACTATGATGACCGGTATCCCCGCTTCCTTTGCTTCCGACAACACAGTGTCCCATCCCTTTTCGGTAACCGGGGCGAGCACGATGTAATCTACATCCCGCTGGATGAAGCTGCGGATCGCGGTTATCTGGTTCGTCTGTTTCTGCTGGGCATCGTCAAAGATCAGTTCATATCCGTTCTCTTCCGTGAACACGGATCTCATCGATTCCGTATTGGCACTTCTCCAGTCGGATTCAGCCCCAAGCTGGGAAAATCCGACCGTGATCAGATCTTTTTCCGTAATATCACTGTCAGCCCCTGCCGCTTCTGCCGGGCTGCAACCCGGCAAAAGACAACAGAGGCTCACGATGATCAGTAAATGTATAAACTTATCAAAAAACGATCTCATTACTGTTTCTTGAGTGATTTTTTCTTACGCGCTATAACGATCGACTGTACAACGAGGAACAGACATAACATTCCCGCAACAGTGATACCTGTCCACCATGCCTGATCAAAACCGGCTGACGATACTATACTCTGGATCGTCGCAAGTGACAGTACGCCGAACAGTGTGCCTATGATATTTCCAACACCGCCTGTGAGCATCGTGCCTCCGATGATCGACGATGCGATAGCGTTCATTTCCGCACCGGATGCATGGCTCGCCGCGCCCGATCCGACATGGAGGAAGTAAACATAGCCGCCTATACCCGCAAGCACTCCGCACATAAGGTGTGCCAGGAACTTGGTGCGCTTAACATTGATACCGAGCATAAGTGCACTCGTTCTGTTTCCGCCCACTGCGTAGAATGAACGTCCGAGCTTGGTATATCTGAGTACAAAGAACAGGATCAGCACAATGAGAAGAGCTACAAACACTCCGATCTCAATCTTGGCCGGAACTAGTTTTCCCTTTTTGTTAACTGTGCCGAGGAAAGCTATCCTTATGGGCTCTTTGAGTTTATTGAACGCTTCGTTCTCAACGTTGAACGGATTGGTATGAACGATCGTTGTCATACCTCTTGCAAAGAACATACCTGCAAGGGATACGATGAACGGCTGTATGTCAAGGTATGCTATAAGGTATCCCTGAACAAGCCCGTATGCAAGACCTATGCCGAGTGCGATGAGCATTGACACGGCAACATTACCCGGTGTCAGGTTCTTCTCGGGGCTTAGGACGTTCCTGTCAAGATAGACTGCACAGCACATGCTGACAAGTGCCGCAACGCCTCCGACCGAGATATCGATGCTCCCGATGACCATGACAAGCGTCAGTCCGCATGCCATCAGGATCAGCGCTGCATTTGCATTCAGTATGTTAAGAAAAGTCTGGAGCTTTAAGAAACCTTTTCCCTGGAAGACCATAGCTCCGATATACATCGCAAAGAAAACAACGATAGTGATCGTCAAAAGGATGGTGGTATCGGAAATATTCCTGCGTTTGGTATTCATTACGCCACCCCCTTCTTAGCCGAAAGCTTCTTGAACTTCGAGCCGATCCAGTCTCTTACGGTAGGAGCCGAGAATACGACAAGCGCTATGACAACGATGGCCTTATAAGCCGACAATGCGTCAGAACTTACCTTCAGCTTGTAAAGTGTTGTCGTAAGGAACTGAATTACATATGCGCCGATTATCGATGCCCACATGTTAAACTTACCGCCGGAAAGCGGGTTGCCGCCGAGTGCGACCGCAAGGATCGCATCCATTTCTATATCCTTTGCAATGACCGAATAGTTGATCGTAGACAGTCTCGAAGTTTTGATGAGTGCCGCTACCGCAACACACAGTCCGAGTATCACGAATGAAATGAACTTCACAAGTTCGGGATTCAGTCCGTTAAGTCTCGATGAGCTCGGGTTGATACCTACAGCCTGCGTATAAAGGCCGAGCGTTGTAAACTTGAGCACGAGGAATATCACGATCATGCAAAGCGCCGCGATGAACACCGGAGCCGGAACCGGTATTCCCGGTATGAATCCTCCGAAATAAGCGAATGTCGGATCCGGTACTATCGGAAGCTCGTTGTTGTTTATCCATGCGGCTATTGAACGTCCCGCCGTAAACAGTATGAGCGTCGCTACCATCGGCTGTATCTTGAAATAAGCCACCAGTATTCCGTTAAACGCGCCGCACATCATTCCTACAACACATGCAACAAGGAAGCCGACTATTATCGGAGCCTGGATCGTCTCGGGACGTGAATTGGAACCGCACAGTACACGAAGAAGTGCCGATCCGCAGATCGCTATCGTTGCACCGACCGAGATATCCTGTCCGCCCGAAGCTGCTGTAACCAGTGTCATTCCTATCGCAAGTATCGCAAGTTCTGAACCGTAATCGAGTATCGTGATGAGATATCCCGACAGAACAGGATTTCCTGCTGAATTTGTCTTTGGTGTGATCACGAAGAACGACGGATCACATATAAGATTGAATACGATCAGAAGCAGTAATGCCGCAAGCGGTATTATGATCTGACTGTGTATCAGTTTTCCGAATATTCCGGAACCTGACTTTTTATTATTTGCCATCACTATCACCTCCGGCTATTGTACTCATGATCTTGGTCTGGTTAAGATCATCTCCCGTAAGCTCTCCGACAACGTGTCTGTCACGCATGACGATGAGTCTCGAACAGGTACGGAGCATCTCATCGGTCTCGGAGGAAATGAATGTTATCGCCATTCCCTCACTGGCAAGCTTTAATACAAGTTTCTGGATATCGACCTTGGTTCCGACGTCGATACCACGTGTAGGTTCGTCAAGGATAAGATAATCAGGATGGGTAAGAAGCCATCTTGCAAGTATGACTTTCTGCTGATTACCTCCCGACAAAGATTTGATAGGCGTATCCGCCGAAGCAGTCTTGATATCAAGAAGCTTAATATACTCATCTGCAAACTTATATGCCTCGGCTTTGCTGAAAGGATGAAGAGCACCCTTTAATACCTGATATGCCAGGACTATGTTTTCTCTTACCGAAAGGTCGCCGACTATACCGTCAATCTTACGATCCTCGGGAAGGTAAGCGATACCTTTCTTCATAGCATCTATCGGTTTCGAAATCTTAACCTGTTTTCCGTCCTTAGTCTTCTCACCGCTAAGGTTACGGTCCGCTCCGAATATCGCTCTTACGCACTCTGAGCGTCCCGATCCTAGAAGTCCGGTAAACCCGTTAACCTCTCCTTTGTTGATATGAAAATCAAACGGATGTACCGCTTCGGTACTTGATAAGTTAGTCGCGGTAAATACAGGTGTTTCGTTAGCTTTCTTTTCATATGCGGCATTTTCGCTCTTGATGTCGGACATATCATCAAGTTCCTTACCGAGCATCTTGGATACAAGCTGGACTCTCGGAAGATCCTTGATCTCATATTCTCCTACGAGCTGTCCGTCACGAAGGACCGTGATCTTATCACATACCTCGTAAACCTGATCAAGGAAATGGGTAACGAAAATGATACCTACTCCTTTCGCTTTAAGGTCTCTCATGAGCTTGAACAGTTTTTCAACTTCCTGCTCATCAAGAGAAGATGTGGGCTCATCAAGGATAAGGACCTTACAGTCCATATCAACCGCGCGTGCGATGGCAACCATCTGCTGTACAGCGATCGAGCAGCTTGCGAGCTGCTGTGCCGGCTTGGCAGGGATCGCAAGTTCGTTAAGGATCCTGCCTGCGTCTTCATTCATTTTCTTCCAGTTCCTGACAGCACTCTGTTCTCTTCCGATGAACATATTCTCAGCTACCGAAAGGTTCGGACAGAGCGTGATCTCCTGGTACACCGTACTGATACCCAGATTCTGAGCATCCTGCGGTGATTTTATCGATACGGGATTGTCGCCTAAGAATATCTCTCCCCCATCCTTGGCATAAACCCCGGTCAGGACCTTGATAAGAGTGGATTTCCCGGCTCCGTTTTCTCCCATGAGTGCGTGGATCTCACCTTCGCATAATGTGAAATCCACATTCTGCAATGCACGTACCCCGGGGAATACCTTGTCAATACCACGCATTTTCAGTACTGCTTTTCCCATAATGAGTGGATTCACCTCCCAATTCATTTCTCATAATAATCTCATAAAAATGGCGCGAGTTGCGTAATAAATATGTACGCTCTCGCGCCGTTTTTCATATCTTCTTGCTTTCCGAAGATAAGCACCTCCTCGCACGAGTGCGGTCGGTGCCTATCTCCAAAAATCTTATCTAATTAAATGCCATAGTTCTCAACATCATCAGCTGTGATAGTTGTTGCATCAAAGCCATTCTCGTTCATGATGATGGTCTTCTCAGCGGGCTCGTTGCCTGCCTGAAGCTCGTCGATGACCTTAAGAATGTACTCTGACTGGAAAGGATTACACTGTCCGTCATAGTTCCAGTTCTGGTCAAGGAGTTCCTGAAGTGCCCACTTGTTGCAGTCGAAGCCCATTACGATAACGTCTTTGCCAACGCC
>JAFZQP010000046.1 GCA_017620345.1 Lachnospiraceae bacterium
CAAATCTGTAATCGCTCATTGTTATATTCTCCTTTTTTCTTATTCTGTGTGTCTGTGTGCTGTCATTGCCAGTATGTCTGTAAAAAAGCCCGGGGGCTTTATCTGCTCCCGGGCTTATGGCTTGTCATCTATGATGTATCAACATCGTTCATCAGGGCGAAGCAGGCATGAATTCGCCCCGGCCATATTAAAAGCCCGGGAGTTAAGCATTCGCCAACACATACAAAGATATCTGTCATCAGCGTAATTCTTATTCATGTCTCTTCCTCCTTATCTTCATAATTGTATTTACTAACTGTCGGTATAATACCACTACTTACCTACCATGTCAATAGGTTTATAAAAATATTTTTCTTTTCATCGTTTAGAATACTCAAATGTGCTTAGAAACTTCTTTGCTCTCTCCGTTTTTGGAGATTCAAAAAAGCTTATCGGATCGGACTGTTCGACTATCGTTCCGGCATCCAGCAGGACGACTCTGTCCGCGATCGCCTTTGCAAAGGCCATTTCATGTGTGACGATGATCATCGTACGATCCTGCGCTGCAAGATCAAGTATTACATCTAAAACTTCTCTGACCATTTCCGGATCCAGTGCCACAGTCACTTCATCAAAAAGGAGCACTTCGGGATTCATGATCAGTGCCCGGACTATGGCAACTCTCTGTTTCTGGCCTCCGGACAACTGTCTCGGATAGTTGTCTTTTTTTGATGACAGGCCGACCCTGTCCAGAAGTTCCTCCGCCTCTTTTCTCACCTCCGCTTTATCCCTTTTCTGGACTTTTTGCGGAGCGAGCATTATATTTTCAATTATCGTCATATGCGGAAACAGATCATAGCTTTGAAAGACCATTCCGATCCTCTCCCGCAGTTTCCTGATATTTCCCGTTGTCGGATTTACAGTTTCCCCGTCAAGAAGAACCCTGCCCTCATCAATGCTCTCAAGCCCGTTGATACACCTTAAGAGTGTGCTCTTCCCACATCCCGAAGGACCGACTATTACCACAACCTCTCCTTTGTTCACGGAAAGATTGATATCCTCGAGTACGGCAAGATCATCAAATTTTTTATATAACTGTTCGATCTTTAACAATTCACACATCTAATTCTCCCACCTTTTCTCAAGGATCTTTGACAGACCGCTTATAGGTCCGCATACCAGATAATAGAGCAGAAAGATCGCCGCGAACACTCCGAAGGCAGCATTCGGCGAACTCTTCCTGTTTGCTTCGATTATCTGCTGACCTACTTTCAGTACCTCCACTATACCGATCATCGTAACAAGGCTCGTGGTCTTGATCATCCTGGTGATAAGATTGATGGACAACGGGATCAGTCTTCTGATCACCTGTGGGATTATCACGTATACGTATGTCTGGAGTTCTGACAATCCCAGTGCCATACTGCTCTCGTACTGTATGGAAGGAATACTTATAAGACTCCCCCGGACAAGGTCAGCCATCTCTGCAGTCCCCCAGAATGAGAAAACGATTATCGACGAAGTTTCTGCCGAAAGGTTTATCCCCGTCATCTTTGTGATCCCGAAAAATACAATGAACAGCAGGACCATCTGCGGCATGATCCGCACAACTTCCAGATACGCACGCAATATCGCGTTTACAACCGGTCTTTTCTGCGCCATGAGCATGCCGAGTATTATACCGAGAACAATACTTATCGCAACCGATATCATACTTATCTTCATGGCAGCCGCAAGACCTTCAAGAAGACGTATCAGATTTTTTCCTTTAAACAGTACTTCGATCCCCATGATTCAGTCTCCAAACATGCTGTATCGCAGCTTCTTCTCGATCAGACTGCCCGCAAAAGATACCGGGAGCAGCATGATCACATAAAAGACCACCAGAAGAAAAAGACTCTCTGTTGTATCATAATACAATCCTATAAGATCCTTTGCCGTAAACATCAGATCCATCAGGCTTATGGCTGAAAATACGCTTGTTTCCTTGAGAAGGAAGATGATGTTTGCGATAATGGCCGGTACACTTATCGCTATTGCCTGGGGCAGTATGACCGATACAAAAAGCCTGCCTTTTGACATTCCAAGTGCCATCGCGCTTTCCGTCTGTATATAGGGTACGGCTTCAAGCCCGCTTCTGAAGCTCTCTGCCATATAGCTTCCGCCAAGGAGCCCCAGTGCGACAGTTCCGCATACTTCGGCAGGAATGCTGAGCCCTATCGCCGGCAGTCCGAAATATATAAAGAAGAGTTGTATAAGGAGCGGCGTGTTCCTGAACAGTTCAACATAGAACCTGATGATCCCCTCAAGAACAGGCAGCCTGAAATACAAAACAAAAGCGCTGAACATGCCGATGAAGACCGAAAGCGCGATCCCGAGCCATCCGATCTTCATCGTAAGTATAAATGCCTCCGTAAAAAGAGGTAAATATGATCTTATTACTTCAAGATTCATACAGTTGAATAATCAGTTTTCAAAAAATACCACTGCACCGTCATACGTATCTTCGATGAACTTTTTGATCTCGTCCGATCGGAGTACTGTAACAAGCGCCTTTATCTTGTCAAGAGATTCGTTTCCTTCCTTAACGGCGATTATATTGACATATGTCTTTGCCGCAACGGAATCAGTCGCCTCATATGCTATGGAATCCTTTGCTACCGAATATCCGGCCTCAAGCGCATAGTTTCCGTTCAGTACAACAAACTCTACCTCGTTTGCTACTCTGGCAACCTGAGCTGCCTCAAGTTCAACGAATTTGATATTGTGAGGATTCTCGGTAATATCATTTACCGTCGCAGTAAGTCCGGCACCATCCTTAAGTGTAAGAAGCCCGTTATCCTGAAGAAGGAGCAGTGCTCTTGCTTCGTTTGTCGTGTCGTTGGGTACTGCTATCGAATCACCGTCAGCGATCTCATCAAGGCTTGCCTTCTTGCCGGGATAGATACCGAAAGGCTCATAATGGATCCCGCCCGCATTTACAAGATGTGTTCCCTGCTCTTCATTGAAGCTGTCAAGATAAGGAACGTGCTGGAAATAGTTTGCATCAAATTCCCCTGATTCAACAACAAGGTTCGGCTGCACATAATCTTCAAACTCAACAACATTAAGTTTGTATCCGTATCCTTCAAGAATACCTGCTGCTTTTGCAAGGATCTCTGCGTGAGGAGTCGTAGATGCTGCGATCTTTATCGTCTCACCGTTACCATTCGGAATATCAAGATCTCCTGCTGCTGTTTCTGTTGTTGATGCTGCATCACTTCCAACTACTCCGCCTTCTACAACAAGTGTATCCTCGTAATCTTTTCCGTAAGTATCAAGAAGTGTTGCTTCGTAATCAGCATGGAAGAAATTCTCATTACCGAGAGCTACTATCTCGTCGTTAAGCCAATCAAGAAGTGTTGTGTTTCCTTTTGATACCGCAGGTGCGATCGTATCCTGGCTTCCGAGTGAAGGGATACCTACGACATATCCCTCATTCTCAAGTGAATATGCTATTACCTCAGTATTGTCATTTGCCCAGGCAACGCCTGTTCCGTTTTCAAAAGATGTCTTTGCGGATGCATACGTGTCAAACTTCTGAAGCTTGATCTCCGGGTTGTTCTTTTCAAGATAGGTCTCGGCTGTAGTACCCGATATCACTATGATCTGATCATCGGCTCCGACCTGATCAAGGCTTTCAATGACATTGTCCTCGTGTGATACGACACCAAGGGCAACATTCATGTAAGGAAGTGCAAAATCAACCTTCTCTGCTCTTTCCTCTGTGACCGTGAAATTGGCAAGGACTATATCAACCTTACCGGTCTCAAGATACTCAACCCTGCTGGCCGCTTCCGTGGATACATAGTTGATCTCTACTCCGAGATCCTTTCCTATCCTCTCTGCAAAGTATACGTCATATCCCTGATACTCCCCGTTCTCGTCAACATATCCGAATGGATTCTTATCTGAGAATACGCCGATATTTATCTTTCCGTCAGCCTTTATCTCATCAAGTGTCCTGAACACTTTGTTTCCGTCATCTGCAGGGGCGCTTGCTGCATCAGCCGAAGGTGCAGGTGCCAGACCCGTGCATCCAGTAAGCGCTGTCAGTGCTACGCTTGCGGTAGCTATCCCCGTTACCAGTTTTGTTATTATCGATCTTTTCATAATTAATATCCTCTCTTTTCTGTATTTTTTCTGTTAGTGTTTCATCATTTCGTATCACGTTTTCAGACCGCTTTTCGGGCAAACAAAAAGCCCGGTCTCATCTCCCGGGCAACGGTCTCGTAATATCCGAAATGACGGCTTATCCTACGTTGGAGCGCATGACAGCAGCCACACATCCGACCTGTTTATCTGCCCGGGAGTATAGCATTCGACACATACAGCAACACATACACATGTTCATTTTTTTCATTTTGTCACGCCTCCTTTCCTAAGGTCATTATGATCGTGAGATCCTAATTGCTGAGTATATTGCACCTACTTGTTCAGTATGTCAATAGGTTTTTATTTTTTTTGTGATTTTTTTGAATTATAATCTTCAAGTGCTGATTTGATCGCTTCTTCAGCCAACACCGAACAGTGCATCTTATAGTCCGGCAATCCGTCAAGTGCCTCTGCGACTGCCTTGTTGGTCAAAGTCAACGCTTCGGATACAGGCTTTCCTTTTATAAGTTCGGTCGCCATTGAACTTGAAGCGATCGCACTTCCGCATCCGAATGTTTCAAATTTGACATCGGTTATAACGTCTTCGTCTATCTTGAGATACATCTTCATGATGTCTCCACACCTGGCGTTTCCGACCTCCCCGACACCATCAGCATCCTCAATGACCCCGACATTTCTCGGGTTTCTGAAATGATCCATTACTTTTTCACTGTATAAAGCCATATCCTGCCTTCTTTCCTTATGTTTCCTATAATATGAACTGTTTCTTTCCTTCCGTAAGATCTCTCCAGATCGGCGAAAAGCTTCTTAAATATTCCACAACTTCCTTAACATTTTTTATTATCTCATCGATCTCACTGTCAGTAATGTCTTCTCCGAGAGTGAGTCTTAATGATCCGTGTGCCACGTCATGAGGCCTTCCTATCGCAAGAAGGACATGGCTCGGATCAAGAGATCCTGACGTGCATGCGCTTCCCGAGGACGCCTGTATTCCCTTATCATCAAGCAGGAGCAGAAGTGATTCTCCCTCTATTCCTTCAAAACAGAAATTCACGTTTCCGGGAAGTCTTCTCTTTTCATCTCCGTTTAAAGCGCAGTGCGGTATCTGCCGAAGACCCGCGATGAGTCTGTCCCGCTTTTTTGTAAGATCAGCCCCGTTTTTTTCGAGTCCCGAATATGCTTCCTTCAAAGCCACAGACATCGCTGCGATACCCGGAACATTTTCCGTTCCTCCTCTTTTTCCTTTTTCCTGTGCTCCGCCCTGTATTACATTGGTAAGTCGTATCCCCTTTTTTGCATACAGAAATCCGACTCCCTTTGGTCCGTGATATTTATGTGCTGACGAAGACAGCAGATCGATGTTATCTTCCCTCACATTAACCGGTATATGACCTATTGCCTGAACCGCATCGGTATGAAACAGTACGTTCTTTTCGCGGCAAATCTTTCCTATATCCCGGATCGGCTGGATCGTTCCTATCTCATTGTTGGCATACATTACACTGACAAGACAAGTGTCGGGACGGATCGCCTTTTCGACTTCATCTGCCGTGACTATTCCGTTCTCATGAACATCAAGAAGCGTTATGTCAAAGCCTTCCTCTTTCAGTTTATCAAGGGTATGAAGCACTGCGTGGTGCTCAAATGCCGTTGAGATTATATGTTTTTTCCCGTCTCTTTCTCCGAGTCTTGCTGCGGATATGATCGCCTGGTTATCCGCTTCACTGCCTCCCGAAGTAAACAGTATCTCCCTGGGATCTGCCCCGATGACCTCTGCTATATCCGCTCTGGCATCTTCAATCACGGTTTTTGCCTTCTGACCGGTCTCATACAGACTTGACGGGTTTCCGTATGTTTCGTTCATATGGAAGATCATCGTCTCTATGGCAGCAGCACTCATCTTTGTTGTGGCTGCGTTATCAGCGTATATCATTGTCTATGCCCTTTCTGCACATCCTGTTATCATGCGCCTTCGATTA
>JAFZQP010000047.1 GCA_017620345.1 Lachnospiraceae bacterium
AGAGTCTTGTTATCTCATTCGGCTTATCCGCACACAACTCATGCGATACGACGGCATTGATCCACTTCTTCAGTTCCTTCTGTCCGAGCATCGCGGCAGCATGCCTTATCGAGGTTATCTCCGAATTGATAGCCATATGATTGACCATACGGAGAAGTTCGATGACAAGAGCCGTATCCCTTCCGATGATATCGGCTGCCTTTGTAAGCTCGAAATCAGGATTGTTAACGATCTTCAGAAGTTCTATATAGTTGACCTTAAGCGGTGTGACCTTGGTCGAACCCTTTGTGACGGGAAGTCTGTAAAAATCACCTTCATAAAGCGAGTATGCACCACCCTTGGACAGTTCTTCATAATCTTCGATCGAATCAACATTGACCGCGATCAGCTTGATGTCCGGGTATACTTTGGAGAAGAAGTTCCTTGCAGCCACCATGTTGATCTTCTTGTAATCAAGCATTATATAGTCAAGAAGTTTCAGTATGGGAGCATATTCCTCAAACTGCTCGATGGCAAGCTTCCTGATCGCAAGCTTGTAGTTCATGAACTTGAGCTGCTGGAGTCTCTTGATGTACATCTGATCGGCCGGGATGGAATGGTCAAACAGAAGAACGACCTTCTCATGAGGCATTGAACAGTTCTCTTCGATCGGAGAGAATATCGATATCTTGGACAGCTCGACAAACACTTCCTGGTTATCCGCAAGTGTTCCCGCGCCGAGACTCTCTACAACTTCAAGGCCGAGGATCGCTCCCGCACCGTCAAGTGAACCCGTCCCGAGCATACTGGGATTACGCAGGTAATTCTGCTTCTGCGCGAACAGTGAATAAGCACTTACCGCAGTGTTTTCGTCAAATAAAGGGATTAATGTCGCAAGCATTTTGTCTCCTCCTTCTTCCTGACATAATAATATCAGAAATCCATGTATTTTTCCAACTTTTTATCGAACAGGGACCCTGCAGCTCAGGCTGTTGCCTTTTCTTTCAGGAACCTGATATATGCCTGTTTCGTAAGCGGTCTTGAGAAATAGTAACCCTGGATCTCATCGACGCCCATATCCACGAACGAATCCAGCATTTCTTTCGTCTCTATGCCCTCAACGACCACTTTCATCTTCATACTCTTTAGCATCTCCACGAGATTTCTTATGATGACGTGATGCCCGCCGCTCTCCTCCATCAGCACGAAAGCCCTGTCAAGCTTTACTATGTCAAGCGGAAGTGATGCTATCCTCAAAAGATTGCTGTATCCTGTTCCGAAGTCATCCAGCGAGAATGTAAAGCCGTGCTCCGAAAGAGTCGATATGTTCCCGTAAAGCTTTGACTGGGAATATGCACTGGCTGTCTCCGTGATCTCGAGATTGATCTTGGAATGATCGACATTGTACCTTGTGCAAAGACTTATGATCTCCTCCGCAAGGTCGCTTCTAAGGCACTGCATCGCGGACAGATTGATCTCAATATAATCGACGCCGAGCTTTTCGAAGTCCGGGGAGGCTATGAATTTCACCACTTCCTCAAGAACAAAACTTCCGATCGAATGTATGGCACCGTTCTTTTCCGCGATCGGTATGAACAGCGACGGCGAGATATACCCGTATTTCGGATCCCTTAAGCGAAGAAGCGCCTCAGCCGAAGCGAACTTTCCGGTCTTCGTATCGAATATAGGTTGATAGAACACCGAAAAATAATGATTCGTAAGCGCCCGCTCTATTATCGCCGACATCTCTTTTTTGATCTTGAAATCATCCGTTGCCGTGATGCTTGAAGCCGATACCACCTTCCCTGAGGATTCGGCTTTGTCAAGATCGGTTATCAGCATGAACAGCGAATTGATATCGGAAATATCATCCGGACATATGACAAGGCACGTATTGATCTCAAGTTCGAAATCGGAGATCTCCATCCTTATGTTCTGCCTGATCGTGCGTCCGATCTCATCCGTGATCTCGGATGCAAACGGAAAATGCCTTTTGGAAAGTTCTATCGCGAACTTTCCGTCACCGTTATAATAGCACATGAACTGTGCACGGTACTTCTTCATGATACGGAGTATCTCGGCAGATACCGGCGACATCATGGAAAGCATCGCATCATACCCGACCATTCTCATTGCATACTTGAAATTGACGATGTTCAAAAGGATCAGTTCCATCTGTTTGCCGCTCTTGAAATTGGTATCCATATCCTCGGCAAACACTTTGTACGTATGCATTCCGGTCGACGGGTCTATGGAGTCCTCGACCCTTTTATTGATCAGTACCAGCGTCATTATACACATGGTTATCGTAAAGCAGAGAATATGATGAACGGGGAATATCATCTGTACTATCATTCCCAAAAGCACTATCGTGATCGGTGCGAGCAGGACATAGTATCTCTTCCTGTCGATAGGTCCGACATTTCTCTTGACGAACATGAATGTAATGAACATGTACAGCACAAACACGATATAGCCGAGGTAATAGCCTACATAAAGATCAAGGTTCTTCCCCGGAACGACTTTGAATGCGATCGGATAGAAGAAATTGATCACAAGAACAGACACATAGACAAACATCGGAAGAATACACATGACCACATGCATCCAGAGCATTGTGATCTTATGCCACATATCGGTCGCGGCAAGAACGTATATGAGGAACAGAAGCGGTATAAAGGCAAGCGCAAGGAAATACGCAAAGTTCACGTTCAGGAACCGGAAGTTTGATACAACTTCAAGTCCCGCAAATCTGACCCTTGTAGCATCGCAGGCAGCCGCGATCATCGTGGCGATGACTATGAGCGACATTACCAGCGCTCTGTATGTTCCCCGCACCGTGGTGCGGAAATAATACACTGCCACTATCACGAGCAGTACGATTGCACAATAATCATATGCTACTACATCATTTCCCATAACATTACCTTATCTCATCAGAATGAATCTTATAAGATCGCTTTTGGAAAGCGGTCTGCTGAAATAATAACCCTGCATATAATTACATCCGAGGTTCTCAAGCCGGTCCTTCATCTTCTCATCCTCGACACCGACCGCCACCGGATCGATCTCAAGATCTTCTATCATACGAAGGCTTCCTTCGAATACGACACTGCTGTCCGCCTTCAGACCTTCCCGTACGAAAGACCTGTCGAGCTTTATCCCGGAAAGTGGCATCTGTGCAATACGTTCGACTTCAAATATCCCTGCGCCGAAATCATCCATATATATCACGAATCCCACCTGGGCAAGCGCGTCAATATTGTCCCGCATCTTCTCAAACATATCCTTGCCGTCAACATCCGTGATGTTAAAGCATATGTTCTTGGGCTGGACATTATAGCTTTTGAGCGTTGAGAGGAGCACGGTCAGAAGATCGCTCCATATACACTGCACCGGCGACAGATTTATCTCAATGAATTCCAGTCCCATAAGGAGGAATTCCGGCATTGATACAAACCTGCACGCCTCTTCAATGACGTATGTCGTGATGGCATGGATCGAATTAAGTCTCTCTGCCTCACTTATAAGAAGATCCGGCTTGATCTGTCCGAAATCGGGATCATTAAGCCGCAGAAATGCTTCCGCCCTGACATACCTTTGCTCCTTTGCCGAATAAACCGGCTGAAACTCAAGATAGAACAGATCATCTGAGAAAGCACGCTCTATGACTTTGGCAATATCATGCCGAAGTTCGAATCGTTTCTTGTCAAACAGTTTCTCAGCATAGCGCAGTTCGCCCGTGTATGATTCCATCTCAAGTCTCCCGTCGAAGGAGAACATGAACTTGGGATCGTCTATGTCGGAAGGAAATGCGATAAAGCAGACGTTGTTCATTACCTTGACGGACATCTCGCCTATCTCGACTTCCCTGGCGAGCAC
>JAFZQP010000005.1 GCA_017620345.1 Lachnospiraceae bacterium
ACCCCTGACCTGCATGTCTCCGGTCATGAACGCTCTCTGGAAACTCATCTGTCCGCCTATGATATTTTCCAGAACTTCCGGTTTGATCTTACACAGAATATCCGGTGAATCGTGATTACCATAATAACATTTCAGCCTCGAGTCCACAATTTCCACTATCAGTGCTTTCTTGCGGTCTTCGATCATAAACTTGTATGATGCGTTGACGTTTCCTTCGGGCGAAAAATGATCCTCAAAATCCTTTATATACTGCTTGCTGACATCAACATCCTTCTTCTCGAGCATTCCCTTGAACAGTGTTGACAGCTCCTGAATATCTTCTTTCTGCTGCTGTACATACTGCTCATCGGAAACATATTTGGACAGCTGCTCCGTCTCCTGGGGTGTGAGCGGAATGTTCTTGGTACCTCCGACTATCTGTTTTACTGCCTGGTTGCTTGACGGAAGCGTATGCATCTTCTGAGATACGGTACGGTACAGATTTTCCGTTTTCTTCTCGATTATACGGATATAGTCGCTGTTTAACTCAAAACTTGTCATATCGTCAACATATCCGCACATACCGCTGCAGCACCGGCCTCCAAGAATCTCCCATGCGACCTGGAGATTTGTCTTGGCCTGGCGCTCCCCGCTTGAGAGCGACATTACGATAGGGCACATATATGTTTTACTTATCTTTTCCTTGTTTCCGTAAAGCCAGCATGCATCGAGGAACTGCATCATATATCCTCCGACGCCGTACCACTCAACAGTTGCCGCCAGTACTATCGCATCGGCTTCATTAATGGAAGCGGGAAGTGATGTTATCTGGTTCCTTAGTTCATACAAAGGAAATCTTTCCACATTGACGTTAAGCTCCTTCAGAACTTCAGTCATCTTGTTGATCACGAACAGCGTCGGATCATCAAGTATCCCTCTTCCTCCGTAATAGATATTAATCTTCATGGATCAGTGCTCCTCTCATATCACCTGTGCAGGTGTATCTTTCTTTCTGTATACGACGACCGCTACAAGGAATCCGCCCAGAAGGCCGAACAGATGCGCCGCCATATCGACGTTTTCCGATGTGATCCCGTTATACAGGGCATATGCTATAAGTACGCACATCCTGAGTGTCGTCATATCCTCAAGACGTCCTTTATTCCTGATGACAAGCCATAAAAGAGCTCCGATGAGCGCAAAGATCGCACCCGAAGCACCTGCCGAAACTATTCCCGGATTGTAAACAAGTGCATATACAAAAGAGCCGACGCTTCCAAACAGGCCGCCGAGAATATAAATGATGATAAACTTGTATTTGCCGACCGCCCTTTCAACGTTGTCCCCGAGAAACATCAGTACGACCATGTTTCCGGCAAGGTGCATGAACCCGAAATGCAGGAACATGCAGGTGAAAAATCTGTATATCTCCTTGTTCTCAAGTACCGACGGAACAAACATCGCTCCATGCCCGAGCATAAATCCCACATCTTCGGTCGAACCTGCAAAAGTCATTACGGCAAAGACCGCTATGTTGATTATGACGAGCGCTGTATTTACCGGTGTAAATTCCTGGGCAAACGATTTTGTCTGCCTCGGAGTATTATCATAATAACCGCTGTATCCGTATGATCCCGACTTTTCGGAACTGATATCGGAAGCATTTGGATCTGCTGTCGATTCGGACTCTATCAGTTCCCTGAGTCCGTAAAAATCATTGGGCTCATTGTCATACAGTATGACCGACATATTGTTTGAATTGACTATCCAGCAGTGATCATCGTGCAGGACGAATTTTCTGGCCTCGCTGATCCACGGAGTTACGATCAGTGTCAGGAATTCTATGGTCTCATATCCCATATCCCTGATATGCTCTTTTGATTTCTCACAGAAGACCGTGTACTGTTCGACGGTTATCGGAACCTCATCAACACAGTCCAGCATCTGTATGACTTTTGCCAGCGAAAGTTCATATTGAACGAATAATTTAACAAAGGGAACATTCGATTCGATCGTCAGATATCCCTGTTTTTCAAGAAGACTCTGAATCTTTTCAATCATAGTCGAATTATATCAAATTGCACAGGTTCTGTTAATACTTTGGGCAAAAGTGTTTGTATGCACTCACGGTATGATCAAAAGTTCTGTTAAATACTCCTGTCTGAGCTCTGACCTCTACAGTGACGATATCGGAGTCCGAATATACCGTGGCTTCCGTATCCCATCTGCATATGAGTTTATTTGTCAGATTATCCTTTATATATTCTTCTGCCGCGGATTTTCCGTCGGGCGAATAAACCGCTTCGGCGCATGCGATGCGGCATACATATTCTATGGCACACCTGTCATAGCAAAACATCGCAATATAAATAAACAGCACTGTAACACCCAGTATCAGGGGCATTATAAGTGCTGCTTCCACAGTAAAACTTCCTTTTAACCTTCTATATTCCATTTACCAGTACCAGCATATATCCCGCCATCACAAACGGTGCGAACGGTATGCTTTTATGCCGCACCCGATGGCGCATACCGCTTCCGAACAGGATGATGCATACATATACCGATGCCGCAAGAAATGCCGCCGTGACGGCTATTATATTATCCCTTACTCCGATCGTCATCCCGAGAGATGCCATAAGCCAGCCGTCTCCCATACCCATATGCGACTTTGCTGCCCTGACGGCAACGATGAGAATGCCTCCCGTGATCGCAGGAAGCAGTATGTCATACAGCAGTATTTCGGTTTCCTTATCCACGGGGGCGCACATAAACGATACCGTCGATATCGCGACTGCGCCTGTTACTGAAACCACAAGAGGGAATACATATATGCTCCGTTCTTTGATATCCGTGTATGCGCATACCGCGAGCATCGCAAGCGCTATCATCTCTTTTATCTGCCACATCTTCTGCATGGTCTCCTGTCTCCGATCTCTTCTATCCTGATCGCTCGGACTGTTCTCTTAAGCCCGCTGCATGTTATGCTCCCGTGATATCTGTCTCCTTCCGGTGTAATATATATCGTTCCGTCGGAGGATC
>JAFZQP010000048.1 GCA_017620345.1 Lachnospiraceae bacterium
CTTGGCGGTTCCATATCAAACTTCGGCGAGATCGATGTTACGTCTTCCGGAAAGATCATGACGATCGGAAGAATGGCTGATACCCATGTTCTTAACGCAGGAAAGATGAATATCGACTTCAAGGCTCACTTCGTTGAACAGAAGGTTTCATTCCTGTACCAGTCAGATCCGCTTGCATGCGCTATTTATGAGCACTGCCCTCCGGGACTGAAGATCACGCATATCCCTCCTGTTGTTAACACCGGAGAGATCAATATCCATCTTGAGGGAAGCGAGGCATCAACGGATCGTGCAGTGGCATTTGGTATCTACACCGAGATGATACCGGGAGGAGAGCATACGCTTGTCCACAAGTATGAAAATCCGGGTACGATCAAACTGACAACCTCGGGACCGTACAAGCTCGTTACCGCTGAGCTTGGCTGTAACTATCAATGTCCGAAAGACCTTCCGTATCCGATCAAGATCGGAAAATGGCATACCACCGACAGAGACTTTGCAAACACTAAGGATCTTATCCTGTGCAAGAGCGGAAATGTCGATCTTTCGGAAGCCGTATTTGAGATAGAAGGCGGCAAGGGCAGTTACAAAGCGGAAGACCTTATTTCCGTAACGGATCACGGTGAGACTTTCTCCATCAGCGGAGCTGATACGATGAAATTTGAATAACAGTATTTTACTTTAAGGAGATACAGTCAGAACATGATTAAACTTTATTCGAGATATCTAAAAAAGTATACCGGGAATACGCTACTTGCCGTGGCATTTACGCTGCTGTTTACTTTCGCCACAATGGCACTTCCCACGCTAAGTAAGTCCGTCATCGACAAAGGAGCTATAGCGCAGAGTAATGATGTGATCATAAGATATGCGCTTATCATGCTTGTTGATGTTATCATCTGCGCAGCCGCGGGTGTTCTTAGCAACTATTTTTCATCAGGGGTTGTCATGAGCTCGATAAGAGATATGAGAAACGCCCTTTTTGCAAGAGTTGTTCATTTCTCCCAGGAAGACGCAGGCAAGATCGGTACGGCGTCACTTATAAGCAGGCAGAGTAAGGATATTCAGACATCCCAGACTGCCCTGATCCAGATGTTCATGTTGATGCTTCAGGCACCGCTCATGTGTATCGCGGGCATTGTGCTGGCGCTTAGGACATCAAAGGCACTTTCGTGGGTACTTGTCGTCCTTCTTCCGATCGCGGCTCTTGTCATGTATTTTGCCATAAAACTTGCAAGACCGGTATTTAGGGAAAACCAGATAAAGGTGGACAAGGTTAACGGAGTAATGCGCGAAGCGCTTTCGGGCATGAGAGTCATAAGGGCGTTTAACATGGAAGAATACGAGACAGACAGGTTTGGCGGGATCAGCGATGATTTTACAAACAATGCCAAGAAAGGATTCAAGATATTAAATACCATCCTTCCTCTTATCGTTTTCTTTGCGAACGCTTCAAACCTTTTGATCCTCGGCTTCGGTGCGGATTACATGAAGAGGGGGATAGCGACTTTCGGTGCTGTCCAGGCTTATATTCAATATACAACGATGATCCTTATGTCATTCATGGTGGCGTCGATGTTTCTGATGAACCTTCCCAATGCGCAGACAGCTGCAGAACGTATTAACGAGATATGGGATGTTGAACCGTCTATAAAAGATAAAGAAAAGACGGAAAAACTTCCCGCTGTTGGCAATGCGACCCTCGAGGTTTCGCATGTTTCATACAGGTTCCCCGGCGCATCAAGAAACGTTCTGACTGACATCTCTTTTTCAGCAAAAGCGGGCCAGACCGTTGCGATAATCGGCGGTACCGGCTCGGGTAAAACCACACTGCTCAATATTCTGTGCAGGAACATGGATGTGACCGAGGGCAGCGTGAAGATTGACGGTGTCGATGTTCGGGATACCGATTCTGCCGATCTTCGCAATCATATTTCACTTGTTCCCCAGAAGGCATTTCTGTTCTCGGGATCGATAATCGATAATGTGAAATTCGGCAAACCCGATGCCACTGATGAAGAAGTAAGACATGCTCTTGATGTCTCCCAGTCAACGGAATTTGTTGATGAAAAAGAATATGGGATGTACACATACATCGCACAGGGCGGCACTAATGTCTCGGGCGGTCAGAAACAGAGACTAGCCATAGCAAGAGCACTTGTTAGAAAATCGGATATATATATGTTTGACGACAGTTTCTCGGCCCTTGATTTTAAGACCGATGCAAAGCTTCGCAAGGAACTGTCAGGAGAACTGACGGGCGCTGTTACGGTGATCGTTGCACAGCGTGTCAGCACAATAAAGAATGCGGACAGGATACTCGTTATCGAGGAAGGAAAGATCGTCGGTGACGGAACGCATGATGAACTTCTTGCGTCCAATAAGGTATACCGCGAGATCGCGATGTCCCAACTTTCGGAAAGTGAGGTGAAAGGCGCATGAATGAGATAATGCAGAACCTCCCTCCCGAGTTAAAGAAAAAACTTATGGGCAAGCTGGCGAGTATGCCTGAGGAAAGGCGTGAAGGGTTTAAAAAG
>JAFZQP010000049.1 GCA_017620345.1 Lachnospiraceae bacterium
AGCAGCTAGAACAGGTAGAAATCCTCAGACAGGTAAGGAGATGAAGATCGCAGCTTCTAAGGCTCCTAAGTTCAAAGCTGGTAAGGCTCTTAAGGATCTGGTTAACAAGAAATAATTAACCCGATTATATGATAAAAGGAACTCCGGATGATCGGGGTTCCTTTTTTCATACAGAAGCATGAGTTGACGTACAAAGAAAGAGATGGGATATGAGACTGGATAAATATTTAAAAGTATCAAGGATCATCAAGAGGCGTACGGTCGCAAACGATGCGTGCGACGCGGACAGGGTGATGATCAACGGAAGGCCCGCAAAGGCTTCGACGCAGGTCAAGGAAGGGGATGTTCTCGAGATTTCTTTCGGGAACAATCCGCTCAAGGTGGAAGTGCTCTCCGTGAAAGAGACCGTGAAGAAGGACGAAGCCAAGGAAATGTACAGAGTTCTGTAGATGATTGTATTTGACAAGAACGCTGCTGCTATATATAATATATTATGTTAACAAGTGATAATTAGGGTTCCTTGAGAGGGCGAGGGATCCTGGAAATAATAAGGGGTAGTATATGGCCAGAAAAGTTGCGTTTCGGAAGAAGCGGCAAAACCGGCTTGGTATGGCACTTGTTTCATTTGTAGTCATGATCCTGATGGCGGTCATGCTGTTCAAAGGGCATGAGCTCAAACAGAAACAGGCGGAGTACCAGCAAAGGGAAGCGACTCTGCAGGCTCAGATCGAAGAAGAGCATGAGAGGACCCGCAAGCTTACTGATTACGAGAAATATACCAAGACAGACAAGTTTGTGGAGGAGATCGCAAAAGAGAAGCTGGGATTGCTGTACGAGAACGAAATATTGTTCAGATCCGATATCAATAAATAGGCACGGGGATGAAAATTCCTGTGCTTTTTCTTTTTACATAGTATAATATGTAGATAGGAGGGGCCCACTTGTGGGAAGAGGTTACACCATGGAGAAGGAAAACATCTACACAAAAGTTACGGATTATATCAGGCAGAATAATCTCATATGCCCGGGAGATACGATAGTTGAAGGAATATCGGGCGGAGCGGATTCGGTATGCCTGTTTCTTATTCTCGAAGAGTTCAAAAAGGAGATGGATTTTACGACGGTTGCGGTCCACGTGCATCACGGGATACGCAAGAAGACGGCTGACAAGGACCAGAAGTTCGTTGAGAAACTCTGTGCGTCAAAGAACGTACCGTTAAAATCATTCAGGAAGGATATCCCTCTGATATGTAAGATCACCAAGGAATCAGAGGAAGAGTGCGGCCGCAGGATAAGGTATGAACTGTTTGATGAGGTATGCGGTCTGTATGATAATGCGAAGATCGCGGTGGCGCATCATATGAACGATCAGGCGGAGACGATACTGTTCCGCATGATCAGGGGAAGCGGCATTAAGGGCCTTACGGGCATGGAAGCAAAGAGGGACAATATTATCCGTCCGCTGTTGTGCCTTAAAAGGGAAGAGATAGAGCAGTATCTTGAAGAACTGGATCAGGACTACAGGATAGATGAGACTAACAGCACGCTCGAGTACAGCAGGAACTACATCCGTAAGAAGGTAATGCCGAAACTTGAGACTGTCCGCCAGAATGCGGTGGAACATATAAATGCGTTGTCGTCCGAAGCAGCGGACATCAATGATTTTATGGAAAAGAAGGCACAGGAACTTCTTGATGAAGCGTCGAAGGAGGCAGACAGCAAATATATCGTAAAAGGTCTGTCGAAGAAGTATAAAGCAGATGTTCTGTCGCAGGCAGAGCCGATACTGCTGAAGTTCGCGGTCCGTCTGATCATAACCGAATCGGGCGTGTCGATCAAGGATGTTACGAGAAGCCATGTGGACAGCCTGTGTGAACTCATCACCAAGCCAAAGAGCGGAGAGATTCATCTTCCGAGACATGTTGCGGTAGTGAAGGAATCCGGGATCGTATATATCAAGCCGGGGGATGATTTTAAGGCAGATATACAGGAGTTGGCAAATACTGAAGTCGTTATGCCGGTCGCAGCCATCCCGGTACAGGCGTCGACAGAGATACAAAAGAGAGTAAGACCGGAGCCTAACTTCAAGTTTTTCATCCCGATAACGGGTGAGGGTACATATGATCTTCCGGACGGAAGCAAGGTCACGTGCAGGATCCTTGATGAATTCGACAAGGATGCCATACCTGAAGATACCTATACGAAATGGATGGATTATGCTAAAATTACCGGTGATCTGTGCCTTAGGACCCGCAAGACGGGAGATTACCTTATTATCAACAAAAAAGGCAACGAGGGTAATCTGAAGAACTACATGATCAATGAGAAGATCCCCAAGAGCGAGAGGAATGATGTACCTCTGCTCGCTTCCGGATCCAAGATATACTGGGTAGTTGGGCACAGGATATCCGAGGATGTCAAGGTGACTGACGGAACTGAACAGGTCATGGAATTTGTATTTGAAAGAGGAGAAGAAGATGGGTGATAAGATATCGGTAATGTATACCGAAGAACAGGTAAATGCCCGTATTAAAGAGATGGGTGAGCAGATAAGTAAAGACTATGAAGGAAAATCTGTACATCTTGTTGCGATACTAAAAGGTGCAACATTCTTCGCATGCGAGCTTGCCAAGAGGATCACGGTTCCGGTGACACTTGATTTTATGAGCGTATCAAGCTATGGGGATTCCACAGAATCATCGGGCGTTGTCAAGATCAACAAGGACCTTGATGAAGCGCTTGACGGCAGGGATGTGCTTGTCGTAGAAGATATCGTTGATACGGGAAATACACTGAGCTACCTTCTCGATAACCTCGGAAAGCGTGGAGCCGCATCGGTTAAACTGTGTACGCTTCTTGATAAGCCCGATAGAAGGATCAAGAATGTTCATGTGGATTATACAGGATTCGAGATCCCGGATGCATTCGTTGTCGGATACGGACTTGATTATGCACAGAAGTACAGGAATCTGCCATATATCGGGATCGTTGAATTAGAGAAATAATACGGACATAAGCATGAGAGGAATTTAAAAAAGTTGAAAAAGAGAAGCGGATTCGGTTTTTACGGATTGATCCTGATCATCTTTGTGGGACTTCTGATCGCATGGTCGAAGATGCAGGGATCCGTAAAACAGGAAATAAATCACGAGCAGTTTGAATCGCATTTTGATAAGGGTGATATAGTTGGTATCAGACTGATACAGAATTCGGAAGTGCCTACAGGTGAAGTCAGACTGACACTTAATAACGGAATGACTCTGTATATGTACACGCCGGATATCAACAAGGTGGTCGAGGAGCTTGATAAGAAGTTTCCGGGCTACACACTTGACGACGTCAAGAGAGAAGGATGGTTTGCAACATACATCCTGCCTTCGCTTATACTGATCGTGTTCATGATCGTATTCTTTACGTATATGAACGGATCGGCGGGCGGCGGAAGCAAGATGATGAACTTTGGCAAGAGCCATGCCAAGCTCTCGAGCAACGATAACAAGATCAAATTCCCGGATGTTGCGGGACTTGATGAGGAAAAATCAGATCTTGAGGAGATCGTTGATTTCCTGAAGAATGCTCAGAAATATATAGAAGTCGGGGCAAGGATCCCGAAGGGAGTCATACTCGTAGGCCCTCCCGGAACAGGTAAGACGCTGTTTGCCAAGGCGATAGCAGGTGAAGCAAACGTACCTTTCTTTTCGATATCGGGTTCCGATTTTGTGGAGATGTTCGTCGGCGTCGGAGCCAGCCGTGTAAGGGATCTGTTTGAGGAAGCCAAGAAGAACGCACCCTGTATTGTGTTCATCGATGAGATAGATGCTGTGGCAAGAAGGCGTGGAACCGGTATGGGCGGCGGCCATGATGAAAGAGAGCAGACGCTCAACCAGCTGCTCGTAGAGATGGACGGATTCGGAGCCAACGAAGGGATAATAGTCCTGGCAGCTACGAACCGTGTGGATATCCTCGATCCCGCGATCATGAGACCGGGACGTTTTGACAGAAAGATAGCGATAGGTACGCCAGATGTTAAGGCAAGGCGCGAGATACTGACCGTGCACAGCAAGAACAAACCGCTCGGCGATGATGTGGATCTTGATGAGATATCCAAGTCAACATCGGGCTTTACGGGTGCGGATCTTGAAAATCTGATGAACGAAGCTGCCATAAGGGCAGCAAAACAGAACCGCAAATTCATCAAGATGGAGGATATAAGAGAATCCTTCCTGAAGGTCGGAGTCGGTCCGGAGAAGAAGAGCAAAGTCGTTACCGACAAGGAAAAGAGGATCACCGCATTCCACGAAAGCGGTCATGCGATACTGCATTACATTCTGCCCGATATAGATCCGGTAAATACCGTATCGATCATACCTACGGGGTTTGGTGCAGGCGGATATACGATGTCGATGCCTGAGGAGGATGTAATGTTCGAAACACGCGGCAGGATGCTCAATGAGATCATCGCTATGCTAGGAGGCAGGGCTGCGGAATCGATCGTACTTGACGACATCACAACGGGCGCATCATCTGATATCAAGAAAGCGACACATATGGCTAAGAACATGGTAATGCGCTACGGCATGAGCGACAATATCGGAGCCATATGCTATGACGATGAAGGCGAAGAAGTGTTCATCGGACGTGATCTTGCCCATACGAGAGGATACAGCGATTCGACGGCGTCCAAGATTGATGAGGAAATAAAGAGCATCATAGATACATGCTATGAAAAGGCTGTCAAGCTGATCAATGATAACCGCGACAAGCTTGATTCGTGTGCACAGCTCCTTCTGGAGAAAGAAAAGATCAACCGTGAAGAGTTTGAGGCATTATTTGCGGCAGAATGACCCATATATGGTGATTTTTACCAAAACCCGCCCCCATGATTTGTAATATTTGTGTATTTAATGGATAGATTTTGAGAACATCGGGGACTATAATGCACTTGTAACCCCCCAATAAATAAGAAATACCTTCTCCAAAAGTGGCTCCCATTCGGGAGCTGCTTTTACGTTGAGTTCATTTATGTTTGCGATAGTAACAATATATTGTTATAATGTAGTGGTTGTATACCAAATAAGGGAAATGATCATAAATGGATTCCGATAAACTCAACGATATTCTTCAAAAAGGAAAGTTCATAACCAATTACAAGCCCGTTCTAAACAGAAGGGCACTCTTTTCCGACTATTCGGAAGACTATATCATCCCACTTGAACCAAATGCATACGGTGTCGTAACGATAAGGCTCAGGAGCGTGCGCAACAATATAGATTACGCCAAGCTTGTGTGTAACGGCGAGAATATACTCATGGAGATCACGGAGTCTACGGATGAGTTTGATTTTTACTCTGCGAAATACCGGCTGAGTAATGAGATCATCAGGTATCATTTCGAGGTCGGGTCTGCGGGAGTAAGATGTCTTTACGATACGAGAGGGGTCGTGAAGGATCCGAACGAATATTTTGATTTTCGCATACGTCCGGGATTCAAGACGCCCGACTGGGCCAAGGGTGCCGTGATGTATCAGATATACACTGACAGGTTCTATAACGGGGATCCGACAAATGATGTACTGTCAGATGAGTACAGATACATCGGGGAAAACGTTACAAAGGTTGATGACTGGGACAAATATCCGGCGTATATGGGCGTCAGGGAGTTCTACGGCGGCGATATCGCGGGAGTTGCGGCCAAGCTAGACTATCTGCAGGATCTTGGCATAGATGCGATATATTTTAATCCTTTGTTCGTATCCCCTTCCAACCATAAATATGATATCCAGGATTACGATCATATAGATCCTCACTTCGGAAAGATCGTTGACGACAAAGGAGAACTTCTGACCGGCGAGCAGACCGAGAACAGGGATGCGACAAGATACATAAACAGGGTGACGGGACGAGCCAATCTTGAGGCTTCGGACAAGTTCTTTGCGTCATTCGTCGCGGAAGCACACAAGAGAGGGATCAAAGTCATCATAGACGGCGTCTTCAATCACTGCGGTTCATTCAACAAGTGGATGGACAGAGAGAGGATATATGAAGGCCAGGAAGGATATGAGAAGGGCGCATATGTGGATAAAGACAGCCCGTATCATGATTTTTTCAGGTTTTATGAAGATAAGTGGCCGTATAACGGTACGTATGACGGGTGGTGGGGCCACGATACCCTTCCGAAGCTTAACTACGAAGGTTCGAGGGAACTGCGCGATTATGTGCTCCGCATAGCGAGAAAATGGGTATCTCCGCCGTTTAATGTCGACGGTTGGAGACTTGATGTAGCGGCAGATCTGGGGCACAGTCCCGAGTACAATCACCAGTTCTGGAAGGACTTCAGAAGGACCGTAAAGGAAGCCAATCCTAACGCCATAATCATTGCCGAACATTACGGGGACCCTTCCGGATGGCTCATGGGTGATGAATGGGATACGATAATGAACTATGATGCGTTCATGGAGCCTGTGACATGGTTCCTGACGGGAATGCAGAAGCACAGTGATGATTTTCGCCAGGATATGCTCGGTAATGCGGATGCATTCGAAGGTATGATGCGGGACGGTGTTACAAAGTTCATGGCGCCGACGCTGTTTACCACGATGAATGAGCTGTCCAATCACGATCATTCGAGATTCCTGACAAGGACCAACCACGTTGTCGGACGTGTTGCCGACAAAGGCTACGAGGCCGCCAATCAGGGCGTGAACAAGGCTGTCATGAGAGAGGCTGTAGTCATCCAGATGACGTGGGCCGGGGCTCCTACGATATATTACGGTGATGAGGCGGGAGTGTGCGGATTCACCGATCCCGACAACAGAAGAACATATCCGTGGGGCAGGGAAGACAAGGAACTGATCGCGTTCCATAAGGATATGATACGTATCCACAAGGAAAACAGGGAGCTGATCACCGGCGCGGGCATAATGCTGCACAAGGATTACAATGTCATCGCATACGGACGGTTCATCAGGAACAACGAGATCATCGTGATCGTGAACAATAACGACTGCGACAAAGAAGTGGATATGAGGGTGTGGCAGACCGGAGTGCCCAGGGAATCCATACTTACGAGGCTGATGCTGACTGATTCAAATGGATACACAACTGAGCCCGAAGAATATGAGGTTGTAAACGGCCGGCTGAAGATAACGCTTCCTTCAACGTCCGCTGTCGTACTGAAGGGAAAACAGAAGGAAGAAAACGATAAAAAAGACAATGAATCAAAGCACATAAGTCCTTTACAGAGGATAGAATATTTGCTACATTGAGAGAGGCTTGGAGCAACAATCTCCGGGGGGATCAAAGAATGTTTGAAAGACTTGTAAAGAAGAAAACAGGGACAGTCAGAGAAGACGGCAGGAATGAAAAAAAGTTCATTTCCGAATTGTCCTATAATATCCGCAATCCGCTCAATACGATATGCGGTATCGCGGAGATAATAAAGAAAAACATAAACGGTGACTGCGACAAAGGTACGTTGCTGTCATATGTTGATGTATTAAACGATGCGTCCAAAGAACTGCAGCAGACGATAGATCATTTCTTCGAGTGTTATGAGTCGGGCAATTACTCGGCCATAGGCGGCGAGGGTTCGGATGAGGATGATGTCAGTGTACTGAACAACCTGCGTGTACTCGTTGTTGAGGACAGCTCGGTCAGCCAGCTCATCGCCAAGGAAATGTTTGAATCAAGGGGTTCGATCGTGACATTGTGTGACAGTGGCCGGGAGGCGGTCGATATGTTCGAAAGGTCGATAACGGGTACATATGATGTGATCCTCATGGATATCAACATGCCGGGAATGGACGGATACGAGACGACCGATGCGATACGTTCCAGCGTGCATCCCCAGGCTGCAAGCATACCGATAATTGCCATGACCGCGGATGCCCTTACCGATGACATCCAGAAGACACTGAAAGCGGGGATGAATGCGCATATAAGTAAGCCGATAAATGTGGAGAAGATCGTTTCCGCGGTAAAGAGGGTGCTGTAAGGTCCAAAGTACAAAAAAAGTGTTGCAAAAGCGATGAATAGTGTGTATAATTGCCTTTGCTGACGCAAAGATGGGCAAACACCCATCGAGCAATCCGCCCAGATAGGAAGGTGGTCTTACCGGAACCTTGCAGACCGGCCATCAGGATGACGGCGGGATGTCCCTTTATGTCAATGTCAACGGCCTCGCCGCCCATCAGGGTTGCCAGCTCGTCATGAACCACCTTTACCATCAGCTGGCCGGGGCGGACAGATGTGAGCACGTACATG
>JAFZQP010000050.1 GCA_017620345.1 Lachnospiraceae bacterium
AGTCCGTCGATCGGTTTGGACAGATAGTCCGCAAATCCCGCATTGAGGTACATCTGTCTTGCACCTGAAACGGCATTTGCCGTGAGTGCGATATAGACAGTCTTTTCATCCTCCGTCTCCTTAAGCCTGTTAAGAGTCTCTATTCCGTCCATGTCAGGCATCCTATGGTCTATGAAAATGATATCGTAATCATCTGCCGCTGCCCTGGCAAGCGCCGCTTTTCCCGATGCGGCCGTGTCTATATCGATCCTGGTCTGTTTGAGCAGATTGATGAATACCGCAAGATTGACTTCGGTATCATCCACAACAAGTATATGTGCGGACGGTGCGGTAAACAGCGCATGATACGCATCCGTTTCCGGCTCATCAGCCTCAAATCGCGCAAGAACATCCCCCATCGGCTCCCGGCTTACAACTTTCTGTTTTATGTCGAATGAGAACTCGGAGCCCTCGCCGTATATACTCTTTACGCGCAGCTCGCTGTCCATCAGCGCAAGGAGCTGTTTTACAATGCTCATCCCGAGCCCTGTTCCTTCGACGGAACGGTTTCTCTTTTCCTCAATACGCGAGAACGGAGAGAACAGTTTATCCATGTCCTCTTCCTTCATACCGATCCCCGTATCCGCTATCTTAAACTTCAGGAGTATCTCATCATCGGGTATGTTATCGTATCCGATATTAAGTGCGATGCTTCCTTCGTTTGTGTATTTGACGGCATTGGTCAGGATGTTCAGCGCGATCTGTTTGATCCTTATCTCATCACCGTACAGTATATGCGGTACATCGGGGTCAACAGAAAGCTCAAGCTTCAGGCCCTTCTTTTCCGCGCGGGGACGTATCATGTTCACAAGATCGTTTATCACCGATGAGAGTTCATACTGCGTCGGGATTATCTCCATACGGCCTTCCTCGATCTTCGAGAAATCAAGGATGTCATTGATAAGGGACAGGAGTGTCTTGCCCGAGTTCATTATATTATTCGCATAAGAGCGGATCTGAGACTCCCCGCTCTCACGAAGTATCATCTCATCCATCCCGAGCACCGAATTAAGCGGTGTTCTGATCTCATGGGACATATTGGCCAAAAACGATGATTTTGCCCTGTTGGCATCGTCGGCGATCCTCCGCTGCTCCTCAAGTTCTTCCATGTACCTGAAGTGCTCGGTATCATCCGTGATCGAATATATGGTACCGGCAGTATCCTTACCGCAGCAAAGTCTGTTTGCCTCGGGAGAGTATATCCTGTCATTTATCACAACAGGCTCATCCGATTCTATCGCAGCACCTATCATGTCAAGCACCTTTTGCGGATGCTTATCAAGTTCGGGAAACAGCGTGAGCGCGGGCTCGTTACAGTAGCTTATCTTTCCGTCCTCATCAACAGCTATTATCCCCTCGGACAGCCTGTCGATGACATACTCTCTCGCAAGGCTTGCCGTATCGAGAAGGTTGTACCGGAAGATCGCAACAAACATGAACAGTGCCGATATCGGGAATGCAAGCATCGTAACATCATATACATACGTAACGTGGAGCAGCTTTAACATCTGCACGATAAGAAATGCGCTCTCGGTCAGTATCGCAAGAATGACCATTGTAAGCCGGCGTCTGGCAACGGGATTTTTTTCCCTGTATCTTGATATAAAAAGCGCCGCAAGACCCACGATTATATAGAGGATCATCGCGGAATCCCATACTGTATGCCACACACCCTTAACCCGCGACAACACAGGGAAGGAACCGTTCATAAAGAAAAACTTGCTCTTGTAATACAGCCTGTTTATGTCGGTTGTGATTATTATCACATAGGTAACGGCACTGAGTGTCGCCAGCAGGTATTTGGCGACCTTCGGTATACGTGTTTTTGTAAGTTCGCATATAAACAAAAAGAGCGTGAATGAGATCCATACCCTTCCAAGATTCGACATGTTCATTGCCGTGATATAAGCTTCTTTGGAGCGTGCAAGAAGTTCGAACAGATAGCCCGTACTGTTGACAAGGGTTGTGACACATGCAAGGAACAGATAAGAATGCAGTTTTCCGCTCCACTTCCGAAATACTATGATGCTCTCTATAAAAGTGGCTACTATCCCGATTATCTGAATTATTAATATGATATGATACATCTTATCCATAACTAAAGATTTTATCACATTCCCCGGACGTTTACAAAAAAATCGGTACGCCCGGGACTCAATTATGGTAATTTTGTACATTGACATTGTGACGATCTATGATAAAATTATCAGGTATGTTAGCGAAGGCTAACAAGATCATGTGACTCTCAATGATCGGAGGTTATGCAATGAAGACCACAGTAATCCGCAAAAGCTCATATAATATTGCGGTGCTGACGTGTGCGGGGATTTTTCTTGCCGGCTGTATAGGCAGCCCCACGACCTACAGCACAGATACTGCGGGATACCGGACACTGTCTGAAAGCGTTGATGCAACAGGCGACGTGCACGGGGCCGAGAGCAAGACATACTACTCCTCCGTCACGGCTCCGGTAAGCTTCTATGAACTTCATGTCGGTGACGAAGTGGCAAAAGGTGAGAGGGTTGTCGAATATGATCTGGAAGACCTTGTAACCGCAAGGGACCAGGCAGTCCTTAATTCCAAATCGGCAGAGAACACGATGAACGGCCA
>JAFZQP010000051.1 GCA_017620345.1 Lachnospiraceae bacterium
ACAAGGGCAGGGCATGATATGCAGTTAAAAGTATTAGTTACAGGAAAAAACCGTAAGGTCGCAAACGACATATGTGATCATCTTCAGACAGACAGGGGATATGTGACCGTAAAATGCGATCCGAACAAAACGGCATTGTTCGATCTTATGCTGGTGGAACTTCCGAAGGTGGTGATCATATGCCTCGGAGGTGAGACATCCGTCTCCGTGCAGGCATACAACGTCATGAAGACGGCGCTCCGTCAGGGAAACATCACTACGATAGTCGTGACAGATGTCGAAGACGAAAAGTTGTTCATGAAATATACGGAACTCGAAAGAGTGCTGTTTCTGTCAAGGCCGGTTTCGCTTTTCGCACTTTACGAGAAGATGGCCGAGATAGAGGCAACGATCGAGGACGAGAAGGAAAAGAACCTGGCGTCATTTCGGGAGTTTGTAAATGATGATCCCGACAAGGGACATAAGAGAAAGAGGATACTGGTTGTCGATGATGACACCGAGCAGCTTCTTCAGATCAAGGACCAGCTTGATGAATTCTACGATGTTACATGCGTAAAATCAGGAGACGCTGCATTTAAGTTCCTTGCGAAGAAGTCATGCGACCTGATACTTCTTGACTATCTGATGCCGGAGCTTGACGGGCCGGAAGTCCTCAGAAACATTCAGGATACAAAAGCATGGCAGGATATACCGGTCATCTTCCTGACCGGAGTATCGGAGAAGAACAAGGTTCTCCAGACCCTTTCGGAGCTTCGCCCGCAGGGGTATATCATCAAGCCGTCAAAGAAATCGGAAATTGTTGCCAAGATAATAGATGTACTGGGGTAATGGTCATGGGAATGGATATCTTATGGATGAAAGAAGCCGGACTTGATACCGAGACGGGTATCGGGTACACGGGCGGAGAGGAAAAGTACGTAGCGGCTGTCCAGCGGTTTTACAGAAACTATGAAAAGAACAGGGAAAAGGTCGAAGAGGCTTTCAATTCAAAAGATTATGAGAGCCTTATGATCACTGTCCATGCGTTAAAGAGTAATGCCAAGATGATAGGAGCGGATACGCTGTCAGGGTGCTTTGAGTCGCTTGAGGCGGCAGCCGGGAGTAAGGATACCGATGTCATCATGAGCCTGACACCTGTAGTCATGAGAGATTACAAGATCCTTATCGAGAAGCTCTCCCCTGTTTCCAAGCTCGGGGAAGTTCATGCGGCGGACGAGATATCGGCTCAGGAAGCAGTTGAGACAGTAGGACAGCTCCTTGATGCGCTTGATGATTTTGACGACGATCTGGCCAAGCAGCTCGCGACGAAACTGTCGGGTTATCCCTTCAGGATGACACAGGCAGATAAGCTGAAGGAAGCGATAGCCTTCATAGATGATTTTATGTATGAAGAGGCTGCGCAGCTCATACGTGAGATAGGACCCGCGATAGAATAGACACGTACAAGAAGGCGGAAGGATAGCCTATGGAAAATAACGACATGGAACTGTCAAAAGAATACGGACGCAGAAAACACAGTATGACGATCCCGCTCATACTGGTTTTTGTATTTGTAGTTGTCATGGTCGTGTACACGTCACGGCTGATGTACAACGTGGCCGTGTCCAACTCGGGTGCCGTGATCGAGGACAGGATACTCAATGTCTCATCTCTTATAGATACGCATCTGAACACGGCCGAGAACATACTGCATATGACGGCCGATTCGGTGCACCATATGCTCATAAGCGGAAGTACGCCGGTCAGGATACATGAATTCCTCGTGGAAGAGACGAACAATGTTGCCGAGCAGTTTAACGAGAACTATGCCGGACTGTACGGTTATATCATGAGCCAGTACATGGACGGGCTCAACTGGGTGCCTCCCGAGGATTACGATCCGAGGACGCGCGACTGGTACATCATAGCCAAGGAGCACGACGGGGAAGTTGTATTCGTACCGCCGTATGTTGATGCACAGACCGGAAACGTGATAATATCGGTCGCCAGGATGCTTCCGGACCGTCAGAATGTCGTGTCTCTTGATGTCCAGCTCATGGAGATACAGTCTCTTATGAGCGAGCTGACACTTAACGGAAAAGGCTACGGCTTTGTTATAGACGATACGGGCTATATCATCGCTCACAGGAATGAGGGGAAAAAAGGCACGAACCTAAATGATACAGAAGAAGGTGCGCAGTTATACCGTGCCATCAAAGAAGCTGGTTCGGGCAGCATCTCATATATGCTTGACGGCGAACAGTGCACCATATTCTCAAATGAAGTAAAGAACGGCTGGAATGTCGTGATGGTCTTTACCGATAAAGAGCTGTATGAAGAGGTAAGGAGTCAGCTTGTCGTAAATGCACTCATATGCATGGTCGTGTTTGCCCTGATCTCGGTATTCTTCTATATAGGTCGCAAGAATGAGCGAAGCTACGCCGAGCACATGGAGAAGATGAGGCTTGATGAACAGAGGTCCTCATATGAAAAGAAGGTGCTCGAGCTGGAAAAAGATGCCGCAAATGCATCCAACAAGGCAAAGAGTGATTTTCTTGCCAACATGTCCCATGAGATAAGGACCCCGATGAATGCCATCATCGGAATGGATGAGATGATACTTCGCGCCAAGCCCGACAGTACGATCAGGAAATACGCCCTGGATATTCAGAGCGCCGGCAAGACACTTCTGTCCATAATCAACGATATCCTTGATTTTTCCAAGATCGAATCGGGCAAGATGGAGCTTGTTCCCGTTGAATACAGCTTTGCATCGGTCATGAACGATGTGGTCAACATGACGATGAAAAAGGCGCAGGACAAGGGCTTGCAGTATGATCTCAAGGTGTCGGAGGACATTCCCTCCGTACTTCGAGGTGATGAGATAAGAGTCCGTCAGGTCATGCTGAACCTGATCAACAATGCTATCAAATATACACACGAGGGAAGCGTATCCATCGACGTATCATATGAAACCGGTACGGGGATGCTGTGGTTTATCGTGACCGATACAGGCATAGGCATCAAGAATGAAGACCTCGGTAAGCTGTTCGGATCATTCCAGCGCCTGGAGGAAGATAAGAACAGGAACATCGAGGGCACAGGCCTGGGGCTTAACATCACAATGCAGCTTGTCAAGATGATGGACGGGACCATCGGGGTGACAAGCAGATACGGCGAGGGAACGACGTTTACGGCACAGATGAAGCAGGAAGCGGTAGACAGGACTCCGGTAGGTGATTTTGTCCAGAACCTGTCAAAGATGCAGTCGCAAACGGAAGAATTCAGGCCGACAGTCATTGCGCCGGATGTAAATGTCCTGATAGTTGATGATAATGACATGAACCTTGAGGTGATCGAGTCTTTACTTGAGGGAACGAGGATGAAAGTCACGACAGCAGGGTCGGGTCAGGAGTGCATAGATGAGCTGGGCAAGAAGTCGTTTGATATCATATTCCTTGATCAGATGATGCCGGGAATGTCGGGAACACAGACTCTTGCCGAGATCAACTCGAGAGGTCTTGCAAAAAATACCCCTATCATTGCACTTACCGCTGATGCTATACTTGGTGCAAGAGATTCATATATCAGGGAAGGGTTTACCGACTATCTGAGTAAGCCCGTCATGTACGCGGATCTTGAGGCTATACTGATCAAGTATGTAAGCCCTGACCGCATGATGACGCAGGAGCAGATCGCCCGGGAGAACGAAAAGAAGGCGGATCTTCCGGTCGTTCTCGTGATCAATGATTCAGCAGAGAAGCTGAGGGAGCTCAAGGCTGCATTTGAAGGTAAGTTTAAGGGTGTCTTCGTAAAGGACGAAGCAAGTGCCGAGAAATACCTTTCCAAACATGAAGCAGAATTCATAGTAAGGGGCGGTAATGTATGAAACGGGTTCTGGTCGGGCTGTCAGGAGGTGTTGACAGCGCCGTTGCTGCTTACCTTCTTAAACAGGAAGGATATGATGTTGTCGGCGTTATGCTAAGGACTTGGATGTCCGATGATGGGCAGGAGAGCAGATGCTGTGAGATAGATGATGCAAAAGCCATCGCCGACGCAATAGGGATACCTTTTCATCCGTTCAACTGTACGGGTGTTTTTAATGATAAAGTCATACAACCTTTCATGGAACAATATCTTCAGGGGCTTACGCCTAATCCATGCATCTTCTGCAACCGCTATGTCAAGTGGGAACGTCTCATGTATTACATGAAGGTCCTTAAGGGCGACTATATCGCGACCGGACACTATGCGAAGGTCGTAAAGCTCGATAACGGACGATATACGGTAAGAAATGCCGAGCATATAGAAAAGGACCAGACATATATGCTCTACAGGCTGACGCAGGAGGAGCTTGCGGCAACACTTATGCCACTGGGGAAGTACTCCAAGGATGAGGTAAGGGCCATAGC
>JAFZQP010000006.1 GCA_017620345.1 Lachnospiraceae bacterium
CGTCAAGAGACTTGAAGCCTTCCATGTTAAGTCCTGAGTAGTGTACGAATACATCATTGCCCTGCTCGTCGCAAATGAATCCGTAACCCTTCTGGTTGTTGAACCATTTAACTGTACCTTTCATTGCAGATACCTCCGAAATAATAAATAAAACTAAAACAACAAGGGAATGTTACCACAACCGTGCCAAATTGTAAATAAAAAGTTTGAAAAATGGTTGTTATGAGAGTATAGTAATTCTGAATAATTGTGTCCGGCAGGAGACATTTAACTTGATCTGGAATAAGAACAAAAAGGAAAAAACAAAAAGAGCTGACACCAAGAGAGCAACTACCGGTTTTACGATGCTACTGATACCCAATTCATCCGATGCGGCAAAGACGGTTGAGATCACTTTTGACAGACTGCTCCAGCTGCTGACGGGTGCCGTTGCGGTTGCAATCATAGTCATAGGACTGCTGTGCTCGCTTGTTTATCACAATCATAAGGTAAAAGGTTCGCTTGCCGAGACCGAACTTAAGGTCGCAGAACTGGGCGAAGCGAATGCGCAGCTTGAAAGTACGGTTGACGCACTAAATGATCAGATAGCGGCCGACAAGGAAGTATTTTCCAAGATCGAGGATACGATATCGAGAAAAGAAGAGGAAGAAGAAGCCAGCGCGGCTGCCTCGGCAGTGCCGGATATGATACCGATCATGAATGCCGACGCGATACTCATCGATGATCCGTATGCCGGAACGGGCGGCGGTGAAACAGGCGGTATAGTATTTTCGACCGTACAGGGCGCTGTTGTTGTAGCAGCCGGTGACGGACAGATAACACACGTGGATTCCGATGACAACAATCCTTATTACACAAGAGGAGTCGTCATCGATCACGGGAACGGATACGTAACATACTACAGGCTGAGTGGCGACGTGACTGCAAGAGAAGGATATGACGTGGCAAAGGGCGATGTGCTCGCGATGCTTCCGTCGGACGGTTTCGTTGCATTTGAAGTCAAGTTTAACGGTGAGTTCATAGATCCCAGATCTGTATTAACTCAAGATCAATAACTCGGAGGTCATATATGTTTTTCAGGGACGACAATAAGGTCAGGATCAATCAGACGTCCATATCAACATTTATCGGCGCGGATACGAAGATAGAGGGAACGCTTATATCGGGTTCTTCGATAAGAATAGAAGGAAGTGTTGTCGGTGGAGTGTGCGCGGAAGGTACGGTAGTGCTTGCGGCGGACGGCCAGATACAGGGGAACGTTATCGCCGAGAACATCATTGTTGCAGGCGTTGTGGACGGTAACCTTACGATAAAGGACAAGACAAACATAGAGCCTACCGGAGAGGTGTACGGCGATATCAATACTGCAAGGATACTGATCGACGAGCAGTCCGTTTTCCAGGGCAAATGTAACATGAACGTCGACAGGACGAAATCCAGGAAGGGCAAGAACCTGCTTAAAGAAAATGTTCACGCCAAAGCTCCTGCCAAGGCTGAAAACAAGACCGAAGAAAAGAAAGAACCCGAAGAGAAGAAGAACACAGAGACAAAAGATGAGCAAGACGGCAAAGAACGAACAACAAAATGACGAACTGCTCCGCAAGATAGAGGAACTGACAGAAGCGAACCGCTCGAAGAATGCATTCATTGCGAACATCTCTCATGAGATAAGAACTCCTATGAACGCAATAAGCGGATTTGCGGAACTTCTTCTCCAGCTTGACGAATCGGACCAGGTCAATGAATATGCGTCTGAGATCAAGAGCGCGGCAAGTAATCTCCTGTCGATCATCAACGATCTTCTCGATATATCCAAGATCGAATCGGGACGTATGGAGCTTGTACCCGTTCCTTATTATCTTCATTATCTGTTTACCGATATTGAGTCCGTGATGTCGATCCTTACAAGAAAAAAGGGTATCGAATTCCGTGTCAATGCAAGCCCGGAGCTTCCGAGCCAGTTGTACGGAGACATAGTCAGGATCAGGCAGATACTGACCAACATATGCAACAACGCGGTCAAGTTTACGAATGAAGGATATGTTAAACTGTCGGCTACATACACGGAGACAGATGATCCGGATCAGGTCATGCTCAGGTTTGAGATAGAAGATACGGGTATCGGCATCAGGAAGGACGACCTGGAACTCATATTCGACAAGTTCCGTCAGGTCGATATGAGACTTAACAGGAACGTTGAAGGAAGCGGTCTGGGGCTGTCGATATGCAGACAGCTGACGCAGCTTATGAACGGAACACTGGAGGTCGAGAGTGAGTACGGAAAAGGCACGAAGTTTATCGTGTGCATTCCGCAGAAGGTCCTCGACAGGAACAAGCTTTCCAACTATCTCGTATACCACAAGCAGGAAGAAAAGAAACGGTCTGTGATCTTTGCACCGTCGGCAAGAGTGCTCGTCGTTGACGATAATCCCGTCAACGTTAAAATACTGCGAGGACTTCTTCTTCATTACGAGATAGATGCGGACACTGCAGGAGGCGGTAGGGAAGCCGTACAGAAGGCAACGGATAACCAGTATGATCTTATCTTCATGGATCATATGATGCCGGAGATGAACGGAGAGGATGCGCTCAATGCGATAAGGGCATTGCCTGATAAGGACAGGGCATCGGTACCCGTGATCGCAGTGACTGCAAATGCCATAAGAGGCATGCGTGACGAATACCTTCGCAAGGGATTTTCGGATTACTTAAGTAAGCCCGTGGAAACACCGAAGATCGAGCAGGTGCTCAAGGACCATCTGGCACCGAACCTGATCGTATCGATGGAAAAAGAGGATACTCCCGTACAGGAAGAACTCGACATAGAGATAGAGGGCGTTGATGTTGATGCGGGTCTTACCAAGTGCGACAGAAATGCCGCTGATTATGTCGATATACTCGGGATATTTACGGAGTACGGTCCTGATAAGGCAGGTGAGATCGAAGCCTTTGCCAAGGATCATGATTATGAGAACTATGTTATCGCGGTACATTCGCTCAAGAGCGTAGCGGCCAACATCGGCGCACATCAGCTGTTCACGATGGCCAAGATACATGAGTTTGCAGGCAGGAGCGGTAACGCCGCATTCATAGATGCCAATTATATCAAGCTTGTAATGCTCTATCGCGAGATAATAGATAACATCAAAAGAGCGTTAGATGAGAATAACAAAAAGGAGCAGTAATATCAAATGCCTCATATACGTGCAGTAGTAATCGACGATGACAAGAACAGAAGAGAGGCTCTCAAGAATTCTCTTCCGGACTACATCGAATGCATCACCGCAGGATACGGTGAAGGTGCGATCGACTATATCAAAAGAGACGGCCAGGGAATCCTTCCGGATCTTGTGATCTTAAGCGGAGATGACAGGAAGAATTTCGGACTGTATATCTTTGACTGGATGATCAACAAGTCAGGTGATGATGAGATCGCATCGATCCCGGTCGTTGTTGTGACCGATGATGAATTTTCCGAAAGAAGTCTTGAGTTCCTGGAACTCGGAGATGTTACTTTCTTTGAAGGAGATATAGATGACAGCGCCCTGTTCTCCGTGATCACGCAGGCGATCGAGGAAGCTGAGTTCATGCCGAATCCTGTTGTTACCGCATACGAGGAGACCAAGAACATTGACAGGCTCATGGGACGAAGTGTCAAGGCTCCCGGCGGCAAACAGCGTGCAGTCGTTCTCGATATGGACAACCGTGTCAAGAACCTTGAAGCCGCGCTTGCAAGAGGACAGAAACGTGTCAATGACATAAGGATGCTTCTCGATGCTGCCCAGAACATGAAGAGCGGCAAGAAAAAAGCTCCCGCAAAGAATGATGCGTATGTGATCAGAATGTCATCTTTCCTTGAAAAGGCAAGGAAGAAGGCAAATGTCGAAGAAGAACTGATGGCTTTCTATAAGAAACAGTCAGAGCCCGCAAAGGACAGGAAGGTATTTAAGAAGTCAGAGGTTAAGATGCAGGCGGCTGCACCGAAGCCTGAGCCCGTTCCCGAACCGAAGCGCGAGCCGTTCGTGCCGAAAAGAGAACCCGAGGCAGAAGTTCCGGAGTCGATCGACATACTTAAGGACAAGGCTTTCTCCAATCCGTTCGGCGCGTTCAACGCACAGGGATCAAAGATGCTCGAACCCAAGCAGGAGCCACAGCCGGCTGCAAACGAGAGGAAGTTTGACGGCAACAAGAAGTTTGTCGTCATAGTTGATGATGACTTAAAGACAAGAAAACTGTGCTCACTTTTCCTGACACAGAAATACAATGTTATAGCGCTCGATTCGGGGATCAAGGCAGTTGATTATTTTATCAAGAACCGTGCGGACTTGCTGATAATCAATCCCGTGCTCAAAGGTATGAGCGGTATGGCCACGGTCAATTCCGTACTCATGCAGCCCGGCGGTATGCAGGTTGCGGTAATGTATCTCGTGGGAGAAAATTATACCGGTGCACGTTCAAGACTCCTCGGACAGAACGTTGTCGGCATACTGAACAAACCTATCAAGCAGGGACTTATCGCCCAGGCTGTAGACGGGTATTTTGACAACCTGAACAAGTCGCCATTCCCGTTTTAATATTAAGGTGGAGCAGACAGATGAAAAAGAGAATCCTTATCGTAGATGATGATATCATGACACTCAAGATACTGAAGAAATATCTTGAGGAAACATATGATGTTGTCACGGAAAATGCGGGATACCGTTTTATTGAGAAGATGGGCTCATATGAAGCCGATATGATACTTCTCGATATCGAGATGCCGGTAGTAAACGGCCTTCAGGCTTTTGAAGAGATAGTAAGAAATCCGGATCTCAAAGACGTTCCGGTAGTATTCCTGTCGGGTGTATCAAACCCCAATCTCGTCCGTGAACTCATGGGCAAAGGCGCAGCAGGCTACCTTGTCAAGACGATACCGAAGGGCGAACTGCTGGCGAGGATAGAGAAGATCTTCAATGAGAGTGAGAGCCGTGAGGTCATACAGGAAATACTCATCCTCGATAATGACATAGAACACTTAAAATCAATGCGCAGCATACTGACTGAAAATAACTACAAGGTCAGGGTGGTCAGGACATCAATGGAAGCGGTCGACCATATCAGAAAGCATCACCCGAACCTGTTCATAATAGGCAGGGATTCATCGGGAGTTGAGCCGCAGGATGTATATGAGTCCCTCGCAAAGATAATAAGGGAAGAAAGAGTGATACCTCTCGTGATGGAGGAGAACTTCTTTACCACGGAGCTGCTTGACAGAGTCAGCAGTGCACTTACTCCCAATACCTGATACTCGGAGAAGATATGCCGGAAGAATTCGATAATATACAGGCAGCACCGGTTCCGCCCAAAAGACGCAGAAAAAAAAGAAGGAGCCCGGCGGAAACATTTCTGCTGATGTTCCTTGGGTTTGTGATGGGCTTCATAGTCGGTGCCGTTATAATTCATAACAAGAGCGCGAAGGAGCTTGCAGAGGTTAAAAGCGAGCTCGATACCGTCATCGAGGAGCAGAGTCACATAAACCTTACAAAGGTATATGTGCCCAAGCGCGAGATCAAGGAAGGACAGATCGCGGTCAATTCCTACAAGGCGGAAAACTTCCGCATCGATAACGGCTTCATGGCCTATTTCGATGACGACGGGAACAAGATCAGTCATCTCGGATGCGACCTGTCATACCACAACAGGAACGTAAACTTTGAGGAACTCAAGGCCGCGGGCTGCGAGTTTGTTATGCTTCGCTGCGGATACCGCGGGTACTCCGAAGGCGGTATGGTCAAGGATGAGAAGTTCGAGACATACATAAGCGAAGCGGAGCGTGTCGGACTGAAGGTCGGAGTGTACTTCTTCACACAGGCCCTGACACCCGAGGAAGCAAGGGACGAGGCTGATTTTACGCTCTCGCTTATAGAAGATCATACGATATCATACCCTGTCGCATTTGACACGGAGTACATAGATGACGAGAGCGCCAGGACGAACACAACGGAGATCTCGGAGGAACTTCGCAGTGAGATATGCAAAGCGTTCTGCGAGAGGATCAGGGAAGAAGGGTACTATCCGATGATATACGCCTCCGAGAACTGGTTTCGCAGACACCTCGATGTGGAACTGCTGAAGGAATATGATTTCTGGGCTCCGCAGTATCTGGAAGAGAATGATTTTCTCTATGATTTTACGATCTGGCAGTACACTGACACAGGCAGTATCCCCGGCGTGTCCGGTGATGTCGATCTTGACATCTCGATGGTCGATTATGCGTCGTTCGTGCCGCAGATGCGCGAGGCCGTGCTGACAGACGGAACGATCGAAGAGTATTGAATAATTATGTAAACTATTTTATAATATGCTGATAGGAGGGGCCCACGAAGTGGGAAGAACCTGTCTGCACGGCGAGCCTCTATCGACGTTAGTCGATTCAGTTGGCGAGCCTCCTTAGTTCTGTTGATAGGAGTATAAACAGACCGAATGGCGATAATCCGTAAACGAGTCCGTATCGGTGACCTCATGATCAATGAGGGCCTGATAACGGCGGCACAACTGGAAACGGCACTGAAAGAGCAGAAGATCAGAGGCACCAAGCTCGGTGAGACGCTGATCGCGCTCGGCTATGTCTCGCAGGAGGATTTTTCCAACGTATTATCATCACAGCTCGGCATAGATACGGTCGATCTGCGCAAAGAACGCATTGACGATAATGCTGTCAAGCTTGTTTCCGAAGAACTGATGAAGAAAAATCAGTTGATGCCGTTCGGATTCGATGAGAAGAACCCCAACATCCTGAAGGTCGCAATGGCCGATCCCATGAACATCATGGCGGTCGACGATGTCATGATCATGACCAACATGGAGGTCATCCCGTATTTCTGTCCGAGTGCCCAGATCTCACTACAGCTCGACAGACGTTACGGTAAGGAGCAGGCAAGGGCGGCTGCGGCACAGTTCCAGGAAGAGCATGCTGCGGAGATAGCATTTGACACAGCATCTTCCGACATAGAATATGAAAATATCGATGATGCGCCTATCGTTAAGCTCGTTAAGACAATGCTTGAGACGGCAGTCCGCCAGGGTGCGTCGGATATACATATCGAAGCACTTGACC
>JAFZQP010000001.1 GCA_017620345.1 Lachnospiraceae bacterium
AATACAATTTTTAAATTTTTTTATAATTTTTTAAATTATTTTAAATTATGTTGCGAATATTCTGACATCTTTTTTATGCCATCATTCCGCCTGTCAATCATTTACATATAACTGTCTATTATTTTCTTTGCTTCATCCGCGGATCCGGATACGGACAATACCGCATATTTCCCGTTTACCTTGATGACCGCAGCATCCAGTTTGGGAAGTTCTTCCTGAACATAATCTGTAAAACTCTCTTTCTGTTCGGCAACTCTATCCTTCAGAACCTGCTCCGCTTTCTGAGCATCCGCATCAGTTGCACACTCAAGTACGACTATCTCTTCCGCGGTCCCGCCGGATCCTTCATATATCGCAGCTTTGGTTATGGCGATATCCGAAAGGTTCAAAAACATCCCCGCAGTATCAACATCCATCTCCATAAGGCTGTCCTCATATCCGATCTTCGTATTCAGATCATTTGCAAGTACTGCCACATCAAAATCCGCCTTCTTGCCGCCACATCCGACAAGCATTGCAGTTGCTGCTATCACCGCAGCGATCGTTGGTAATTTTCTTCTCATCTTTTTCTCCTTTTTCAATTCTTACGGGCATCGGGATAATTACTCATTTGCCCAAAAGGCGCTTGCGCTCGTTTCCGGACGTCACGTTACTAGACTCGTGAAAAACCTCGTCAAGTAACAACGTCCTCCAATTCTTTTGGGCAAACGGTAATTCCCCGATACCCTTACGCTTACACTAATTCGTATTCTTTACTCAATAACAACCGCATGCTCGCACAGATAATCCTTCCATATCTTCATATACTCCGGCTTCAGATGTATCCCGTCGTTTGTCATCTCCGACGGCAGACTTCCGTCCTCTCCCGCAAGCGCCGGCCCTGCATCAAGAAAGTACGCTTTCTGATCCTTTGCAAACTTTTTGAGTGCCTCATTCCTCTGTACAATGTTCGGATTGTTGTGAGCCTTGTCCTTTTCTGATTTTTCTGCCGTTACGGGAAGTATGGCATGGACATATATTATCGCATGCGGCTCATATTCGCGAAGTTTTTCGATAAGCCCGGCGTATGTCTTCTCAAAGTTCTCCTCAGTACCGTATCCGAGTTCATTAAGCCCAACCTTGATGTATATCTTCGTAAAGGCATCATATGGCATCGCCGTGAAGATCGGAACCTTTCCGTTTTCGGTCTGAACAACATTGGTCGTGTCGTACTTGTATAGCTGGAATCCGGTCGCGCAATAGTATGTTGCGGGTAGTCCCGACCAGAAGCCGAATCCCTGAAGCCTTGAATCTCCGATAAAAAGAGCATCCGTAAAATAACTCTCATCCACTTTTGTAAACGGACGCGGATAGTCTGCAAGCGGATCCTTTATCGCAACCGGCTCATCCTGGCTGTGATCTTCTATCTCATCACCGTCTCCCGCTCTGTTCACACCATCAAGACCTTCCGTATCTGAAGAGATCGTATTGCCGTATAATTCCTCCTCATCCTGAGGTTCTTCATTATACTGCGCTTCGTCGTCTATTTCATCCTCGTCTTCAGACTGAGGCGACTGTGTCGGCTCAGGTTCTTCGCTTTCGGTTGTTTGCGGCGTTTCTTCATAAGTGATGGCCGATGTAGCGGCTGCCACCTGTCTTCCGAATATTATCGCATTGAATTCCGATATCGTTCTTCCGCAGTCCCATATGGCAAGATATGCTCCGACTCCTATCGCCAGAAGGAGCGATGACAGCATCGCCACCGCAACCGCTATGATCCTGACGGCGCTCTTTTCTTTGTGCTCCGCTTCCGGTTCCTCACCTTTATTTATGACCGCGGCAACAGAAGTTTCCTCTTTTCCGTCCTCGGTCACAAACACCTGCTTTATCTCGCGCTTCCCGGATTTCTTCTCCCTGCTCCCGGTGCTGTTGTCTTTCTCTTTAGTATCCTTACTCATTTGCCTGCCAGTTTATAGAAATGATTATCCTCATTAACAAAAGTCCAGTTATATAAAAGAAGCACATCGGCGTCTTTATCCGCCGCAAGCTCATCGGCAACCGATCCGCCAAAATACCTCAGATCGATGACCGTTATATTATCATAATTCATTATCAGATACGGAATCAAGCAGTTTGCGTACGAATCTTTAAAAATATACAGATTCTTTCCTATACCTTTATCGGCGTGTACAACACATCTTCCGTCGTTGCCGTACATGAACGCTGCATACTTATCATAACCCGACAGTTTTTCCGTATCAATCAGATTATCCTCTGTCCCACCTTCCAGTTCAAGTTCTTTTATCGGAACATCGTAATACTCGATCTCATCCGTCTGCACAAATATCCCCTTATACTTGGCGTAATGGGTTCCGTAAAAATCATTCGCCTCGTGTTTTTCATATTGCGTAATATTCTCAACGCAAAGACCCATTTCCGAGGCGATCTTCTCATATGCATATCCCGCACCTTTTGTTGTCCAGTGATGATCGGTACGGTAATAAAGCTGCTCGTCCTTATGTTCTTCCAAGGCATCATACAAAGAGACCATATGGGCGTTCGGTATGTCACGAAGCGCAAGCGCAAGTTCGCTGCTGCACTGCAGCTCATCAAGCACCGGCATGCCCTTCGGAAGCTTTTCCTCATTGATCCATGTTGATGTCGGCGCTATCGCAACGTAAATATCCCTGTCCGTTTTCATTGCAAAGTTTTTTATCGCGGTAATGTTCTTATTTACCTTGTCGCTTACGGCGGTAACTTTGTCAAACAGATACGAATCCTTACCCTTTGCAATGCCGTCATTTTCCGATGAGCCCGTCAGCCATACGGACACAGCCTTACACTTAACGAACATATTCCGAAGAGGTATCTGTTCATTCGTGTACGTCTCAAAAGAATCCATGAAACTTCCGTCGAGCAGTCCCTGCCCCGTGATCTTCGGACGCTTCTGTAAGAACCTGTTCTCCATATCCGAAAAATCATCATCCGTTCGCAGAAGATAACCCGCGAGCATGATGACACACAGTCCGAAGAAGATCACCGGCATTATGTATTCACTTGTGTTCTTTCTTACTTCGTTTTTCATAATTCAAAAGCGGAAGTACAAAAACGGATTGTAACTTGCATCCGCGAGATAGCACACGCACATGAACAGAAGCGCCAACTGTATCGCGATCCCCGCCGGGCGCCTTCTGTTCTTCTCAAACCATTCGGAAAGTACCGGTGCGGAGAAGATACATCCGAGCAGTATCACTACAGCGTAATTTCTGGCATAGTACACAACGTCAGCCCATCCTGACGAGCCGAACGCAACAAGCCTTGAGGCATATACCCCGAGACTGTGAAAATCCGTTATCGCAAATATCATCCATGACAACCCTATAAGAAGCAGCGCATAGATCCTGGATATGACCTTATGTGCATCAAGAAAATCCTTAAGGAATGATTTTTCCAGTGAAAGGAATACGAAGAAAAACAGGCCCCAACATATGAAGTTCCAACCTGCGCCGTGCCAGAATCCGGTAAAGAACCATACCACGAATAGGTTTACATAAGTTCTGGTATTGCCCTTCCTGTTACCTCCTAAAGGGATATACACATAATCGCGGAACCATCCGGACAAAGTCATGTGCCATCTTCTCCAGAATTCCGTCAGTGATCTTGAAATATAAGGATAATTGAAGTTCTGTGAGATGTCGAAACCGAGCATTTTTCCGAGACCTATGGCCATCAGCGAATACCCGTTAAAGTCAAAATATATCTGTAGCGTAAACGCGATCACGCCAAGCCATGCGAGAGGCATCGATATCCTCTCATATCCTATCGCCTCCAGATCATCCCAAAGAGAGCCGACATTATTGGCGATGAGCACCTTTGACGACAGTCCGAGGATGAAAGTCGTGATGCCCGACGATACTTTATCCATTGTGATACGGCGCTCGCGAAGCTGGTGGCTCACCTGCGAATAGACAACTATCGGTCCTGCGATGAGCTGCGGGAACATAACAAGATACGTTCCGAGAGTCAGCGGATTCTTCTCGCATTTTATCTTTCCGCGATACAGATCGATCACGTACGACGCGATCTGAAACGTGTAAAAACTTATTCCAAGCGGCAGTGTAAGCCCCGGATCATGAATGGATGTTCCAAACAGAGCGTTGATATTTGAAACGAAAAATCCTGTGTACTTGAACACGATCAGCATTCCGAAATCAAAGATCATCGCCAATGCAAATATCAGTTTTTCCGAAGGTGAACGGGAAGCCCCGGAAATATCGGCACGAAGTCCGAGACCCGCGGCATAGTTTACGAGTATCGATATGAATATCAGGATAAGGTATGCAGGTTCACCCCATGCATAAAAAACAATACTGCCCAAAAAGAGAACAGCATTGCGACATTTTGCGGGACATAAATAATATACCGCGAAGAATATCGGAATAAACCAGAATAAAAAAAGAAGGCTTGAAAATACCATTTCAACATATAAAGACGATGGCAACACCAAAAGTGCTGCCATCGTTCTGTTCTATCGATCACATAACAAGAGGATATTTAGCGGTAAGTTCGTCAACGATCGCACGCGCCTTAGGTACCCCGTCGGCACCTTCCTTTACAACAAACGAGATCGCTTCAGCGATACGATCCATATCGGCTGTATTCAGGCCGCGGGATGTGACCGCGGGAGTTCCGAGTCTGATACCGCTCGTAACGAACGGTTTCTGAGGATCATTGGGAACCGTATTCTTGTTGGCCGTTATATGAGCTTCGTCAAGGAGCTTTTCTATCTCTTTACCTGTAAGGTTCTGTGGGCGAAGATCGAGTAGCATAAGGTGGTTATCCGTACCGCCCGATACTATCGACAGTCCTCTTGACAGGAGTCCGTCACAAAGAGCCTTTGCGTTTGCAACTATGTTCTTTCCGTATTCTTTGAACTCCGGAGAAAGCGCCTCTTTGAAGCATACTGCCTTCGCAGCTATCACATGCATAAGAGGACCTCCCTGTGTTCCTGGGAAGATCGCTTTATTAAAGTTGAACTTGTCAGCCGCCTCCTGATTGCACATGATAAGACCGCCTCTGGGACCGCGAAGAGTCTTGTGAGTTGTTGTCGTAACGACATCAGCAATACCGATAGGGCTTTCATGCATTCCGGTAGCGACAAGCCCTGCGATATGCGCGATATCAACCATCATGTAAGCACCGACCTTGTCACAGATCTGTCTGATACGTTTAAAATCGATCGTTCTGGCATATGCACTCGCACCCGCAAGGATCATCTTCGGCTTGCAGTCAAGAGCGATACGCTCCATCTCATCATAATCTATAAAACCTTCGGAATTAACACCGTAGTGAACGCAGTTGAAATATTTTCCCGAGATATTTACGGGTGAACCGTGGGACAGATGTCCGCCGTGATCAAGGTTCATTCCCATGTAAGTATCACCCGGCTCGAGCATTGCAAAGAATGCTGCAAGATTTGCCTGTGCGCCTGAGTGGGGCTGAACATTTACATAATCGCATCCGAACAGCTTCTTGGCGCGCTCCCTCGCCAGGTCTTCCACGACATCAACACACTCACATCCGCCGTAATATCTTTTTCCGGGATATCCTTCTGCATATTTGTTCGTAAGGGGGCTTCCCATGGCCGCCATCACTGCCTTGCTAACCCAGTTTTCTGATGCTATGAGTTCAATATGGCTGTTCTGTCTTGCCATTTCGGATTCGATCGCCGCTGCGATCTCGGGATCAACTGCCTTTATTTCGTCAAGTGAATACATTTATCGTCCGTCCTTTCGATTCATGTTACCAAACAATGCATAATTATATAGGAATTTCTCTACCTGCGCAACCTGTTGTTACCCTCGTATTTTTCCCTTGCTTTGAGCGCCTTCATTATCTCATCATACTTCTCCTGCGCATCTCCTGTCGGGTGTATGTCAAGTGATGCCGCAACAAAGCTCAGCATCTCATCATCCGCGATGTTTCTCATATCATACAGACGATCGATCTTGTCCGATACGGAATCGGCATCAAGAAAAGCTTCTAACAACGGATTGATCATATCTGCCTCCCGGTAAACTTACTCTTTTAAAAAGGCAGCGGTTTCCCGCTGCCTTTTTATAATTGCATATACAGTACTTAGAACTTGAATTCTCCGACTGATTCTACAAGACTTCCTGCTATGCTGTTCATACCTTCCGAGTTATCGCTTATGACTCTGATGTTCATTGCGATGTTCTCCATCGATGCGGTAACCTCTTCAGTACTTGCCGCATTCTCCTGAGAGATTGCTGACAGGTCGCTGACATTTTCAACGATCGTAGCCTTGATGCTCTCAAGACTCTCTGTCTGTGAAGAGATACCTCTGATATCTTCAACCGAATTGGTGATCTCGGTATTGAGAACGTCAAACCTCTTCTTCGTCTCACCAAGTATGATCTGCTCTTCGTTGATAGCTTCTTCAACGGATTCAGATGCAAGAACGCTCTGCTCGGACTGCTTTGTCAGTTCATCGATTATCGCACGGATCTCAGCCGTAGATTCAGCCGACTGATTTGCAAGGTTTCCGATACTCTCGGCAACAACCGCAAATCCCTTGCCCATCTCTCCGGCTCTTGCTGCCTCGATCGAAGCATTGAGTGCAAGAAGGTTTGTCTGGCTGGCGATATCGGTGATCATTCCAACAGCGCTTGTGATCCTGGTGATCGCTTCATTTGTATTAACGACCTGTGATTTGATACCTGCAACTGCATCCTTCGTTGTTGCGGAAGATTTCTCAAGATTCGTGATATATCCGTATGCCTCATTGTTTGCTGTCTGCATCGCTGCTGAGGAGTTCGAAAGAAGTTCAACAGAATCAACAACATTGTTGATGAGTCCGCCCATCTCGAGAACCTGCTCGTTGATGTTCTGAACATTCTGGGCCATTGATGTTGCTCCGTCCGCAAGTTCCGCGATCGCCGAATTGATCTGCTCTGTTGAAGAATTGGACTGTTCAGCAAGTTGTGCAACCTCGTTGACTCTTGTCGCAAGATCGTTCGCATCATTGCTGATGGACCCCAGCATCTTGCTGATATTTGCCTGCAGTCCGCGGTAGGACTGGATAAGACTGTCTGTTTCCGCGATGGCTGATTCAAGATCGTTCTCTGCTGTAAGGTCACCGTTTGCGATAGTCTCAAGACTGTCTGCAGTAACCTTAAGCGGTGTAGATACCTTCTTGGAAAGGATTATAACGGCTGCCCCGAAAATAACGAACAGGATCACAGCCGTGATGACCGATATAAGGATGATGCTGTTTCTTGCCGAAGAAATGTCGGATCTCGGTGTTCCTGCAAAAGCCATACCGATGACTTTATTGCTCGCATCCGTTATCGGAAGATATACAACATAGTAATCTTTCCCGGCAACCTTCGTGTTATCGTTAATGAACTTCTCACCCTTGCTTACCTGGGCCCATATTCCGTCAGCTGCCTTCGTTCCCTCGTTCCTCTGACCGTTATCGTTAAGGACCGAAGTACACAGACGCGTATCTCCGACGAAAACTGTAAGATCAACATCATCGGCCTTGAGTATGTCAATGTACTCGCTGTCATATGAGATCTCGGTAGCCGTTCCGTTCTTAAGTTCGTATTCGGTATAGAACTTAAGGCCGCGGGCAGCTACTTCAAGCTGATCCTCAACCTTGTTCTCAAGGTTGTTGGTACACAGCACGACTGCCATGATCGTCATTCCGACTATTGTAACGATCAAAGGTACCATACTGAACAACAGAAGCATAAAATTCATGTTAAAACTTTTTTTCTTCATACTGTTACCCCTTCATAAATTTATTTGCAGGAATCGGCTCCTGCGGACCGTTTTTACCCTGTTAAACATTATACTACTATTTAGCAGGTTTTTCCATAATAGTTTTTCTTCAAACTATTTTCCTCTTTCCAGATCCTATGAACTGAATCCGATCTCCTCAACCTTTCCGTTTTCTATCTTGAGATTGATCGGCAGGCCGCTGTTACCCTTAAGAAATTCGTTAATGAACTCAATACGCTCGGTTACCGGATTTTCTTCCCTGTCCTCGGTAAAGACCACACACTTGCAGTCACTGCTTACGGGGAACCTGTATTCCTGTTTTTTATAATCAAGCACCGTTTCCCAGTTTTCATTCTCATGGTTCAGCGCTGTTGTTATCACTATCATATCTCCGTTATCGGTTATGTATCCCGAATAAGTCTCATCCGTGAGATACGATCCGTCGGCAACTTCCGTTTCGTCTTTGCCTGCAGCCGGTTCATCTTCGTCATATTCTTCTTCGGGATATTCATCAAACTCATCATATTCGTCGATGAACTCTTCTTCATCCTCAAATTCAATGGGTTCTTCAACCTTAGCTGTTTTATTGCAGCCGGCCATCATACAGATACATACGGCAGCCACTGCCATGCTTAACATTTTTCTTTTCATTTCATTTCCTCCGGTTTATTTTTCGGTCCGTTTCTTACCGAACAGATCAAACACGAAACTTCAGTGCATTCTTCGGACATGACTTTACACAATCTCCGCACCTTATACATTCGGCGCTGTTCGGAGTACGTGCGGGATCTACGTTCATCTTGCAGATCCTTGAGCATGCTCCGCAATCTACGCATTTCTCCTTATCAAATGTCATCCTGAGAAGACTGATTCTCTGAAACAGTGCGTAGAACGCTCCCAGGGGACAGATGTATTTGCAGAATGGTCTGTATATGAACATCGAAGCAGGAATGAACAATACGAGGATCGCAAATTTCCAGCGAAACAACGCTCCCGCAGCCGCACGCATGCCATCGTTTAACAGTACGAGCGGTATACCTCCTTCAAGTGTACCCACCGGACACAAATACTTGCAGAAAAACGGATCCCCTGTTCCGGCAGCACTCCTCCAGAAAAAAGGAAGCGCAAATACGAGGATCAGCAGAACAGCATATTTCAGATACCGAAGTATACGATCCGCTTTTTCGGGTATCCGGATCTTCGGTGCCGGGATCATATAGAGCAGTTCCTGTATCAGCCCGAACAGGCAAAGCCACCCGCATATGAACCTTCCGACCAGTATTCCGACGGCCGCAAGGAATCCCACCACATAGAACGAAAACTTCCGGCGTTTTGCATCGAATACCGATTGCATCGCTCCGATCGGGCAGGCACCGAGTGCTCCCGGGCACGAATAACAGTTCATACCGGGGACACAGAATTTCTTAAGCGGTCCCTTATAGATCGTCCCGGTAAGAAATCCTTTTATATTGGCATTCGAAACTATCCCCCAAACTGTCTGAACTGCCTTGCGGATCCGTCTGTGCTTTTTCAATCCGTTGTTATCCAATTCCGATACACTCCAGACATATATTGGTTGATTTTCGGTTTACCGTCTTTACTTCACCTCTGTATGCTCCGTATACGCATGCTGCTATTGATACGATAAGCAGCACGATGGCAACAGGGCGGTGAAGATCTTTTGATCCTGTCATGATATGACTCCACCTGTGAAACGTCGGTCCATTTGGTTTGTTACATATCTGAAAGCAGCTTTTCAACTGTCTTACGGTACCCATCAGGATGCGCTCCGATTATTGGCTTTCCCAATATCGTTCCGTCAGAATCAACAAAGTATGTGGTCGGATATGCCTCAAGTCCCACTGCATCTCCTATACTCTCCGGACAGATGATGTTCTGATATGATACTCCGATATCGTCCAATATATCCTTTGCATCTTCGAGACCTTCCGGGTCTTCGCCGTCCATAAGAAATCCTATGACTGCGCAGCCCTTTTTCTTAAGCTCTTTATCGATCTCATCGAGTTCAGGGATCTCTCCGACACAGGGACCGCACCAGCTTGCCCACATATTAACGACCGTCACCTTATTTTTCGCAAAAATATCCTCTGTATTGACGGATTTACCGTTTACGTCCTTGCCTGAAAAACACAGTTCCGAAGCTCCCGCTCCTGATTTTTTTCCTTTCGTATCACTATCAGATGTTGACGACCCGTCACTCTCCCTGTGAACGGTTCCGTCCTCAAGATTACTGATCACATCCGGTGCATCGATCTTGATCGTTGCATCATCTCCGTTGGGAGTAAGCTCTATCGTGTACTTGAAGCCTTCCACGGTTTTAAAACCTTCACCCGGGTCATCTGTCTCACAATGATCAAATGTGATCAGCACTCCGTCATCACCGTGAGCTGCGAATGTACCCGTATCTTTGTTTCTCCATCCCGTACAGGTTGCTTTTCTGTCGCTTGTCAGTTCTATCTTGTAACTGCCGGCCCAGTTATTCTCTTCATCATAACCGTCTGTGTACCAAACACCTACGGCATTATCTTCCTGTTCCTTCCACTTCTGTGCGAATGCATCGTCTATATCACCGTCATCTCCATTTTCGTTTGTATCAGCATCCGCATCATCTTCCTGATACTCCTCCGGATCTTCATATTCTTCATCATATTCTTCCTCATCGAGATACAGATCTTCCTCTGATTCCGGAGCAGGTGCTTCAGCTGCTGTTTTGCCGCATCCAATCATGCTTATTCCGACGGTTGCGGCGATCATTATCGCAATTATCCTCTTCATAAATATCCCTCCTTTATATGCAAAACATTTATCTACAATGTAACATAACCCCTCTTCCAAGTAAATGAAAAGTAGTAAAACATATGCTATAATCTTCGCATGAAACAACTTGAAGCGGACATCAAAAACAAAATCTATAAAAAGCTGTATGTCCTTTTCGGGCCGCAGAGTTATAACAGAAAGCGTTACGTAAAAGCACTTACGGATCTGTTCCTTCCTCAAAACGACGAGATCAATCTGACATCATTCTACGGAAAGAAGGTTGACCTCAAAGAAGTATACGAACTAGCGCAGACGATGCCATTTTTGGCCGAAAGGCGTGTGATCGTCCTCGAGAATACCGAACTGTTTACGAAGACATCCGAAGAACTGGCCGAACTGCTTGAAAGCATCCCGGACAGCTGCTGCATCATCTTTTCGGAGGAGAAGATCGACGCCCGCCTCAAACAGACCAAGACCGCCAAGTCTGTCGGATGCGTTGCGGAATTTGGTGATCTGTCAGAGGCCGATATGCGAAACTGGATCCTTAACAGGCTGTCAAAGGAACACAGGCAGATAACGCAAAATGCTCTTGAATTGTTCCTTACAAGATGCGGTGATGATATGTGGCAGGTTTCAAATGAGCTTGAAAAAGTCATATCATACACGTTCAATAAAGACGGTATAAGACCTGAAGATATCGAGGCGGTTATCCCTCCTCTTCCCGAGGATAAGATCTTTAAGATGATAGACGCCATGATAGCCGGCAATACAAAGGAAATGTTCCGGTATTACTCGGATCTTCTGCTCCTTCGCAGCAATCTGCGCGGCATCCTTGCACTCATCACAGAACAGTTCCGGCTGATGCTGCACGTCAAGGAAATGTCTGAGGATAATGTCAGCATAAAAGACATGGCGACAGCTCTGAAGATGCGTGACACGCGTGTCAAAATGGCGTTGCCAGTCGCAAGAAAGAGTAGTAAAATCAACCTTGTACGAGCGATCGATATGTGTGCGCAAACAGACGAGCGTATCAAAAACGGTCAGACAAATGAACAGATAGGGCTTGAGACTCTGCTCAATGAATTATGCCACATCGATCTGTAGATGCTAAATAAGGGAGGTACATGATATGTCGGATATTACTGAAATCATCACCGATGCCATAACAACAGTTGCGGACAAAGCGCGTGAATACGGCGAGATAGCAAGGCTTCAGGCCCTTATCAAAGCTGAAGAAGCCAAGAAGCAGGAATATTATTATAAACTCGGCAAGAAGTATTACGAGATATACAAGGATGCTCCCGCATCCGATCTTTCGGAATATATGAAGAAGCTTATAATTGCAGACGAAAAGATAGAAGACTACCGTGAAGATCTGAAGGTGGCTTCAGCCAAAGAAGAGCCTGACTCTGCTGACAGTTCAGAAGCGGCTGAGGAGTCAACTGAGCACTTTGACGAGACTGTTTAGTCTCGTCCTCTGCCCGGATCCTGTCATCACGATACTGCTGTTTCTTTGTTTCCATACCCTGCATGCCTTCTTCGTATGTCTGTCTGGCAACCATCCGGTTGCTTTCGCTTAACATTCGCAGTTCTTCAGCTTTTACAGCCAGATATGATGCAATATAGTTTCTTATCGTTGCCGCCCATATCGCATATGCCTTATTTGTCAGATGGACACTTCCGTCTGACGAAAAAGATGCCGCCAGATGTCCGGTTTCATCCTTCAAAGGGGTAGCGATATCAACATAGTACATGTTCGGGACCACCTCACAGTATCCCTGCATGAACGCATTAAAAGCAGTAACTTTATCGTTGTTTACGTTGCTGCGGGCCGTTGTGGGCGTGCAGCTTTCAATAAAGATCGTAACTGCAGGATTATCAGCCAGAATCCCTGCAAGATATTCCTGATATCTTGCTATGGCCGATTCAACCGCGGTCTTTCCTACAAGATCATTGGTTCCCATACAAATGAAAACATACGATGCGCCACACTGGCTGATGGCATCCTTTGCTCTCATCGGCTGCCCGCCATACACCGGAAGATACTTGGAGGCACTGTTGGCATCACTCCAAAATGAATAACTGACTCTTGTCAGCATCGTAGCTTCTCCGAGAGGTTCGTGCCCCATGGCATTGTTATACATCGTAAGCCCCTCTCCTACCGAATTGCCGACAAAAGCAGACTGTGCCAGGAACACATCCACCGGATCGGGAGCCGGTACAGTCTCTGCCGTTTCAGCAGCATTAACAAAGTCGGCTGCTGCAGTAGCGACGGCTGCTGCAGTGATCACTGCAATGACGGTTTTTTTCACAAAAGATCTTATCATACGTTTCCAAGAAATACGTTTTCAAGTGTTTTTGCTGCAATATCCCTGAATCTGTATAACACGTCAAGATCTGTCGGCGGAGTATCCCTCATATCTCCGGCAGGAAAGAATCTCGTTATATGAAGCGGTATCTTCGCATCTATAGCTTCAATGAGTGACACTACCCGAGCGATATCCTCATCCGTATCGTTAAATCCGGGAACGACCAGGGTGGTCAGTTCCACATGTCTTCCATATTCAGAGGCGCTTCTGATATTTGCAAGTATCAGGTCGAGATCCCCGCCTACTTGCGCATATTTTTCCGGTTTGGGACTTTTAAGGTCTATGTTATATGCATCAACATACTTAAGAAGTTCATCAAACCTGCTGCGTGAAAGCATCCCATTTGTGACCATGACGTTTACCAGACCATTTTGCTTTGCAAGTCGCGCACAGTCAAGTACAAATTCGTATCCGACAGATGGCTCATTGTAAGTATAGGCTATACCGATATTACCCCTGGCCCTTGTTTCTTCCGCAATGGCAATAAGTTCTTCGCATGTCAGCGTATCAGCTTCGACGGGACCTCTCGATATCGAATCATTCTGACACCACATACAGCGCATGTTGCACCCGTACGAACCCGCAGATAATATTTTCGATCCCGGGTGGTACATGGCAAGAGGTTTTTTTTCGATGGGATCCAGGGCAAGCGATGTGATCTTGCCGTAATTACTGCAGACTACCTTTTTTCCGCAAACGGTCCTGGCATGACAAAGCCCGTCACCGCCTTCGCTGATATCGCAGTTATGAGAACAGTTATCGCAGATCATGTATGTCTTTCCACCGTGAATCTTTCTATCTCGATATCCTCATCAGGATCGATCCCGCCTTTTCTGCAAGCTATGTCTATCTGCTCTTCGACAGTATCCACGCCTTCAAGGTTCGGCAGGAGCAATCCTCTTCTGTGCCCTTTCGAAACTATAACGCCGTATTTTCTGACATCAAGTTCGTCAACCGATGCAGGCTCCGGCGTGCCCATAACATCTATCGTATATTCAAGCTTATCCAGTTCACCGGCTCTTACAGGTTCAAACCTGGGATCGGATGTCGCCGCACTGATAGCCAGCTCGCACGTTTCAGTCAGTGTATCGTCGCATGTCGGAAGGATCGTTCCGATGCAGCCCCTAAGCTGACCGGCGATCTTAATGCACACGAACACTCCCGCCTTCTCCTTACGGAAAAAATCAGGAAACTGCGCCTGTTCATCGGATGAAAGTCTCCGGCGGGTCGTTACATATTTTTCAAGAGATGCCCTGGCAAGCTTAACATACCAGTTCTCGCATTCAAATATGCAAACACCGTATCCTACTCCGAACGTCCCCTCATATGACAGGAAATCCGGTGTGATCTTATAATCCTGAAGTGACCCTGCCAGCATAACAAACCCTGGATAACCACAGTTTGCCGACAGGTCGTTGACCTTTTTATCTATAAGGGTAAAATCCTCAAGCCTGCCGCTTTTCATAACGTCAGTTACTTTTTTATCAAATTCCGGGCCTTCCTTTATATACCCATAAGGCCCGTCCTCTTTAAGCTTATGCGAAAGGTCACCGCTGGCTATGATGACCGCCTTTCTTCCCACATGGGCTATGGCCCTTTCTATAAGATAACCCATATCATACAGCACATCATCATCGAGCATGCACGGAGATATACGAACTATCCTGTACGGCGGAAGCGGAGTGTCATATGCCCTGTTGATAAAATACAGCGGGACGAACGCTCCGTGATCTATTGTTTCTGCTTCTTCTTCGGAATACACCAGCGGAATACCGAATTCTCTGCAAAGATCCGCTATCTCGTCAGACAGTTCCGTATCGTAACGGTAACAGATATCAGGCTCGGGAGCGTTAAATCTCGCCAGGTTCCCGTATCCCTTTTCTCCTTTTGTTATATGAAACGCATCCCGGTACATTGGTCCGTGAGGCGATATTATAACGATCGTCTCCGGATCATACTTCAAAATATCCTTTGCGACCTTATCGAACGACTCTTCCGTCGCCATGATCTTTTTGATCTCATCGCCTCCGACTTCAGGAACTGCTATCGGAGGATGCGGTACTATATAAGCTCTCATTTTTCTCCTTAAATGCAAAAGGCGCGTTAAGCGCGCCTTCTTTTTCCATACGAATCACATTCTCGGATCAGCCGGTCATAAACACGATTGACCGATTTGACCATTTCCGTGTCTCCCCCGAGGCAATCGGGATGAAACATCTTCATCAGATCCTTGTATCGCTTCTTCAGCAGAAGTATGTTATCTGCACCACAGAACAGGATATCTGCAGCTTCATTGGTATCATATATGTTGGAGGCCGCAAGCCTCTCCCGCAACTGAGCTTCCTGTTGTCTCATTGAAGCTTCTCTTGAATTAAGTGCCTGTCTGTCTCTGTCCAGCTCTTCGAAACCTCTCTTGATAACTTCGTGCTTCTTCTCGATCAGTTCCTCTTCAAGCTTCATTTCGCGTATCCTGGATGCAAGATGTTCCTCGTATCTGCGATTTTCCTTAAGGGTATTGTCCTGTTCCCTCTCAAAATCCTTAATACGTTCCTCAAACTCCTGCTTCTCGTCACGAAGCCTTATGCTTTCCTTAAACAGCCACAACTTTAACTCCTTGAGTTCATCCTCCCCGGACGACTCAATCTTGGCAAAGATCTCCTCCACGCTCATTATACTTCCCTCATTACGGACTAAGTCCAATCTGTTTATATTCCCCTTTGCAGCCCGCCTGTATTGCAGCAAACGCAACAACGAGTAGACCACATATATTAACATACCATATGTTGTGTAAACTGTATACCTTATTTTTAATTATTTTTTGGGTTTTTTACAAAGTGTAGTCATATATAGCCGGTCATGTGACGATCAGGCCTGGGCGATCCTCGGAAACATGAACCTTTCATTTCCTGCCGACTCAAAAAATCCGCCTCTGACGAACAATACATTTTCATCATCCTCTATCGCTACCTGGTCAAATCCGGTATTGTTTTCCGGCGTGAACATAAGATATACCGAACCGACGTCGCTGCCGAAGGATGATATGACTTCGCCGAGACCGATCTTTTCTCCCGTGAAAACAGCATACAGATACAGGCGCCGGTCCTCGATGCGGGCGATGGCATATGATTCACACGACGGCAGATAATAAACACAGTCAGACAGAGGACCGGTTATATGAAACATGAAAAGACCCGGGTTATTTACCATTATCCTCTCCCCGTACTGGCCTTTCTTCTGTATTATGTCAACCATCCTGTCTCTGTCTTCTTCGGAATCAACCGGTACTTTTTCAATATTAGCTCTATTAGTTATGTTAACTCTTTTTCTGCATTGGTATTCTTTTATCTTTCTGAACCCGAACTGCTCATAGAACTCTGTCATATTATCTTCAGCATACAGAAAAGTACCTTCAAAGGAACGTTCGCAGTCGCTTATGACTTTTTCCATTATCCGGCTGCAATACCCCTTATTCCTTTGATCCCTGCCGGTCATGACGGTTCCGAGCTGGGCAAGATGATGTACCCTCGATCTGAGCTTGATATTACATACGCTGACGGATACGTTTGACACGATCCTTCCTTCTTCCGCAACAGAATACGGAATATAATCATCCCGCCAGAAGCCGGCATCATACCAGCTGCGAAGATCAATCCCGAATGTCTCATTCGCGAGATCGCAAAGACTTCCCCGAAGCATCTCATTGTCCCTGTAACCTTTAATGATCTCCATCACTTGTCCTCCGACTTCCATGAACACTCAACACAGCCTTTATTATATAATCATCCCGGTTCAAATACAATCACTGCATATTCTGCCCATCCTCCATAAATCCCCGTACACAAACGCTGTCACCGTCAACATACAGTATGATCTCTCCGCACTCATTTGTACAATAAATACGCGAGCCGGCGTCTTCGAGAGTATTCAGTGTCTCGCGGTGGGGGTGTCCGTATGAATTGTCCACGCCCGCTGATATTGCCGCAATATCCGGAGATACAGTCCTGATAAAATCCCTATCCGATGAATTACGGCTGCCGTGATGTGCTACCTTTAGATACGATACCGGCCCAAGGTCATTCATTATGCTCTTCTCAACACCCGAACCGATATCTCCGGTAAAAAGTGCAGTAAAAACTTTTCCTGTCCCGGGATCGGTGTGATCGAGCCGAAGTACCATCGATCCGTCATTTTCATCTTTTGTATTGCCGATATCGGCGATCGTCCCTGTCCCGGGACTGATACATGTTAATTGCATATTACCTGTATCGATCCTGTCTCCTCTTGAAATTATGTTAACCGGTATGTGTTTTCTGTCCGCTCCATCGATGATACGCGAAAGGTTGTCTGACCCCGACCCCGCAGCAACACTTGTGATCACGATGCGTTTAATCACAACAGGGCTCGATTCGTCCTCAAGCATCTCTGTCACTGCGCTTACGTGATCACTGTCCATATGCGAGATAAGACAGATATCGACAGCATTTACCGCATTTGCCCTCAGAACAGGGACGACGCGGTACTTTGCAACCTTGCTTACATCACTGCTTCCGGCATCGATCATAAGCGTCGGGATGTTCCTGCCCCATATGAGCGCACAGTCACCCTGCCCCACATCCACGTTTCTGATCTCGATATCATGCCTGCGATGAACGCATAAAATAACTATCGATATCAAAAATAAAAGGATATTTGCAGTCGATCTCAGTATATTTTTTCTTCTTCGGGAGCGCCTGTTTTTCTCGTTTTCGATGATATATGTTATTTTATTTTGAAAAAAATTTGAATAATTCCCGTTATTTACCAGGAATGTTCGACCGGCGCGGTCAACAGTTTTTCCTGTCGCCCCGTTATTAAAAAAATTGATATTTCGCGCAATTACAACGATTATTACGATTATCGCATATGTTATTATTTGTGCTTGTCCGGGTTGTCCGATGACCAACAAACTTTTGTTATTTTTTGTAGACGCTCTCGCCAAAAGCTCATATAAGCTTAAAATATAATGCGTTATCTTCAAAATAACAGCCGGTTTTATTCCGATATGTCCCAGTATCATGCCGAAAAATCCCGTGAAAAGTGCCAGACCGGCAAGAGGAACTACAATAAGATTTATCAGAACGGAGAAAAGAGATATCTGCATAAATGATCCGGCAACAACCGGAAGGGTAACGATCGTTACCGAAACGCTTATGCACATCGCATTATATACCTTCATAGCCGCCGAAATGACTCTGCCGTTTCCAACTGCCGGCCCAAAGATCGATTCCGGAACAGCCGACAGGATCGGATAAACGCAGGCTATACCGAGAACCGCCCCGAAAGACAGAAGGAATCCCGTATCATATATATAGTAGGGGTTCTCCAGAAGGATAAGTATCGCCGAAACCGCAGCCGCAGACAGAAGATCATATGATCTTCCGATAACGGAAGAGAGGATAAAAAGGCCGAACATTATCATAGCCCTGAGCGTAGACACTGATAATCCGGTCATCACGGCATACAGTCCGATCACGGAAAAAGAAGCTATGTTGGCTGCCTTCGGGCTGAGGCCCGATCTTTTCAGCAGTTTCAGCACGGCCAGTCCGACCGAAGCTATATGAAGGCCCGACAGCGCAAGTATATGGCTTATCCCTGCCAGCTGGTACAGTTCCTTAATATCCGGATCGAGTCCGCTCTTATCTCCCAGAGTCATCGCCGCTACGATACCCGCGTCCTCCGGGCTCATGTTTTCCTGAAGGATACCGAACGATCTGTCCCTTATGACACGAAGCGATTCCTTTATACGGTCATATTCGTTTGAAGCACCGAGAAGTCTTGCACGCACTACCTGGCCTTCATACCCACGTATCAGGTAATAAGTCCTCGCATCAAACTGGCCTTCACATCTTGGCTCATCAAACAGCATAAAAACACCTCTTACCTCTATCGTAGAGCCAAGTCTTATATACCGTGCCAAGGAAGTATCGGATAATTTTACTATCACGCCTGAAGGGTCACTGTCAGCAAATGAAACATTATGAAGATATACTGATAGTACACCGTTTTTTTCCTGCCTGTCGGCAACCACTCCCGTTACCGTAACGGTCTTGCCGTTATAGTTTACATAATATTCCGACAGTTTGCATGTTTTTTGTGCGAATACATATATGCCCATGAGAAAGATAAGGCACAGAAGACAGACCGGACGTCTGAAGAATGTTTTTTTCATAGATAAGCAATGTTATACAGATTTGTTAATCAACCATGTCCAGATCACGTTCAAACAACGTTGAAAGATCATACTCTCCGAGTTTGACGTCCATTTCACCGTCTATCAGTATCTGGACCTTGTTTATATTACCGAGTTCGGTAAGAGAATTGACTATGGAATAGATCATTACTTTATCAGTAACGTTAGTTATTTTATTGAGAAAGTCCTCGCTTAAGTTTACATAACAAACCCCATCCTGTGTTGTCACCGAATTTACTATCGTCGCGGGATTGACGGTCGCAAAAGCATCGGTACCTCTCGGACCAAGTACGATATTATCCACAACAAGCCTGTCCGTTGATATGTTACCGTTATATGTGATCGTTTCAACCTTCTCCACAAGGCTCTGTCCGTCCTCGCTGGCAAAATACAGCCGCAGGTCGGCACGTTCATACATGTTGATCATGTTGCCTTCATTCTCCACAAAGGAATCCGGGGTCAGCAGACCGATCGGAACATTCTGGGAGTCAAAAAGAGGAACCCCTTCCACAGAAAAGCTTACCGCATATACATTATCAAGCTGGCAGAGGGTCCTGACTATCGCAGCCTCGCACAGGATCCTTCTCATCTGCTGGATACCGTTATATGAACTGTCAAAATTGACCATTACCGTCTGGGGACCGACTATATATGTTACGGCCGTTACCTCCTCGGGTACCGCAGACCTTATCCTGTTTCCTTTCGGCCCGTCAATTACTCTCTGAAGAAGTTCCTTGATATGGTCTGTGTCGGTTTGTGTGGTCATTTTATAATCGCTTGGCTCAATATGCGACATATCCCGGCTCAGATCATAAACCGTAACGATATCGCCCGCGTCGTCTCCCGCGTCTTCTTTGCACGATACGAGCAGCATTGCCGATATGAACATGGAAATCACAATGATAATATGTAATGATCTTTTAAACATCATGATCCTCCGTCTTCTTTTCTCTTTCGGATATATCTGTCTGTTCCGGAGCAACGATATAGCTCAGCGGTATCTTGATATCAAACCGCGAACCCTCCCCCTCGACGCTGTCAACTTTGATGGCGCCCTTATGCATCAGTATCGCGCCTCTCGCTATAGCAAGTCCGAGCCCTGTTCCGCCTATATCCCTTGAATGCGACTTATCAACCCTGTAAAAACGCTCAAATATGTTCGGGATATCATCCTGCGGTATACCGATCCCGGTATCTTCGACTATGATCACAAACATCATAGGTTCACTATCAAGGGTAACGGTAACACTCCCTCCCTCTTTGTTATATTTGATACCGTTCTCTATTATATTGGTAAGGGCAAGTGCGAGCTTTGTTTCGTCTACTTCGGCCACCACCGGGCGGATAGTCTCAAAGATAAGATCTACCTTTGCCTTATTGGCTATAGGCGTAAGCCTCTTTATTATCCCTTCGATCATTTTTTCAATATCGCACTTTTCTATCATCAGGTTCGATCCGGCCCTGTCCATCTTAACAAGTGACAGAAGATCGTTGATTATCTTATCCTCACGGTCGACCTCGGTTATGATATCATTCATGAACTCTCTGTACAGTTCGTTTGGAACATTTTCCTCCGCCGTAAGCGATTCTGCAAGGATCTTTATCGATGTTATAGGGGTCTTAAGCTCGTGGGAGACATTTGCAACAAACTCACCCCTGGAATTATCCAGGTTTTTCATCCTCTGAAGGAGTTGGTTAAATGCCTCGTTTATCTGAGCCATCTCCCTGTAAGTTTTGTCATCTATCTCTTCCTCGCCGAAGCCCTCATTGATATTATCGATCGCTGTGGATACCTTCCGAAGCTGTCCGACGGTCTTGGTCGAGGCAAGGACAGCAATGCCGATCACTATGGCTGAAACAGCTGCCACTACAACAGTAAACAGTCTTCTAAGCCTGGTTATTATGGCATCAGTCTCGGCAGTGCTGACGCTGGTTAACATAACTCCAACAGATTCGCCTGTATCTCTGTCAGGAGTTATGGGGGTGATGATCTCAATATAATGGTCATCACCGTCATAAGTGCTCGCACTTTCTCCCGACAGCCCACGGACAACTTCAGCGCTTATCATGTATTTTCCTTCACTCAGTGAATATGTATCCTTGATTATCTTAAGATCTGAATTGATGATCATGACACGGCCGTCATAAAGATTGGACAACTGCGCCAGTTCGGAATCAATGATCGTATTATCCGCGGCGTCCAGATATCCGCTCGTATAGAGGTGGTCTGAGATTATAAGGCACTGATTCCGAACGAGCTTTATTCTTGAATCGATCGACTGTTTTTCGTAGTTTCCGAGAAAAACCAGCCCAATGATAAGTTGCGGAACGATCCCGACCAGGCATATGATCATAAAAAGTTCCGCACGGATGCTCCTGTTTATAGTAAAATTGATTTTCCCCAAACGCAGACTCAAAGATCACTCCTTGTAGTAATAGCCGACTCCCCATTTTGTGTGAACATATGACGGCTCACCCGGATTGGGTTCGACCTTCTCACGGAGTCTTCGAACATGTACATCAACAGTCCGCACATCTCCGGGGTACTCGCTTCCCCATACTATGCCAAGCAGCTTTTCCCTCGAAAAAATAACACCCGGATTGCTGCATAAAAGCGCGAGTATCTCGAATTCTTTTGATGTCAGATTGTATTCCCTGTCCTTAATAATACAACGTCTGTTATTTATCTCAAGTCTTATACTTCCGACCGATATGACATCCTTCTGGTCTGACTGCCGGTCACCTGATTCATGGCTTATTCTTCTCATGACCGCTTTGATCCTTGCCTTAAGTTCCAGAACGTTAAAAGGCTTGGTGATATAATCATCGGCACCATACTCAAGGCCCATGATCTTATCGTCATCCTCGCTTTTTGCAGTCAGCATTATAATGGGCACCTGTGAAAACTCGCGAACGATCTTGCATACCTCATATCCGTCCAGTTTCGGAAGCATCAGGTCAAGAAGCACTATGTCAAAATCATTCTCCCTGATCTTAGAGACCGCTTCCTCCCCGTCGAAAGCGCAGTCTACAGTGTTCCCGTCCTGTTCCAGCGAAAATGCCAGTCCCTTAACGATCAGTTTCTCATCATCAACTACGAGTATGTTCATTATCGGTTCTCCGTTTCATGCAGTACTTTATCTGACACAGATCCTGTCTTTTACTTTATTATACAATCCCTCTTTTATACCGGCAACGAGCATGATGTCCTCAATAGAGGAAAAGCCTCCGTTTGACTCCCTGTAGGCTATTATCTTGTCAGCCTTGGACTGTCCTATCCCGGGCAGGGTCATCAATGTATCTCTGTCCGCAGAATTTATATCAACCAATCCGTTCGTATCAGCCTGTTCAGTCATTGAAGTGATTCCCGGAGCGCATTCTGTTATGTCAACCGATGCCGTATAGAGTTCATTGGCCTCCAGGGCCTCCTCGACTTCCGTGACCGTGGGGATATAGATCTTCTGTCCGTCAGTTATCTTTGCCGCAAGATTCAGATATCCGCTCCCAGCATCATCCGTAAACCCTCCGGCAGCAGCCACCGCATCTCCTATGCGCATCTGCGGATCGAGCGTATACACATCCGGGCATCTTACCGCCCCGCATACATATACCTTGACCACTGCTTCATCGCGTTTTGATACGACTTCTTTCTGCGGATCAGCGGCTTCGGTCGCCGGTTCTATACCGGCATCGCCCAGTTTCACAACCTCGGCTTTATCGTTACAGCCACAAAAAGCCGCAGCGATCATGATGACCGCCACGGCAACACAATATTTGATTTTCATTTTATTCATAGGATCACTCTTTCCGAGTTCTCCGATACCGCATTATTATCTGCCGAATCCGTAGAAGAATTCCTTAAGTTCATCGGGAAGTGAGTTGTAATAATCCTTCATCTCATCTTCTTCCTGTGCACCGCTTTCCCGGTCTTCTTCCTGCTTAGAGCCCTTATCCTTGCCGTCTTTTGACTCAAGTCCTGCTCCTTCACGCGATTCAAGCTTAACCGTCACGGTCTTTTCTTTATATTCCCCGTCTTCCTGACGGCAAATTGTAAGATCGACCTTTTCTCCGGCTTCGTAATAATCAAGTTTTTCCCGAAGCTCGGCTATCGTTGTCACGGATACACCATCAAACTTCTTGATTATATCTCCCTTGAGCATTCCTGCCTTTTCGGCCGGTCCGTCCTCAAGAACTTCCTGGAGATATATTCCCTCTGGAATGTCATACATCTTGGATGTCTGTGCATCCACCGATACACCGGTTATTCCGAGATATCCGGCCTTATCCTCATCAACCTTCTCTCTCGTCTTTCTGTTCATAAGAGTCTCAATTGTGGGATTGGCTGTGTTCATCGGGATGGCATAACCCATTCCTTCAACATATGTTGACATTATCTTGGCCGAATTGATACCTATGACCTCGCCCTTCATATTAAGAAGTGCTCCGCCTGAATTACCGGGATTGATGGCAGCATCAGTCTGGATATACTTCGTATCAACATCATCATCAGGAACATCACGGTCAAGAGCGGACACTATTCCGGTCGTTACCGACTGCCCATAGCCTACTGCATTACCGATCGCAACAACCTGCTCACCTACAGCAAGCGCATCCGAATCACCGATCACGGCTATCTTGATCTCATCAAGCGTTGATTTCTTGATATCCGACATCTTGATCCCTATAACCGCAAGGTCGATCTCGCTGTCCTCGCCTTTTACCGTGGCATCATATATTTCCGAATCAACAAAACCTACCGTGATAGAATCTGCACCGTTAACAACGTGGCTGTTTGTGGCGATCAGCAGTTCATCGTCGGTCTCTCCGATTATGATACCGCTTCCTCTTGAAACATTCTCATATTCCCTGATACCGTTTCCCCACATATCTCTGAGCTGCTTTACCGAAGTATTAGTGATCGATACGACACACGGAAGATTATTCTTGGCAAGCTCGGTAACACTCATTCCCACTTCTCCGCCGCCTCTTGAGATCGTATGATCGTCTACGGCCTTTGTGAGTTTCGCGCTTTCGACTTTTTCGCTTTCCTTGTTCTCCTCCTGAACCTTCTCTTCTTTGGCTGTATCTTCAGCCTTCTCATCTTTTTTATCGGTCCCCGCTTCAAACTTTGCGGAAACCTCGGTCTTACCCGGGAAGAAAGCATTGACAAGTCTTGTTATCCCTATAAAACTGAACGATGCCATTATACCGAAAGCAAGCCCAATGGCTGCTCCTATTCCGACCTTCTTAAAAAATCTGCCCATAATATTTACCTTCCTTTCGTCAAGTTTCTGTTCCTTTTTTCACTCAGACTTTTTCTTCATGTCCGAAACTGATCATATTTTCCATCATAAAGATTATGAAACTGTGACGAAATTGTGATGAAAATATGTCCTACTTCACATATGATCCACCGCCCACTCCGAATGATTCCTGAGTCGGCAGATTTGCCCTTATCTCTTCTATCTGTGCGCCTATCGTGTCTGAGAGTTCTTTGAGTGTCTCATCAGGATCGGCCCCTTTCCACACTTTTGTAAAAGCTATCTCAAGCTGCACCCAATAGTTGCTGGCTTCGACCATCTTCGGAAGCGGCATTGATTTTTCATATTCGGCCATAACGTTCGCTATCTCCGAATCCTCATATTCCACTCCCTTACAGCAGCTGACCTTTCCGGATCTCATATACAGATCGGAAGCCTTGTAGTTTGCCAGATATGTAGCCAGCCTGTTGGCTGTATCCTTTTTTTCCGAGTATCCGTTTATCACGACAGCATCCGTTACGGACAGTCCGCGCGCCTTGAGCAGGCTTGAAATATCCGGAAGAGTGCTGACCCCGTATTCAAAGTCAAACTCACCTCTGTTCTTCGCCTCATGTATGCGGGCTATCGCATCGGTAGTTGCCACGGTAAATACCATCTTACCGTCTATAAAGTCCTGCAGGATACTGTTGTAGTTATCAACCTTAGGGTCTATCGAGAAGAACTGGTTCATGGCCTGATAGGCTCTTAAGCATTCAACCGCCTGACTGTTGTATATATTGAATATGGATGCATTGTCGCCATGCGCGCCTCCCACATCCATGTAATTTCCGACAAAGAAATAATTATAGAAAATATCCGTTACGTCCCACTTGAATACCGATTCAACGGCTTCGGGGGCATCGTAGTTGTTCGCAAATGTCTTGATATCCTCGATCGTCTGAGGGATCATGGTCGCCAGTCTTTCAAGTACTTCCTGATCCGCCGTGGAATCCTCTTCTCCCATGGGATTGGCGGATTCATAGTCCTCCTCTGCGACTTCTGACAGATCTGTTTGGGTCTCTTCCGCTGCCTCCTCGGGCTCTCCGTTTTCAAGAAGTTCCTTTGTAGCCTCCTCACCCTCTATGATATCAGCCTCAGCCTCGATCCTGTTCTGGGCGATCGACGCCATATATGTCTTGTTATACAGGAAAAAATTAGTCTCATAATAGAGCGGATATGCAACAAGATGATCATAACAGGTCACGGCATTGATCGATGTCAGGGGGTACATCTCCTCCGTAACGACCTGTTCGGGATCGCTGATTATGGAAGCAAGGCCGGCAAGATAGGCCTTGAGCAGATTATCATGACTGGTGATATACAGATCGGGCATCGGCTCCGTGCGATCGGCAGGCTCCTCAAGCGAACTGTCATTTATCGATTCAAGGAACATGACACCGTCTTTGAGAACGATATTAACCTTTATGCCCTGATCCTGCTGAAAAGACAGAGCCACAGACGACAGATAGTCCGTAAGTGCTTCATCCGTATACCATAAAGTAAGACTTCCGTCATCAACATATGAAACAGACTCCGTTCCCGCCTCATCCGCAGCGGGAACCCCCGTCTCATCAGTTATTTCATCAGAATACATAGGATCATCCGTTGTGCCGGCTACATACCACAACGATCCCGCAAGTGCCAGTACAAGAACGGCACAGATCAGTCTTTTTATCATATTCACTCCGAAAGAGCCTTCTGCAGCTTTTCTGCCATCTCATCAACATCACCACAGGTGATGACAAGCGGCGGCAGGAATCGTACAACATCAGTGCCGGCTGTGATCAATACCAGTCCGTTTGAAAGCGCGGAAGATACCACATCCTTCGGCGACTTCATTTTCGTATCAAACACTATACCGCGCATCAGTCCAAGCCCCCTCTGCCCAAGAAGAAAATCATGTGCGTTCACGATCTCTTCGAGCTTCTTCTGAAGATAAGGAGCTACTTTATTGACATTATCTATTATCTTATCATCATCAAATATCTTAAGTACCTCGGCGATCGCAGCGCAGGCAAGCGGATTCCCACCGTATGTCGTCCCATGGTCTCCGGCAACAAGAGAATTCCCTGCGACCTTTTCGTTTACGAGGAATGCTCCGACGGGAACGCCGCATCCGACGGCCTTCGCGGTCGTGAGTATATCCGGCTTAATACCGTACTGCATATATGCATACATGCTTCCGCATCTTCCCATCCCGCACTGTATCTCATCAAGTATGAGCAGGATATCCTTTTCGTCACAGAGTTTCCTGATCTTTTGTAAAAAATCCTTATCTGCCGGATATATTCCACCCTCACCCTGGACCGTTTCCATGATGATGGCACAGGTCTTATCGCTGACTAAGGATTCAACGCTTTCATAATCGTTGAAATCCGCAAACAGAACATTTCCTATCATAGGCCGGAAAGCCTCGCGATAATTGGCATTTCCGGTAACCGAAAGTGCCCCGAATGTCCTCCCGTGGAACGAATGCTCCATCGCTATTATCTCATGGTCGGTATTTCCATCCTTATTATAGGCATATTTTCTTGCTGCCTTGATCGCTCCCTCGATCGCTTCGGCCCCGCTGTTCGTAAAAAACACCTTGTTCATTCCCGATACCTTCACAAGGCTTTTGGCGGCCTTGGCAAGAGGTTCGGAATAATAGTAATTGGAAGTGTGAGTGATCTTGTGTATCTGATCCGTAAGGGCTTTTTCATACCTCTTATTCCCGTATCCCAGTGCATAAACCGCGATACCGGAGCAAAAATCAAGATACTCCTTTCCATCGGTGTCATAGAGCCTGACACCCTCGCCGTGATCAAATACGATATTGTAACGATTATATGTATGGAGCAGATATTCTTCTGCCGTTTCGATTATATTCCGCGTATTCATTTTTCTTCATCCTTAAAAAACATTGTTCCTATACCGGTATCGGTGAACACCTCAAGCAAAAGACTGTGAGGTTTTCTGCCGTCAAGTATATGAACCCGGCTGACGCCGCTCTTTATGGCGTCCGTACAGTTCTTCAGTTTAGGAAGCATACCTCCGCCAATAAAGCCGTTATCAATGAGCGCATCCACTTCGGAGACCGTGAGTCTTGAAATAAAAGTCGACGCATCATCGGGATCCTTGTATACCCCTTCAATATCCGTCAGAAATGCCAGTTTGTTCGCACCCATGGCTTTTGCAATGGCGCATGCCGCATCGTCGGCATTTATGTTGTAGGTGTTATAATCTTTATCCAGACCTATCGGAGCCACTATCGGGAGAAAATCCTTTTCCAGAAGATCCTCGAGTATCTTGGTGTCTACATTTGTAACCTCTCCGACAAATCCGATGTCCTTACCGTCCGCAAGTTTCTTTTCGACTTTGAGAAGACCGCCGTCCTTGCCCGATATACCTATGGCTTTTACACCAAGTTCTTCCACCATAGTAACTAAAGACTTGTTTACCTTGCCAAGTACCATCTCGGCTACTTCCATCGTTTCCTCATCCGTAACACGCAGGCCGTTTACGAATTCACTCTTCTTGCCTGTTTTTCCGAGCCATGCCGAGATCTCCTTACCTCCGCCATGGACAACGATAGGCTTGAAACCAACAAGCTTAAGGAGCGTGACATCCTTGATAACATTCTTCTTGAGTTCTTCATCAGCCATAGCGCTTCCGCCGTACTTAACAACTATGACTTTTCTGTTGAACTGCTGGATATACGGAAGTGCCTCTATGAGCACCTCGGCCTTCTGAAGGTATTTCTCCTTGTATATCTCTTCCATTTAGATTCTCCTTACTTTATTTGATCGGTGTGTCGCCCATTAGCTTCTGTAATCGGCGTTTATCTTAACATAATCGTAAGACAGATCACATCCCCATGCTGTTGCCGTGGCATTTCCGCTGTTCATATCGATGATGACAGTCACCTCGTCTTCCGACAATATCCTGCCCGCCTCCTCTTCCGAATACGCGGTCTTAGAACCGTACTCAAAGACCCTTACCCTGCCGGCTCTGCTCTCGTAGTCGAGGCTGACCTTTTCGGGATCGAATGAAGCTCCCGAATAACCCATTGCACACAAAAATCTTCCGAAATTGGAATCGTGACCGTATATCGCTGCCTTGCAAAGAGATGATGAGACGACCGACCTTGCCAGTTTCTTTGCGTTGTCCTTCGTATCGGCGTTTTTCACCTTTACTTCAAACAGCGCGGTCGCACCTTCTCCGTCCTTTGCCATGTTCCTGGCAAGATACTCATCCACGAAATGCAGTGCCTTCATGAATGTATCAAAGTCATCTCCCTCGCATTCGATCTTCGGATTACCTGCAAGACCGTTGGCAAGTATGAGATATGTATCGTTAGTTGATGTGTCTCCGTCAACGGATATCATATTGAACGTATCGGGAATATCAGTCTTCGCAGCCAGGTTCAGCATCTTTTGGGATATATCGCAGTCTGTGCATATATAAGCAAGCATCGTGCACATATTCGGGTGGATCATACCGCTTCCCTTACTCATTCCGCCGATCGTAACCGTCTTCCCGCCTATTTCCACCGTGACCGCGATCTCCTTCGGGACGGTATCCGTAGTCATTATGGCAGCCTCGGCATCCGCTGCCGCCTGCCTTGAATCCGACAGATTTTTTGCCAGCTCATCTATCCCTGCCGTTAACCTGTCTATCGGTATCTGCTCACCTATAACGCCAGTGGATCCGATAAGCACCGCATTTGCAGGTATCCCAAGAACCGATCCGGCATACTCGGCAGTCCTGTAGCAAACGTCCATCCCCTTATCAGATGTAGCGGCGTTCGCGATACCGGAATTGACCACGACTGCCTGAACAAACGGAGAACTCTCCACTATTTTCATGTCATACTTCACCGGTGCAGCCTTAACGACGTTTGAGGTAAACATACCCGCTACCGTCGCCGGAGCCTCCGAGAAGATCATTGCCATATCCTTACGATCCGTATACTTGATGCCTGCTGCGACTCCGGCAGCCTTGAATCCTTTTGCCGCCGTAACGGATCCATCTGTCTGTTTTATATCACTCATGAACCAACCTCATTTCATCATATGCTTATTTATTGAATCTTACTATATTATCAGAATTAAGAACAAAATCGTAATAGTTCAGATCTTCACGTTTTGTCCAGCCTATCGTGTTCCAAAATGCGTTTCCGATATCATTCGCGGTAAATGCTATGAGACTGACTTTACTTATCTCTTCCTTTTTCAATGCGTTCATACAGAACACGACCATTGCTTTACCTATACCGCGTCTTCGGTGGTTCGGATGAACGCATACATGATACAGGCATCCGCGTCTTCCGTCATGACCGCAGAGTATCGCTCCGACCACTTTACCGTTTTCCTCCGCCACTACACTGGTGGTCGGATTTCTTTTAAGAAACCTCTCAACTCCCGTCCGTGAATCATCGATCGAACGGATGGCAAATCCTTTTATCGTCATCCAGAGCGAATGCACGGCTTCGTAGTCTTCAAGCGTCATAAGCCTTATGTTCATGGTATCATTCTTCCTGATCATCTTTCTGATTTTACAATAAACACATGAATAACTCAAATCAAATATTATTCATGATATTTGCATATTATGCATTTGAATGTGCATATTATGCATAACACCATTTTATGGATTTTTTCTATAATGTCAACTGTTTTCTGAAATTTTCTTTCGGTTTTTCAAAAATAATGTGTTGCATTTTATGCAAAGGTGTAGTATTGTTTACGGTGTGTGAACACATTCTATTAAAAGATCAGAATCCGGAGGAATTATCATGAAAGAAAAAGTTATCCTTGCATACTCGGGCGGGCTTGATACCACAGCCATCATCCCCTGGCTCAAAGAGAATTATGACTATGATGTTATCTGCTGCTGTATAGACTGCGGACAGGAAAGCGAACTTGACGGCCTTGATGAGCGTGCAAAAGCAAGCGGTGCAACAAAACTGTATATAGAAGATGTTGTTGATGAATTCTGCGATGAATACATCGTTCCCTGCGTACAGGGCTGCGCCGTATACGAGAACAAGTATCTGCTCGGAACATCCATGGCAAGACCCGTCATCGCAAAGCGTCTCGTTGAGATAGCCCGCAAGGAAGGGGCCAGCGCCATATGTCACGGAGCCACAGGCAAAGGAAACGATCAGATAAGGTTCGAACTTGCCATTAAGGCTCTTGCCCCGGATCTTAAGATAATCGCCGCATGGCGTGATGACAAATGGACTCTTGATTCAAGACAGTCCGAAATAGAATACTGCAAGCAGCACGGTATAGATCTTCCTTTCTCTGCCGACAACAGTTACAGCCGCGACCGTAATCTGTGGCATATCAGTCACGAGGGACTTGAACTTGAAGATCCCGCAAACGAGCCCAACTACGATCATCTTCTCGTTCTCGGTGTTTCTCCGGAAAAAGCACCTGATGAGGGCGAATACGTGACAATGACATTCGAAGCCGGCATACCGACAGGTATCAACGGTAAGAAGATGAAGGTTTCCGACATCATACGTGAACTTAACCGTCTCGGCGGCAAACACGGCATAGGCATTGTTGATATCGTTGAGAACCGTGTTGTTGGCATGAAATCCCGCGGTGTATATGAAACCCCCGGCGGAACAATCCTCATGGAAGCTCATCAGCAGCTTGAGGAGCTCATACTTGACCGCGATACATATGCAGTCAAAAAAGACATGGGGAATAAACTCGCTCAGATAGTATACGAAGGCAAATGGTTCACCCCTCTTCGCGAAGCCGTATGTGCTTTCATCAAGAGTACACAGAAATATGTTACCGGAGAAGTAAAGTTCAAACTGTACAAAGGCAACATCATCAAGGCCGGTACAACATCTCCGTATTCTCTTTACAACGAGAGCATAGCAAGCTTCACAACAGGTGATCTTTACGATCATCATGATGCAACAGGATTCATCAACCTGTTCGGTCTTTCATGCAAAGTCCGTGCAATGAAGATGCAGGAGGTCGAAAAGGGCAAATGATATGTTAGTCATCTCCTATATTGTCATTTACCTTGCGGTCGTCAATATAGCAGGTTTTCTGTCAATGGCGATCGATAAAAAAAAAGCCAGACGTAACAAATGGCGCATACCCGAAGCAACCCTCTTTCTCTTTGCTCTGTTTGGAGGAAGTCTCGGTTGCCTTCTGGGTATGAGGGTCTTTCATCACAAGACTCAAAAGCCCCGGTTTTATATCGGAATTCCCATTATTTTTGTCATCCAGGTGCTCATCCTTGTTTATTTTCTTTTTATTGCACCGCTTGAATTCCGGATCCTTTAGCAACTGATACTGTTCGGAGAACCATCATGACGATATACGTCGCGATATGCGATAACAACATAGCCGACCGAAAACAGACCGAACGTCTCCTGGAACGCGAAAAAGACAAACGCCTTCACGAAAATAATGACGTTCTCTATATAGACTCTTTCGGCAGCGAGGAAGCCCTTATGGCCACCCCGATCAAATATGACATCTTCTTTATCGATGTTACGGAAGGTGTGTCAAACGGGATGGATATCGCTAAAAAACTGCGCCATCTTGGCATGTTGGCCCCGATAGTTCTGTGTCAGTCCACTATAGGCTACACATCATATGTAAACGCTCCCGAGGACATAATATACATTGAAAAGCCTATAAATGCAGGGCAGATAAGCCACCTTATAGATGTCGCCGCCGACTGGGTCGGGCGAAAAACACCTCTGATCGAGATAAGATGCCAGAAAGATACACGTTTCATCAAATATGACGAACTTGTCCGCGCATACCCTCTTGACAGTTTTCTTACCCGGGTATGCCTGGCAGACGGTGAATTACTTGATATGACCGATTCGATATCATCACTGGCAAAACAATGTGAAACATACGGATGCTTTATCCACTGCCGCAAGGATCTCGTAAATATCCGTCACATAGAAGATGTGACAGATAACGGGTTCCGGCTCACAAGCGGCGATACTGTCCACTATTCATATACGCAAAAGAACTCCATAATAAAGACAATGGCATTAAATATGCGAAAATCCCGCTTCGACAGTTGATGCCGCCTCGTTTTCCGCAAGTGTATAACACAAAGCCACCTGTTCGATTGTTTCTGCCAAATCGCTTAACTTATTCGTTATCTTTTCCAGATTCTCACACACCTGCAAAAGAGCCCGGTCCGCAAATATCTGCGTTGATATTGTATACGCCATATCCTGCCTTACGGATTCCACGCCTCTTTTGACCCTGTCAATGCAGTGTATCTGCTCACTGATGGTTCCTGCAGCAGAGCGTACGGCACCGGCATCAAAATATATACTGTTTGATTCAAGAGGTACCTCATCAATGACGATCCGGCACGCTTCGCCGATCCTCTCGGCAACTTTTGCTCCTATAAGGCCCATAGTCGGCGCAACAACCCCGTTTTCAAGTTCTTCTTTCGGAGTGGTAAGAGCAAGAGATATCGCAGTTCCCGCCACCAGGGACATGTCCTCCTTGCCTCTGTTCGTCAGCGGATCAAGGCCGCTGCACAATACTTTTGTGATGCGCTCAAGGATCCCTGAGAGAACACCCCGGCCTCTTGTTGTGATAAAATCACCGTTCTCATCAAACTCATTGCACCTAAGTAGCGAAACCGAAGAATGGGCATCTGCAAGCGTCGCCTCGTTAGCCACGTATATCGTCGTTCCGGCGATCGCCGTAAGAAGGATATTTACAAAGTCATTGTATGCACTGACAGAGATTATCTTCGGCGACGCCACTTCGATATCGTTCTTATTCTGCTCCCTGAACCCGTCTCCGAACCCCTGACCATCGAATGACACACATTCCATCACCCGTTCCCGCTGCTTTACGGTCACATACTGGGCCATGTTTCCGCCTTTTGAATGACCGGTCACGACAATATCCCTGTAGATGCCGCATTCATGCTCGATAAAATCATTGGCTGTACGCTGGATATCGGTATCGGAGCAGAATGCTCCCTCAAAATTATCCGTCCAGGCATCTTCCGTACCTCCCGTACCGCGAAAAGCGACAACGGGGTTTTCATCCTTCGGATCCGTATAACACAGCGCTCTTACGTTGCTTTCTTCAAGCTTTCTGCTTATGGAGATCCTGCCAAATTCGGGGTTCTCCCGGATCCTCTTGTCCATTTCGGTAAAAACGCAGCAGACGTCCTCAAGGCTCATGCCGCCTCCGGCTGCAGCAGGGTATACGCTTTCTGGCGTAAATCCGCCGCCGGGATCCCTGTACGACTCGATGATATCACCTATGGGCTCATCAGACAGGCATGCGGGAATGTATACGAAATTTGATAACAGCAGAAGTTCCTGCTGTGTATAAGCTCCTTCCATCACAACCTCACTGTATAAGTACTCGTTCCTATCGTCAGTTCATCACCGTCGGAAAGGCTCCTGTCGGCAATCTTCATCCCATTAACTATCGTACCGTTCGCGCTCGAAAGGTCCCTGACACGGATCGCATCACCCTTTTCATACAGTTCGCAATGTCTCCTTGAGAGTGCATCATCAGCAATCACCACATCGCAGTTTCCCCGTCCTATCGTCATCCGGCCGTCAACCGCGATACGTATGGTTTTATCCCGTGTCCTGTCAATCAATGTGACCACTCGTCCGTTGCCGCATAAAAGCCTTGTTGCCTGATCCCCGTCATCTGCGTCACCATCCAGGCAGATCGTCCTGCTGCCCATATCCTGAAGCTCGTAATCTGCAAAGTAACTGTCTTCTTCATCTTCCGGCAAAACACCTGACGGAGAATTCTTATCGTTTCTTCTTTTTGCAACCGCAAGCGCGATCATGAATGCCATAAACAGCCCGCCAAAGATCAGGGCGGCAGACAGTATGAGCGCAGTACTTCCTTCGAAAAAACCCGGCTTTTTGTCATATTCATATACAACCCGGTCGACCGTTCCCGCCTCAGCCATGTACTGTTCGGAGTCTACCTCATCCTCTGTATACTCTTCATCTGTCCTTTCGGCTTCGTCATCATATTCCTGCCCGATATATTCATCTGTGTCTTCCTCCTCGGTCTCCTCATACTTCTTCCAGTTTACCTCGGCATATTCCTGCATCGAGCCGAATATCTTCTCTGACAGCTGTCTGTCAACCTCCGCATCCGATCCTTCGAATTCGGTTTCAAACAACTTTCCCCCGCTTGTGACCGCTATTGCGGACAGACCCTTTTTTGCTCCGGCATTGTTTTCCTGATCGAGCATAACAACGTACACCGGATATTCATTCTTTTCCGTCAGATAATAAAGCTCTTCTTTTTCGTGATACAGCGAATCTCCCTCAAGCCCGTCTGTAAACACCACAATATCCCTGCATGCAAAATCAGACTCTTTCCACCTCGTGATAACCTCGCAGATCGTATCGCAGAGGTTTGAATCCTTCGGCTCAAACTCTATACCGTCGACCATACAGGCAAGATCCGCCTGATCATTTATATATTCCTCGGTTTTTGTGATGTCATGATCATACGTATTCAGGCAGAAAGCTCTGTCTTCCGGGCAATGGTAAAACATATACTTAAGCGTCGCCCTCACAAGCTTTTGGTTCACAGGATCGCATGTTGCATCATTATCTATCAGGACAAGTGTCTGTCCGCAAACGCGCATACTCAAATCACAGCCTCCGTTGTAAGACCTGCAGCAAGATTTGCACTCTCTTCTTCTGCCTGTCTGTATTCATTCGCCATTTCCGTAAGTTCATCAGCGTGCTTCCTTATAAGGGCGTACAGTTTCTCCATATCATCGGACAGGGCCGCGAATTTATTGGAAAAACCCGTTGCCGCCTCCCCCTGCCAGATAGGTTTGAAACTGTCCACTATCGCTATCATCTCCCTTGTCAGGCTCCTTATCCTCGACTCAGTGTTCTGGAATTCTCCTGCGGTCTCTATTAACTTTTCCGGTGTCACCTTAAGCATTGCATTCATCAGATTGCCCTCCCTACATTGTTCTGCTCAGCCATATCGTATCTGTTTGCTACCGATTCGATCACGCGAACATATTGATCTATCACTTTTACAAAAGTATCCATGCGTCCGGCATTTCTCATAAACTCCGAGTGAAACGCATCATTTGCCTCGCCCTCCCACATGGACCTGAGTGCGACCTCATTTCCGCACAAGGATTCTTTTTCCTGTAAAAATCTTTGGATAAGACTGGCAAGTTCATCTTTTTTTGCTCTTAACTGCTTACTGTCTATCTGATAAAATGACATTTGTTATTGTTCTCCTTTCTTGTTTACATAACTATCGACTATTCCGGTCAAATGCATAAATATTTAGCTGTTTTTTCTGCCCTGTATACAATATCAGCGGTCGATCTGATGTTCCTGGCAACCCTTATCAGATCGTCTGCAGTCCTGTATATTTCGGCTGTTGTCCTCCTTCCTGCGAGTTCCATTGACCCACCTGTATCACCTCGCCAACTGTTCTTCAGTACGAGCAGAGCTGATCCCATTTGATTATTTGCCATACGGCTCAGATCATCGGCCAGATGTTCGAGTTCAAGTGCCTGATCGATCGCTCTCGAAAACTCGATCTCAATCTCTTCTTTCGTTTTTTTGATCAAATCTTTAACCTCCTTTTTACTTCCTTTTCATTTCTCATATAGATATCCAGTACCGACCTCATGATCTTTACCGTATTACACGCCCTGCGCGCATCTGTGCCCATCGTTACCAGATCTTCGCTTATTTTCAGCTTATATGCGTCGTTGGCATCACCATCCCAGAATATGTCCAGGTTCTGTACGTATTCCGAGATCCGACATATCTGTGCTGACAACTCCGTACAGATCTGCGCCATTCTTTTTGTCTTTTCGCGTAACCCGCGATAATCAACATTCATAATCTTCATTTTCGATCACCACAGTACATCCGTTAAACAAACCGGCCTCACTTACCGTCATGTCATCCGAGGCATCTTTTTTCAGTGAAAGCATTAAAATACGACCGTTTTTTATTCTGAAGATCTCCTTCATTTTTTTTAAAAATACTCCGACAGACATATTCTCATTTACACTTGCACATAGTCTTTTTTTCTCTTTCGGAAATGCTAATTCTATTAATACCACGCGTTACTAAACCTCTGTTTTGCTGCATTTACGAGTTATCCACATTGATAAGTTCAGGGCAGATTATGTCCCCGTAAAACGTTTTTTCGTCATATTTTTGAATTGTTGCAGTTCCCCTCTTATGTGATTTTTGTTGGGTCGTAAACGGAAGGTATGAAAAGTCAAAAATCCTGTTTTCATCAAGGCACCCTCCGAATGATATTGCAAACATATGTTTTGTCATGGCGTCATATATTTTTCTTCCTGAGTGCCTCATCGCTGTCTCATTATCGACGATCCCTATGATGATCCTGTTACCGTCTGCCCTGTTTAGTCTTGAGAGCGGATTTTCAAAAAAGGCGGCAAGTTCATCTTCCTCGTCCCGACTTCTTGTTTCCCCATAAAAACCGTCGAGAATATCCGTTATGCTTTCTGTCGTTATGATCTTCCTGGCCGAAGGGCCCTTAAGTATACTGATGAGTTCCTCATATGATGAAGCGTTCACGCAGTCAATGCCGTATGCAGCTGCGGTCACAGATATGTTAAAAAGAAGCGTATGCCTTCCACAGTATGGCTTTCCACCGATAAGGACGCACCTGATGTCAAGCGGTATGCCAAACAGTTTCCCGGTTTTTAACTCGTATCCTATCGGAAGAGCAGATATTCCGGTATGGTCATTTGCCTGAAGATGCCATGTTAATGCGTCTGTAAGAAGATCATCAAGTTCCGGTCTGTCCGGTATATGCGGATACTTAACAGCCACAATGCTGTCCGGAGGAGCCTTACCGTTGTATTTACTGGACCTTACAGCCTGAAATTCCAATATCCTTCCTCCGAACGCCCCAACTCCGCGTCCGGGTATATCGGGGACGGACGGTATTTCCCTTGCCGGGGACTTAAGAAAATCCGCAACTGCATATGTATTCCCGTTCCCGAGGAAAAATCCCGTATCTATGAACTTTGCGACCGCCGCCGGCGGCAACGATACAGACGTTGCAACGACCAGAACATCGGCTCCCTTCCCGACCGCAAGTATCCGCATCAGGTGATCATAAACCTCGGGATCCGCAGCCGCGATGATCTCTGTATAATTATCAAGAGCGAGAACGCAAGGCGTATATCCTTTGTCGCGATTCCTTCTTCTTTTGGCAAGTTCTTCACATATAAACCCTGTCATCCTGATTATTTCGTCAGGTCTGTCATCCGATATGTAACCGCCGCATGAATTCCGTATCGACAGATCTTTTTGCACCCCTCCGCCATGATCGATAATATAGACACAGGCTCCATCAGCTATCCGATCAAGGAGAGTGTACATAAATTCGCTTTTTCCGCTTCCGCTCCTTCCGGTTATCCATATATGACCCATTTTGCGTATATCCGCCACAAGGCGCTCATAAGTCTGCTCATACGGATTGTCAAATACCGCTGCTGCCGTATCATCTTCTATTATCCCCGGCAGCATGGGAAGCCAAAGTTTTGCCGGTTTAGCGATCGCAAGTTCTTTGTCTGCACATATAATCTCCTTTATGATCCTGTCAAACCATGTTTCGGGATTTACGCCATAACAGGTTTTTTCGCAATATCCGGTATCGATCTCTTCGTCAAGCAACAGATCCCTGTAAATGTGTGGTCTTTCATCACGGTCATCGGCGGGGCACATGGCATATCCGCTCTGGAAACATTCAAACACCTCATCATTCCCGACCTGAAGATATGCTCTTCCGCATTCTCTGATCGCCGCAGCGTCCGGTCTGTGAAGCATATCCATCGAATCCGAGCTGTCCACAAGCCTTAACGCTATGCGAAACCTTGTATTGCTCCTTATCTTGTCGTCAACAACGCCTGAAGGCTTTTGTGTTGCCAGTATCAGATGAATGCCAAGACTCCGACCCACCTGCGATATACTGATGAGTCTGTCCATAAAATCCGGCTCTTCTTTCTTTAGTTCCGCGAATTCATCAACAATGACCAGTACATGCGGCAGAGGTACGCTAACCCTCCCTTCGTCATACAGTCTTGTATAATCATTGATATTGTTGACGCCGGCTCCGGCAAACAGTTTCTGTCTTTTGATATTCTCACTTTTCAGGGATATCATCGATCTTCGTGACTCTGATGCCGACAGATTTGAGATATTGCCGAGAACGTGTGGCAACTCCGAAAAGAGATTAGACATTCCGCCACCCTTATAGTCTATAAGGAAAAACGCAAGTTTATCCGCGGGATACCTTGCGGAGAAAGAAAGGATCAGAGTTGTGAGAAGTTCACTCTTTCCGCTTCCGGTAGTACCGGCAATAAGGCCGTGCGGTCCTGCTGCCTTTTCATGAAGATCCAGGATGATCTTCTTACCGTCCGGTCCGATCCCTATAGGTGCATCGAAATGTGTTGCGATATCGCAGTTCCTGTAGTTTTCGGCGATCGTATGATCGCCCGCCAGCAATTGTCCCAACGGCACCCTGTCCGGAATGCCGCCTTCATACCTCACACCGTACAGCCTTGACAGGGCTGACGCATATGAAAAGCACAATTTGCGAGGCACCTTATCATATCTTATCCCGTCTTTTAGCGCTGGATCGTTCAATACCTGTATCATACCGGCCGGAATATCTTCAGGTCCGTATCTTACCAGAATGACCGCACTGTCTGAAATGTGTTCATAAGCCGTCCGGTCGTCATCGGTGATCAGAACGGATGCTGCCACGTTTTGTGCTGTAACCTCGTTTCTCCGGCAGTGTGGCAGTATTGCAGTCCACATGTAATACCGCATCATTTCATGTTCTAGTTTAAGGGAAATACTTATATCTTCAGGTGAATATTCACTTGCCAGCTGAAGGATAACTGATGCGAGTATTCTGCGGTCCCTCCCGCCCGATAATACGAAGCCTGTGAGCGTCCCGCTCGTAAGTGTGACAATGACCGGGGCATTTTTGATCTTTTCGTACCTTTTCCTGATAACCGAAGGCATTTCCTTAAGCGAATCATCAACCTGTGCGAATCGGTCTTTGGGTATGCTGATCATAATGGGGTTATCCGTTATTCCCCTTCCGATCCTGACCGATAAAACTCCGTTGTCAGCTCTTGAGTTCCATAGGATGAATGCATCCCCTCCATTCTTAAAATACCCTTCAATGTACGGATACCGGCGGTTTAATGATCTGATCAGCCCGTTTATCCTGTCCCTTATGTTATCCTCACATTCCTCAAGATAAGCAATATATGTATTCCTCCTTCTCTTTTCCTCCGTTTTCTGCCTGCTTACCCTTCCAAGCACATTGACAGCAGCCCATACGGCAGCAAAAACCGATGATAGGACCGCAACAGATCTTCCTGCTCCGAGCAGTATAGGTATCGCCATTGTCAGTGCCGGGCCGGCCGCGATCATGACTGACGGTTTTTCCGGGACTTTTCTTTGAGGAGGTCCCTCGATCTCAATCGGAGTAAGATCAGGTTCCGGCAGTTTGACCATACCCCTGACAAACGTTCTTTCAAGCGATTCCGCACAGCCGGACCATACTATCAAATACCGCCCTACGGTTATTCCATCTCCGGCCCTTAACCAGGTCTTTTGTCCTTTGTTTACTCTCTCGTCTCCTACAAAAGCCCCGTTAGTCCCCAAAATCTCCACAGATGCCACATCACTTCTTATCGATGTAAAGCGCAGATGTCTTCTTGATACATGCGCATCATCAAGGACCAGGTCGCATGAGGGATCTCTTCCGACAAGAAAAGGAGACTTTTCCCCTGAAACGTACAAAACGTCCATTTACATTCCCTAACTCGATATATGATTAACAAAATCTGAGATCATTGCGAAGAACGTTCGCAAGATAAGCTGATAGAATTTTGTTTGTATGGCGAATGATATCACACCGATATTATCGGTGCAATATCACATATCGCCAAATACGAAGCTGTCAATTTGGTAATATTTCACAAATGCTATGCAACGACGGAAGTCCTTATCTCCTTAGCCTTATCTTTACCGCACAGGAGTGTTATTAATTCACACGCAAAATCAACGGCAGTGCCTAAACCCATTGAAGTTGTAATGTTTCCATCGGTAACAACCGTTTCAATAACAGCCGTTGCCCCTTCCATCAGAGATTCCTTTCCGGGATAGCATGTGGCTTTCTTTCCCCTGAGCATCCCCTTCGATCCGAGTATCGTTGCCGGCGCAGCGCATATGGCTGCTACGCGCTTTCCTTTTTTATTATGATCATCAACAATATCCATAAGTCTTTCGCATTCAAGAAGGTTGACCGTTCCCGGCATGCCCCCCGGAAGAACTATCATTTCGGCATCATCCGCATTGATATCATCTATCGTCAGGTCCGCATTGACCGATATCTTCCGTGCTCCGATAACTTCCTTCCTGCCCGGATATATGGACACAGTGCTCACATCCACTCCTGCTCTTCTAAGCAGATCGACCGGTGTCAGTGCCTCGATCTCTTCAAAACCGTCTGCAAGAAATACATAAACCATAGTCATACCTCCTCATTCTTTTGATAATTCGCTATTATCTCATCACACTTTGACTTTCTGACAAGGAACATGGCGATCAGCACGTATACCGCCCCAATTGCAAGCTTTAATACGAATGATACCGTATCGAATGTATCCTTTTTACTGGCAAGCATCGCTATTCCATCCATATCATATGTTTTCGTAAGGAGACCTTTTACCATTCCTCCGATATCGATGAACGAATGTATCAGCATCAGAGCCCAGAGGTTTCCTCCCCGAAGATATATCGCTGCAAAAGTAGTTCCGAGACATGCGGCATTAATGGTCTGGGAAACCGTTGCGCTAAGCGACTGTCCGATAAAAACATTCTGCATATGCATGATACCGAAGCAAAATCCCGTAAACAGAACGATAAACAATATCCCCCGTCTGTCTTTTGCATATTTATCAGTCATGACATTCACCGCTGCGCCGCGGAAAACTGATTCCTCCCTGAACCCCACGGCAAGCATCGGCAGTATGCTTGTTATCATCATCATCGGAGACTTCCACTCGATACCGGGTTCCGCAACGAGCGTTTTAATATTACCTATAAAGAAAAATAAACCATACATTATCAGCGGAATGCCCATCACCAGAGTTTTGCAAAATCCTCTCTTTCGGTACGCCATAAGGCACCCGCTAGCCATTACAATGAGAACCGGCCAGATAATATCAAGTATCTCCCGTACGGGAATTGCCGAAAACACCTGAGCAAAGAGCCAATGCGTGGTCCTTCTGCAGATAACATAAACCACTACGATCGCAATACATGTTACAACGGGGTATTCTCTCGCCAGCTGCGGCAGAGTTCTTTTCTTCTGTTCCATAGGCTGATCCGTCTCCTTTCGTCTATATTGAATGATATCATACATTAAGCATGTAATACCATCTTATATTGTCACAATGCATGATTAAGGTTTGCAGTTTCCGCATGGTTTGTAACCGGCTTCGATGCATTCTTCTCTTGTCCAGTCTACATCCTGTCTGTTCTTTGGTTTCATGTCGTTTACAGATTTACAATCTGGATAGTGGAACTTCATTGATCTAGTGTTCAAGACATAGGTTACTGACGGCATACCGCTCCTGTCGCCCGGCTCGGATACAGCCTCATCTGTCGCCTCAAGACTCATTATATCGTTATATATACGCGGTATTTCTTCTTTTGTCTGCGTTCCGCTTGCCCACGTCGTTGACAGAGACCGATCCCATGTGATTTTCTTTCCGTCAGAGTAGGCTATGATCGTTCCCTGCTCATCTGTCCTGTAGATCTGCGGCGAATACTTCTTAAGACGATCCATCGTTTCCACATGAGGATGTCCGTAATCGTTTCCGCTCGCACAGCTTATAACGACATATGCCGGACTGATCTTCTCAAGAAATGCTTCCGTAGACGCACTGCTGCTCCCGTGGTGTCCCAGCTTATATACATCGGCAGATATATCGAGACCGTTTGCGAGAATATCGGATTCTGCTTCTTCCGACGCATCTCCCGTAAAAAGGAACCGGGTTTCTCCGTATTGGAGCACGAACGCGATTGACGAGTTATTGGGGTCTTCATAAACTCTGTTTGGTCCCAATATGGTAAACTCCGCATCACCAAGTTTGAAAATGCTCCCAACCTCAGGCGTGCTCCAACTGTATCCTCTGTATGATAATGCGTTCAGAAGATCCGAATACCAATTATTGTCTTTTGTAAACGGCGACATGAACACCTTATCAATATCAAACTTTGTTATGATAACGTCAGCGCCTCCGATGTGATCAGAGTCCGGATGGGTAAGTATAAGATAATCCAGTTTTTCAACGCCCTGTTTCTTCAGGTAATACTGGATCTTTGTGCCTACGGCATCAACGCCGCAGTCAACGAGCATCGCATGGTCACCGATCCTGATAAGCGTAGAATCAGCCTGCCCGACATCAATGAAGTGTACCTCCATGATATCCCCGGCAGGCTGTGTATCTTCAACCGCGGTCTCCTCAGTATTTGCTACCTGTATTGTAGGCTTCGTCCCGTTATCGATATTGGAATACCCCGTCCCGTCACAGGATACCAGAACGAGGGATATTAACATACATATAAGAATGACATTTAAGCGTATTTTATTTATCATCAGTAAGTTCAAGTCCGGTCTCTTCAGGTTTTAATCCACCGGTATGGGTTCTCTGATCAGTTTCACATCCGATTCAGATTCATGACTGGTTCGGAATCGTATTACATCTTATTACTAGTTTAAAATCATATTACATCTTATTACTAGTTTTTCAACCACACTTTCTCAAGTATCCTTTGTATTTGGATGCTTTTTATAGTATCATTGGGCTATGAGTATTAACAACGCCGGCTATTCTGTCGTTTACAATCGGGAGGGAGAAACACAACATGGGAAACACAAGGTCTAATGAGGAACGTATCAACCGGACGGCAATGATATTATTTACGATATTGACGTCGATCATCAGTCTGGCTTACATTATCCAGCTTGTTAAGGGCGAAGCGGGAATGGGCAAGTTCCTGTCGGTCGAGATATTTGACCTGGTCCCAATGATAATAGGCTGGGTGATCTTCAAAATGGATCCCGAATCAACGGTCATCAGACACGTTATGGCGATCGGATACGGTCTTTTCTACCTGATAGTCTGCTTCATAACGACTAACACGATCCTTGTGTTTGTATATGCGATACCTACGGTCATATTGTGCGCAATGTTCAACGACTTTAAGCTCTCCGTGACCTCGGGTATCGGCGTATCGGTCATAGCTACGATTCATGCAATAAGATATGCTTCCCTGCGGGAGTGGCAGGACGGCGCAATGGCTGATCTTGAGATAGAAGTGCTGATAATGATCATTGTTTCCATGTTTTCGATCGTTGTAAACAAAGTCATTACCGAGATAAACGCCGACAGGATGCAGGTCATAAATGATACCGGCGAAAAGAATGAACACATGCTGAACGAAGTCATGCAGGTTTCCGGTTCCCTTGTAAATGACGTTGACCAGGTTTCCGACAAGATCTCACAGCTTGTAACCTCAAGCGAAGAAACGCTCTCTTCCATGAAGGAAGTACAGTCCGGTACTACAGATACAGCCGAATCCGTGCAAAACCAGCTGATCAAGACCGAGGAGATCCAGACGCAGATCGAAAATGTTACAAATGCAGCACGGGATATCGGCGCGAATACCTCGGATGCCGTAGAAGCGATCCGCGAAGGACGTGCCAATATAGCAAAACTCATCGAGCAGTCTAAGATATCGGAAAAAGCCGGTGACAGCGTTGTTGCTGAAGTTGAAGGGCTCAAAACATCCACGAAGCAGATGGAGACGATAGTATCTCTTATACAGACCGTTGCTTCACAGACCAGTCTTCTCGCACTCAACGCTTCGATCGAGGCCGCAAGAGCCGGCGATGCGGGACGCGGATTTGCTGTTGTTGCCACCGAGATCTCAAGCCTTGCAGGTCAGACTCAGGAGGCTACTGAAAACATCAACAAACTGATCTCCGGAATATCAGATGAGATAACCAAAGTTGTTGACGCCATCAATTCGCTTGTTGAGAGCAATCAGATACAAAATCAGTCAGCGACCGTAACATCCGATAGTTTTGACAGGATCGTTGACAGCACCGGAAAGATCAGCGACAACTCAAATGAGCTGACAAATATCGTCGAAAAACTGGCAAAAGCAAACAGCGAGATCGTAGACAGCATTCAGACGATATCGGCCATATCCGAAGAAGTATCTGCGCATTCTTCAATGACATGCCAGTCCACGGAGGCTAATCAGCTCATACTTGATGATGTCAGAAGTATCGTCGATGATATGAACAGTTCAGCTAACCGTCTTAAAGAGATAAACGCTCATTAGTGCCATGGGAATGGAGATAGAGAGAAAATTCACGGTCAAAAAGCTTCCCGCAGACCTTGACTCATATGAGTATCACGTTATCGAGCAGGCTTACCTCGTGACCGCACCTACGGTCCGGGTAAGGCGTGAAGATGACAGTTACTATATGACATATAAAAGCATCGGCAGCAGTGATACTTTGCTTGTCCACGAGGAGTACAATCTTCCGCTTACCCGGGAAGCATACGAAACCCTGGCGGGAAAATCAGACGGCAACGTGATACGCAAGAAACGTTACCTTATCCCCTGCGGGCAGCATACAATAGAGCTCGACATATTTGCCGAGCCCTTTGAATCTCTTATTGTTGCCGAAGTTGAATTTGAATCTGTGGAGGATGCAAACGCTTTTGTTCCTCCAAAGTGGTTTGATGAGGACGTCACGGACAGGAAGGAATATCGAAACTCATACCTGTCCCGTGTAAAAATCTAGAAATCTGCTTATACTACCAGCCCGGTGGTCGGATCTATCCCCATGGATATGTTCAGGCACTCCACGGCCGCTCCGCTGGCACCCTTACCGAGATTATCAAACATCGCCGAGACTATTATCCTGTCTTCATTACCCGTTACGATGATATTTGCGTAATCAACACCTGCCATTGCATTCGCCGCAAGGAATCCGTTCGTCTCACTCTCACATCCGAACTCGCAGACACGTATGAAAGCCTGTCCTTTGTAATGATCGGCAAGAACGTCCCGAAGTTCTGCAGGACCCATCTTTTTTTTCATAAGCCTTGTATGGATCGGAAGATTGACTATCATTCCGCAGTAATAATCATCCACAACAGGCTCAAATATCGGCTCATGATCGAGCCCTGTTATCTTCTTCATTTCCGGCAGGTGCTTATGCATCTGGGAAAGTGCGTACTCGCGGGGCGCAAAAAGATCTTCGGCCTTATCACCTGCCTCATATGCGGCTATTGCCTTCTTACCGGCCCCTGAATATCCCGAAAGAGCCGGCACGATAAACGGATAGTCCGTCCCAAGTATTCCTTTTGAAACAAGCGGATAAGCCATCATTATAAAGCCGGAGGCGTAGCATCCCGGAACCGCGATCCGCTTTGATGTTCGGATCTTCTCAAAAAAATCCGGTGACAGTTCCGGAAGCCCGTAAGCCCATCCCGGATCCGTCCTGTGAGCCGTCGATGCATCTATTATCACGGTATCGGGATTTCCCGCGAGACTGCAGGCCTCGATCGCCGCAGCATCCGGGAGGCACAGAAAGGTATAATCCGATGAATCGATGAGTTTCTTTCGCTCATCCGGGTCCTTTCTGAGTTCCGGATCGATCGTAAGGATCTCAATATCCTCTCTTCCGGCAAACCGCTCATTTATACGCAGTCCCGTAGTTCCTTCACTTCCGTCAATGAAAATCTTTTTCTTTCCCATACATACATTCCTTTTACATTGAGCCGGGTCACATTCTGGCGTACAGTTTTGTTATCTTACGCATCTGTGCCGCAAGGCTCTTACTGAAGGCTCCTTTTTTCATGCGCCATACCCAGTTACCGCCAAGTGTTGACGGTGTATTGATCCTTGCACGCCCGTCAAGTCCCAGCCAGTCCTGCATAGGTATGATACATGTTTTTGAGACCGAACTCATCGCAAGCTTTACAAACGCCCATGCTATATCCCTGTTCGTCTTCAGATCATAGTTATTGATATAATCCATGGCCATCCGGCGATCCTTGGCTTTTAAACCTTTATACCACCCTACAGTCGTATCATTATCGTGTGTTCCCGTATAGCATACCGTATTGGGATCGTAATTATGCGGCAGATAATCCGAATCCTCTCTCGGATCAAAAGCGAACTGAAGCACTTTCATTCCCGGATACCCGGTCCTCTTTACAAGCTTCATGACTGAATCCGTCAGAAATCCGAGGTCCTCGGCTATGATATCTGCCTCTCCGATCTTTGATCTTATTTCCCTGAAAAGATCGAACCCGGGACCTTTCTCCCACTTTCCGAACTGTGCTGTCTTATCTCCGTACGGAATGGCATAATATGCATCAAATGCCCTGAAATGATCGACTCTGACGACGTCATACAGTTCAAAGCAGTGACTGATCCTTGATAACCACCATTTGTAGCCCGTTTTCTTATGATATTCCCAGTCATACAAAGGATTCCCCCACAACTGTCCCGTTGCCGAGAAACCGTCGGGCGGGCAACCCGCAACAGCTGTCGGGTATCCGTTCTCATCAAACTTGAACAGTTTCGGGTCGGCCCATGTATCGGCGCTGTCAAAGGCAACATAGATTGGGATATCACCTATTATTTTAATCCCTTTTTTGTTTGCATACTTCTTGAGCGCTTTCCACTGTTCCATGAATTTGTACTGCAGGAACCTGTAGAATTCGATCTCCCGGGCATATTTCTTCTTATAGGTATCAAGTGTTTTTTTATCACGTTTTCTTATCTTCTCATCCCATTCGATGAAGCTCACCCCGCCAAAGGCGTTCTTGACCGCCATATACAGTGCATAATCATCGAGCCAGAATGAATTCTGTCTGCAAAACCTTGCATATGCTTTGTCAGACGACAGATCACAGCGTGAATACGCTTTTTTCAGCATTTTGAAACGGCTGTTATATATCTTGCCGTAATCTATCGTATCGGCTTTTTTGCCAAAATCATACGCGTCCGCTTCGCTCTTCTTAAGAAGGCCTTCCTCTATCAGCAGTTCCGGATCGATAAAATAGGGATTCCCCGCGAAAGTGGAGAACGACTGATAAGGGCTGTCACCGTAACTTGTAGGCCCGAGCGGCAGTATCTGCCAGTAACTTTGTCCCGCAGCCGCAAGCATATCGACAAACTCATAGCTCTCCTTTCCGAATGTCCCTATTCCGTATTTTCCCGGAAGAGATGCCACCGGCATCAGTATCCCGCTTTTTCTCTCTTTACTCACGATCGTTATCTCCTGGTCTAAACATATGGTCTGTCTACTTCTATCACGGCAAAGTGGTTGCCCGGAAGACTCTCCACTTTGGCACATATCGTGTTCCTTATCTCACTTTCCGTAAGTTTACAGTCAAAGGGCGCAACCACATCAAATATCAGATTGGTATGAGAAGGTCCTTTGACCATGCGAAAATCATGGATCGTGAACTTCTCATCAACGCTCTTGGCTATGAGCATGCAAAGGCGCTTCATTCTGTCCGTTGCCGCGTCATTGACAACAACGGGGTCCATGTGGATGACACACTGGCACCCGAGTGTCTGATTGATACGGCGCTCGATATTGTCGATGGTATCATGAACATCCATTATGTTCCGGTCGGCGCTGACCTCCGCATGGAGCGATATCATTATACGCCCCGGGCCGTAATCATGTATCACAAGGTCATGTATGCCAATAACGTCATCATACGACGTAACAAACTTTTCGATAGCCTTCACATAGTCCTCGGAAGGCTTGCTCCCGAGAAGAGGATCCATAGTATCCTTAGCTGACGATATGCCCGCATAAAGGACAAAAAGCGATACGGCAAGTCCGCACCATCCGTCTATGTACCAGCCCGTATAATACCCTACGAGCGAACTGGCAAGTACCACAAGTGTTGCCACTGAATCAGTGAATGAATCAAGCGCAGTCGCGTTCATTGCGGAAGAATTGATCTTTTCCGCTATCCTTGTATTGTAACTGTACATATAAAGCTTGATAAGGATTGAAAATACAAGGATCGCTGCCACTATCGGGGTCAGTGTGGGAGCCAAAGGATGAATGATCTTATCAACGGATGACTTGAGCAGTTCAAAGCCCATAACAACTATGAGCATCGACACTATAAGGCCGGTGACATACTCTATCCTGCCATGGCCGAACGGATGCTCGGGATCGGGCTTCTGGCCCGCCATCCTGAACCCTACCATGGTCACGACACTCGAACCCGCATCGCCAAGGTTGTTAAATGCATCGGCGGTTATCGCAACGGATCCCGATATTATACCTGCCGTAAGCTTCGCTACAAACAATACTATGTTCAGGAAAACGCCAAATGCGCCGCAGACTACGCCATATGCGTGACGCACCCGCGTATCTCCGGTATTCGCATGATCCTTTATAAAAATCCTGGCAAGTAAACTGATCATTTGTTCTTATCCTCATGGATCCCTTCGGATTCAAGTTCCTCCGGTGTAAATATCCTCATCCTGCGGAAATCCGCCAGGAGCATCTGTGTACTGTATATAAAGTTCGAGAACAGTCCCGCTCTGTATAAATTGTAAATGATCATGCCTATGGGAACGGCAAGTATCAGTCCCAGAGCACTTCCTACACGGAATCCCACATAAAGCAGGATCAGCGTAGGGATGGCCGGCATCCCGATCGTATCACCGACGAGTTTGGGCTGTATGAGCTGCCTTACAAGCTGGGACAGGCCCCAGACTACCATCATTCCTATGGCGAACTTATAGTCCTTCTGTATCACCAGATACAGTGCCCACGGCCACATGACGGCTCCTGTACCGAAGAACGGCAGAAAATCAAGGAATGCGATCAGCAGCGCTATGATAAAGGCATACTTGATCCGAAGTACAAGGAAGCCGATAAAGATCACAATGTACACAAAGACCATTATCTTGAGCTGCGCCTTGAAATATCCTCCGACAGCCGACTTTAAGGTCTTTACCACTATATAGTATCTTTCCTTCATGTGTTCGGGAATTACCGCAAAGATGAATTTTGCGATCTTTTCGCGTTCCGCGACAAAAAGATAACTTGCAAGGATGCACATTATGATCCCGATAAGGACGAGCGGTGCATTCTTAACCCCGTTTCCGGCAGCCTCCGCAGCACTTTCTCCTATTGAACTTCCAAGACTCGAGAGAGATTCATATATGCTCTCTCCGAGTTTCTCGAAAACATCCTTTGATCCCTTCGGAAGCAATGCAAATCTGTTTCCGAGATCGAGCGATATGTTTTTTATCGAACTGTTGACCTTTGCCCACATATCTGGTGCGCTCGTAAGGAATCCTACTATCTCGGATACGAGAAGGTATAATATTCCGTAACATGCGGCGGCAACTGCCGCTATTGTAAGGACTATAACGAATACCGTCCCTGCCTTACGCCTTATCTTCATCTTCTTCTCGAGGAACCGAACGAGCGGATTCGCGATAGCTGCGATAATGGCAGCCACAACAAACGGCCACAGAAATCCAAGCAGCCACGGCAGTACTATCACGAACAGTACCACCATTAAGACGGCAAACAGGTAATTAAACAGTATCTTCAAGTATTTTGTCGATGATTTCATATATCTCCTCCCTTCCCTGCTTACTTTCAGCAGAAAAAGGTATTATGACCGCATCCTTTGCTCCAAGTGCAGTCCTTACGGTTCTGATCTGCTTATCGATCCGGCTTCTTTTTATCTTGTCAAGCTTGGTGGCAATGACGACCGGCTCATATCCCGATGAAACGATCCAGTCATACATCATCTTATCATTATTTCCGGGCTCATGACGGATATCTATGAGCAGAAATATGCATTTGAGCTGTTTTGAAGTGCGAAGGTATCTTTCGATCATCTTTCCCCACTTTTCAACTTCAGTCTTAGAAGCCTTGGCATACCCGTACCCCGGCAGATCAACAAAATATATCTCTTCATTAATGTTATAGAAATTAATCGTCTGTGTCTTTCCGGGCTGTGAACTCGTCCTGGCATAACTCTTACGGTTCATAAGAGCATTGATCAGCGATGATTTTCCGACATTTGATTTTCCCGCAAACGCTACCTCGGGAAGCTTGTTTTCCGGAAGCTTACTCGTGACGCCGCACACAGTCTCCAGATTTATATTCCTGATTATCATTATCTTACTCTCTGTACGATCGCTTCACGCAGCACTTCATCCATGTGCGAAACATACACGATCCGGAGGCCTTTCGTGATCTCCTCATCCAGTTCTTCTATATCTTTCGTATTCATTGAAGGAACAAGAACCTTTTTTATCCCCGCATTCTTTGCAGCCAGCACTTTCTCTTTAAGCCCTCCGATCGGAAGTACCCTTCCTCTGAGCGTGATCTCCCCGGTCATGGCCACATCCGAGCGAACCTTCCTGCCTGTTATTGCCGAATACAACGCCGTTGCCATCGTTATCCCGGCTGAAGGACCGTCCTTCGGAACAATTCCCTCCGGAATATGCAGGTGAAAATCATGTTTCCTGAAATAGTCCGGTGATATCTTATGCTTGGATGCGATCGAACGTATATAACTCATACCCGCCTGGGCGGATTCCTTCATGACGTCCCCAAGCTGGCCGGTCAGCAGTATCTCACCCTTGCCCGGCATGACATTTACTTCTATCGATAGAGTATCGCCGCCTACGCTTGTCCATGCAAGTCCGCGAACGATACCGACTTCATCTTTCTCATTCTTTTTATCCTGTTCGTACCTTCGTACTCCCAGAAAATCATACAGATTCCCTCTGTTTACCCTGACCGTCTTCTTTCCGTCCTGATAGATCATCCTGGCCGCTCTTCGGCATATGGCCCCGATCTTACGCTCAAGCGATCTGACTCCGGCTTCTTTTGTATATCCGCTCACGATATCCTGCCAGACGGTATCCGCTATCACCAGCTGATCCTTCTTCAGTCCGTTCTTCTTCATCTGTTTGGAAAGCAGATGTTCCTTGGCGATGTGGATCTTCTCATTTTCCGTGTAACTGCTTACCTCGATCACTTCCATCCTGTCAAGAAGAGGTCGCGGAATATCGGAAAGGCTGTTTGCCGTTGCTATGAAAAGCACTTCGCTTAGATCTATCGGGATCTCTATATAGTGGTCGGAGAATCTGGAATTCTGCTCACTGTCAAGCACCTCGAGCAATGCCGAAGAAGGATCTCCCTTGTAGTCATTGCTCATCTTGTCTATCTCATCGAGAAGCATCAACGGATTCCTGACGCCGGCATTCTTCAGTCCGACAGCTATCCTTCCGGGCATGGCCCCGACATATGTCCTTCGATGTCCTCTTATCTCTGCCTCATCCCTGACACCCCCAAGGCTTATACGTATATATTCTTTATCAAGTGCAGTTGCAACGGATCTTGCTATACTTGTCTTACCGGTACCGGGAGGGCCTACAAGGCAGATTATCGGCGACTGCCCCTTTTTTGTAAGATTACGGACCGCCAGGAACTCAAGCATACGTTCCTTGACCTTATCAAGCCCGTAGTGGTCCCTGTTAAGGATCTTCTCGGCACGGTTTATATCCCTGTTGTCCTTCGAAGCACGGTCCCACGGCATGGCCAGGAGCGTCTCGATATAACCGCGCGATACTTCCGCTTCCGAAGATCCGTCATGAAGATGACTGAACCGGTCGATCTCCTTCAGTATCTTCTCCTTAACATCTGCCTTTGCCTTAAGCTGTGATACCTTTTCCCTGTATTTTTCCTCTTCGGTCGCAGTACTTCCTTCACCGAGTTCTTCCTTTATGACACGGAGCTGTTCCCGAAGAACGTATTCCTTTTGATTTTTATCTACACGTTCTTTTATCTGTCTGGCAATGTTCGTCTTGATGTTCAGCACGTCAACCTCGCGCTGCATCACGGTCATAAGCGACATAAATCGCTCCTCGACCGTCTCGCATGACAGAAGATACTGTCTGTCCGCAAAATGCATCGGAACATTCATCGCTACATAATCAAGAAGCTCCGACAGAGTCTCCGAATCGTCAAACTGGCGCGTTAGCGTCTTTCCGATATTGGGATTGAACGTAAGGAGCGATGAGAGCAGCTCCTTTAATACATTCATCCTGGCTCTGATCTGGTGTCTTGCTTCCTCGCTGTCCGGGCAAAGTTCCGGATATACAGGGCACACATTTTTGTCTATATACCAGTCATCGGGAGCCACTATCTCTTTTACGACAGCCACAAGATGATCATCGTTTATAAGCTCTATGAGTCTGGCGCGAAAATCACCCTCAACGAGAACACGTATCACATTGTCCGGAAGTTTGACAACCTGCTTTATCGAGCATACGCAGCCAAACGAATATACATCGACCTTGTCCGCTTCCGGCTCTTTATCACTCTCTGATACAACAAAAAGCCTCCGGTCCTTGATCATAGCCTTTTCCACAGCTTTGACTCCGAGCGGGGACTTTATATCAAAATGAATGACCATGCCCGGAAGCACCGCCATTCTGTTTACAATAACACAAGCGAATTTCTTTTTTGTTATCCTTCGCAAAACTACTCTGCTTTCTTAAGACTCTTTCTGACCTTTTCGTTATTACGTACTATCAAAGGTGCGCCCTCGCCTGTTACGGCACCCTTTGTGATCACGCATTTTGTGATGGATTCATCGGACGGTATCTCAAACATAAGATCGTTCATGATACTCTCAAGGATCGACCTCAGTCCTCTTGCTCCCGTCTTCTTTTCATATGCCTTGTGAGCGATCTCACGTATCGCTTCATCTTCAAATTCAAGTTCAACACCGTCAAGTTCGAACAGTTTCTTATACTGCTTGATTATCGCATTCTTCGGCTCGAGCAGGACCTTAACGAGTGCCTCCTCATCAAGTCCTTCGAGGCTGACACAGATCGGTACACGACCGACAAATTCCGGTATCAGTCCAAATTTGATAAGATCCTCCGGCTGTACCTGCTGAAGCAGCGCGCCTATTTCATGTTCACTCTTATTTGCTATCTCTGCTCCGAATCCGATCGATTTCTTATCAAGCCTGTTCTCAACTATCTTTTCAAGGCCGTCAAACGCACCACCGCAAAGGAACAATATATTTGTAGTGTTGATCGGTATCAGTTCCTGATGCGGATGCTTTCTTCCGCCCTGAGGCGGCACCGAAGCATTCGTACCTTCGATGATCTTAAGAAGTGCCTGCTGCACGCCTTCACCCGATACATCTCTTGTGATCGAGACATTTTCGGATTTTCTTGTTATCTTGTCGATCTCATCTATGTAGATGATGCCGTATTCGGCCTTTTCAACATTGTA